>PATJ01000012.1 GCA_002713545.1 Acidimicrobiaceae bacterium
AAGCATGCACATACGGCTTTGTATGATCATGTGAGAAATTATTATCGCGATGATGACCCAGTGCCCATGGAGTTGGCTTTAGACCATGGATATAAAGGTCTTGTTTCAGTTTCGATCGAGAAAAATCCTGAAATAAATACTTTTGAATTTGAAGACTGGCTGGAGAGCCTTGCTTTATCAACTGTTTTTAAATCTGGGGCTGCAGAATCTTGTTCTATATGGAAACCAGTTCCCGGTCAGGATGAAATGACTGGCAAAGCACCAATGGACCTTGGTACCTCTCCAGGAGGCGAAAACCGATACGTACAGCTTTTCTTCATAGAAAAGGATCCTCGCGAAGTCTGGGATGATTTTATCGAATATGGAAAAGCAGTTGATTCATCAGACAAGGCCAAAATACTTTTTGCTGCTCCATTTTTTGCGACAGTAGTTGGAACCGATCGGTATGCAGATCAGCTTTGGTAGTCAAGGTCGATCTTAATTATTTGTCTTAACCGAGTAAGTCCCATACCCCAAGTAGGGTGATCCTGTGGCTGAACTTTTTCCAAGCACAGAAGAGAATGCAGAACCTAATCTCAAATTAAACCCTGCTCAGAGTGAAGCCGTAACCCACGGGAACGGCCCTCTTCTTGTAGTAGCAGGCGCTGGTTCAGGAAAAACAAGAGTACTAACAAGCAGAATCGCTTACCTGATCAATGAAAAGGGAATCTCACCCTTTGAAATTCTGGCAATTACTTTTACAAATAAAGCTGCAGAAGAAATGAGAAACAGAGTAGTAGAACTCGTAGGATCAGTAGCCCATAAGATGTGGGTTTCAACTTTTCATTCAGCATGTGTTCGAATTTTGCGACAGTCATCAGATGAAATTGGATTCTCACCGAATTTCACAATTTACGATCAAGGTGATGCTGCTCGTTTAATGGGTCACGTAATAAAAGATTTAAATTTTGATTTAAAAAGATTTCCTCCCCGAGCGCTGCTGTCAAAAATTTCAACTTTGAAGAATGAAGGAATAAATCCTAATGACTACTTAGACAGTTCAGAGAACCCTTATGACCAGAAGGTGAGTGAAATTTTCGTTGAATACCAAGCAAGACTTAAGAGAGCAAGTGCAATGGACTTTGACGACTTGTTACTCAATACAGTGGTTCTTTTTAGGAAAAATGAGTCAATCTTGGAGCAGTGGCAAAATCGTTTCAAACACGTTCTTGTGGATGAGTATCAAGACACAAATCTGATTCAAAATGAACTTGTTTCTCTCCTCGCAGCTCAACACCGAAATATTTGTGTAGTAGGTGATAGTGATCAGTCGATCTATCAGTTCAGAGGAGCAGATGTAAGAAATATTCTTAATTTCGAAAAATCTTTTCCCGACGCAACGGTCATAGTTTTGGATCAGAACTACAGGTCAACACAAACAATACTTGATGCAGCAAATGAAGTTATAAGCAGAAATTCTGGTCGTCAACCAAAGGAACTATGGACAGAAGAAGGTGAAGGCGAATCGATTGTTCTGTATCAAGCCAGCAACGAAGACGACGAGGCTAACTGGGTTGCAGAAAAGATTATTTCTTATAAAAAAGCGGGGTACTTAGGACTATCTGATGTTGCAATTTTTTATCGGACAAACGCCCAGAGCCGAGCTGTCGAAGAGCAACTAAATAGGTTAGGTATGGCATATCGCGTTGTTGGAGGTACACGATTTTACGATCGACGTGAAGTTAGAGACGCTCTCGCATATTTGCGTTTAGCAGTAAATCCTTTGGATGAAGTTGCACTTAGGCGCGTAATCAATGTTCCAAAGCGTGGAGTAGGAGACACTTCATTAGGCAAGATAGAAGAATGGGCAGATAAAAACCAAATTGATTTGTTTCTTTCACTTTTTGACGCTTCCAAAGCTGGAGTGTCAGGCAAAGCACTGAAAGGAATTGAATCTTTTTTAAATTTACTTGAGGAATCACAATCTCGTCTCGATCTCGGACCTGCAGACATAATTGAATTTTCTTTAGAACAGTCAGGGTACATAAGTGATTTAGAACAAGAGAGAACGATTGAAGCTGAGGGTCGTTTGGAAAATTTGTCTGAATTAGTCGGTGCTGCCTCTGAATTTTCGGATATCTCGGAATTTTTGGAACGCGTTGGCTTGGTAGCAGACACTGATGAGATACCAAACGAGAGTTTTGATTTGGGTGAAGGAGAAGTTCTACTAATGACACTTCATGCTGCTAAAGGACTTGAATTTCCAGTTGTTTTTCTCCTTGGCATGGAAGAAGGTATTTTTCCACATGTCAGAGCTTTGGGGGACCCGGATCAAATGGAAGAAGAGCGAAGATTAGCTTATGTAGGAATCACAAGGGCAAGAAAAATCCTCCACCTTTGCAATGCTTGGAGTCGAATGTTGCACGGGCAAACTCAGTACAACCCACCTAGTAGATTTTTAGACGATATTCCAGATGGATTGGTACAACGTGAAGGGTCACGAAAAAGTGTTAGAAGTTTCGAAAGTTCAACTGAAAGTTATTCGGATATAGACGAATGGGATTTTATTCCAGCGGATCAATTTTCTTCTGAAGAGCCATCGGGAAGAATTTTCGGAAAAGGAACAAGTCAGACTAAAAAAGACGCAACGTCAACGGAAGCGCATTTGTTGGCTTTGCAACCTGGAGATGATGTAAAACATAAAGCGTGGGGTGCGGGCGTAGTAGTGAGTGTAAGCGGGTCTGGAGACAGAGCTGAAGCAGTTATTTCTTTTTCTTCTAAAGGGGAAAAAAGGCTTTTATTGGCATGGGCCCCCCTAGAAAGAGCTTAAAAATACTTTTGTGTCTCATGTTTAATTGTCGACACTAATATTGCATTTGCGCCCGTGTAGCTCAGTTGGCAGAGCGGTTCATTCGTAATGAACAGGTCCGGGGTTCAATTCCCCGCGCGGGCTCAGAAAAGTGTCATCTTTTTTGTCAATTAACGTAGGATTTGTTTATGAATATTATTGGTGGAGTAATTTGGCACTATTGGTTAGCTGTTCCCTTGGTAGTAGTTGGAGTCGTCTCTTTAATCGCTGCTTTGATTGGCTATTTAGGGAAAGTCTCTTCTACGCGTTATCCCAAGCGTTAACTTCCAGGTATTCCTGTGGAGCGTTATCAGGCTAGCTCTGTAGAAGGCATGACAGTTGATTGGGGTCTAGCAGAAAAGGTAGCTAATCAAATAGCTAACAGAGCTCCTTTTAATGATGTGAGTTACCTAAAAGGTTTGAATGAATCTTTTACTGCTTTCACTTCAACTGCTGAAAAATTGGTAGAAACTTCAACAGGTTTAAAATCTTTTTCGGGTGAAGCAAGAGCCAAAGTTGTCGATAGAAGTGGTTGGATCCGAGCAAATTTTTCTTCCCTAAAACGTTTATTAAAACCAGTGATGGCAGAAGATTCTGCAACGAAGAAAGCTTCTATCTCTTCACGTGTGGCGGCTTTGGAGATAGGTGCAGTTTTAGGTTGGATGTCAACACGAGTTTTGGGCCAATATGATTTATTAGTTTTAGATAATGAAGATTTGAAAGATCAAGACTTGGTTTATTATGTCGGCCCCAATATTTGTGCGATAGAACGCCGGTACGCGTTTGATTCAGATGGGTTCCGGTTATGGCTAGCCATTCATGAATTAACACACAGAGCTCAGTTCACAGGTGTGTCTTGGATGAGAGAACACTATTTATCGCTGGTAAAAAATCTTCTTCAAGAAGTTCAAATTGCTACGGATCAATCAAAAGAGAAAACTAATTCAAAAATAAAACTCTTGAAAGATTCTGGTAATTCACGTTTTACTGAATTTAAAATGCCTAATTTTTTCACAGCGATGAATCAGAAAGATTCAGTCAAGGACATAGCTGCTCTCATGACTCTACTTGAAGGTCATGGTGACGTAATTATGAGTCGAGCGGGAAAAGGTCATGTTAGAAACCAAGAAAGATTCGAAAAAGTAGTTAGCCAAAGAAGGAAATCTGTCAGCGGAGTTTCAAAGATTTTCCAAAAACTTATTGGTATCGAAGCAAAATTGGCACAATATGAAGAAGGGGAAGAATTTATTTACGCTATTGAAGAGTTAGAGGGGATAGATTTTTTGAACACGGTTTGGGAACATCCTGACAACTTGCCGAAACTGGAGGAGATCAAGGAACCTAATCTTTGGATTTCTCGAATTAAAAGGCTTAACAATGAGCGGTAATTTAATGTCTGAACTGCAAGGTCGTTCTTTATTCCCGATAAGTGGAACTAAAGTTGATTGCGCTGTTTCGGGTGGGGCTGATTCGTTAGCTTTACTTTTGTTAGCTGTAAATGCTGATTTGAAAGTAACTGCGTGGCATGTAGACCACGGACTTAGAGAGACTTCTAATGATGAAGGCGAAATGGTTTTTAAGGTTGCCAGCGATTTAGGTGTCAAAGCACGGCGCATTAAAGCGTTCGTTGAAGACGGTCCAAACTTAGAAGCACGGGCGCGTGATGCAAGAATAAAGGTTTTACCTCCACAAGTTCTTACGGGTCACACAGCCGATGATCAAGCCGAAACCGTAATAATGAACTTATTAAGAGGGTCGGGTGTACAAGGATCTGCAGGGATTGGGGAACCTCATAGAAGGCCAATTTTAGGGTTACGTCGTAGCGAGACCAAGGAGCTTTGTTTATTAGAGAAATTAGATCCAGTAAATGATCCGATGAATTTTGATCCTAGATTTACACGCAACAGGGTCCGCAATGAAGTGATTCCGTTGTTAGCTGAGGTAGCTGGTCGAGACCCTGTTCCATTGTTGGCTAGGTATGCAAATTTGGCTGGGGAAGCTTCTGGTATTTTAGGTGACTTAGTTAAAGATCTCGATATAACAGATGTTCGGTCAGTTGATGATAATTCTGATCCTGTGGTTAAATTTGCAATTCAAGAATGGNTATCAGACAAAATTGGTTTNCCGCCNGATTCTTCTTCAATTAANAGAGTTTTNCAGATTNTAAGAGGAGAAATTAAAGGAACAGAAATTCCTGGTGGNTTTCGAGTAGANAGATCTCAAGGAAAAGTNANATTTTCAGTTAANNCAAAANTTTCTCANNAAACAGACTAATTTNTTATCAAACTATTCAGAAGATAAGGTCCTATTAATGAGCCAAGAAAAANCAAACAATATACCAACNCCCCAACATGTTTTAATAACAGCAGAACAAGTAGCGGAGAAAGTNGATGAACTNGGTAAGCAAATNAGCCATGACTATTCAAAAGAAGCACCTCTTTTGGTAGGAGTCCTAAAAGGGGCATTTGTTTTTATGAGTGATCTTTCAAGGGCCATTGACTTGCCAATAGAGTTCGACTTTATGGCTGTCTCCTCCTACGGACATTCGACTACATCTTCTGGGGTAGTGCGAATAGTTAAAGATCTTGATCTTGATTTAGCTGGTCGACATGTTCTTTTAGTTGAAGACATAGTTGACAGTGGATTGACCCTTAATTTCTTACGAAAGAACTTACTTGCTAGAAACCCTGCGAGCTTAGAAATTTGCGCTCTTTTAGTTAGGGAAGATTTTCAATTTGAAGAAGACACAATAAAGTACTCCGGTTTTCAAGTTCCAGCTGATTGGTTAGTTGGTTATGGCTTGGATGTAGCTGAGCGTTATAGAAATTTGCCTGATATCTGGGTAGCTAGTTCAGAGAGNTAATAAGTTGGGGAAATTTAAGTTGATTAACNTGCGTTNTGTAGTTCTTACTCGTGTAGCCTCCGATCTGATGCAGTTACTTTTTTTGAAACAATTTCAAGATTTATCTTCATTTAAATTAAGGTTTGTTGATGAGAGGTAAGTGGGCGCAGGGGATAGAACCAAGGAAATTTTATTGGGTCATCAAAGACTCTTTAGCTATTTGTGAGCGGCCAGGAGGTTTTGGCGAAAGCCATAGAAGCGTTCGGCGGCAAGAGGAAGTTATTTGGATTAGGCAAAATAACTTCGATGTAGTCGTGTCACTGCTTGCTAATGACGACAACATCAAGGCATATGAAAGCCAAGGAGTACGGTGGGTTCAGATGCCTTTCGGGGGAGCAGAGGAGGGCTTGACAAGATTGAATGCTTTATTTACCCGATTGAACTCTTTATTGGATGATAATCCAAAAGTATTGTTGCATAGAGAAGAGTTGGGTGATCAAATTTGTGGTCTTATAGCGGCGTACCTTTTATGGCGTGAATTAGTTCCGACAGGTCCACGCGCAATNGAAGTTGTTGAACAACTTCTTGAAAAGCAAATCGGAAGCGATGGTCGTGAGATAGTTGAACTTATAGAGATTGAAAGTAAAAGTAATTCGTAGTTTCCATGGAGATAGTTGCATCTGTTAAGGATTTACAAAATCTTTTAAGTGAAAAGCGGAACTCGGGAGAAGAAATAGGTTTTGTCCCAACAATGGGGGCTCTCCATGAAGGGCATACTTCATTAATTGACACCTCAGTTAGGGAGAGAAAAACTACCGTAGTCTCTATTTTTGTAAATCCACTTCAGTTTTCAGCTGAAGAAGATTTAGATGATTATCCTTTGAGTTCTGAAAAAGATAAGGAAATTTGCGCAAATCATAAAGTTGATCTCCTTTTCTGTCCGACACAGAAAGAGATATATCCAGAAGGGTCGCCGGAACTAGAAGAAATTGGTGAAATCGGGAAAATTCTTGAAGGAAAGAGTAGGCCTTCTCATTTTCAGGGTGTTGCAACAGTAGTTGCACGACTTTTCGAGATCGTCGGCGATGCTCATGTATATTTTGGAGAAAAAGATTTCCAACAGGTAATGGTTGTTAACGATCTTGTGAAACGCCGCCGATTTCCGGTTGAAATTGTTGCATGTCCAACTATTCGTCAAATTGACGGATTAGCCCTTTCGAGTCGGAATGTTTATTTGACAGAAGATCAACGTGCAGATGCCCCCGTGCTTTACCGTGCTTTGAACATGGGAGCAGAATTGATTGCAGATGGAGAAAAAAGTTCTGAAAATCTGAAAAAATTGATAAGTGATATTGTTAGAAATGAATCAAAAGGCGATTTAGATTATGTAGATGTTGTCGATTCTGAAACTTTTGCCCCAGTTAACTTATTAAGTGATTCTGGCAAAAAGATCCGAATATTAATCGCATGCAAGTTTGGAAGCGCTCGGTTAATAGACAATATTGGCGTTGTTATTCCCTGAAACTTGAAATCGACTACTAGAACGTTCTCAAGGGACTACCCTGAAACAGGTAGTTCTTTAACTTCATTTAGTATTAATAGTTTTTAAAATGAGTGTTAGTGAATTGGTTGTCTTATCTTTGTGTGAGACTAAATTTTACTAGAAAAGTAACTTATGAGAGGAAAAGAATGCTCCTAACCATTGATGTAGGAAATACTCAGACGGTTATAGGGCTTTACGAAAGTTCTTCATCCTCGAGTGAGGCTGATGCCGGACTTTTGGACTATTGGCGAATTGCCACTGACGATGATCGAACTTCTGATGAACACGCTGTAATTATTAGAGATTTGGTTAGGTCTTCTGGTTATAAGGATGAATTCGAAGGAATTGCGATTTGTTCAGGTGTTCCACGTGTGCTNGCAAGTCTTCGCGAGATGGTTGGTAGGTACATGGAATTAGAGCCAGTGGTTATTGAACCTGGAGTACGAACTGGAATGTCTATTCTCTACGATAATCCCCGTGAGGTTGGAGCGGATCGCATTGCAAATGCTGTTGCAGCTTTCGATTTATACGGTGGCCCGTCTGTAGTTGTTGATTTTGGGACTGGAAATAATTTCGATGTTATTTCCTCAGAAGGTGAATTCCTTGGCGGCGCTATAGCCCCCGGTATTGAGATAAGTCTGGACGCCCTTTTCGAACGAGCTGCTGCCTTAAGAGCTATCGAATTGACTGAACCACGAAGCGTTATTGGCAAAAGTACAGTTGAGTCNCTTCAATCAGGTGCTGTTTATGGTTTCGCATCTCAAGTAGATGGGATGGTTGATCGATTCAGAAAAGAACTAAACGATTGCATAGTAATCGCTACTGGTGGTTTAGCGCATCTAATTGCTCCAGTAGCAAAATCGATTGATCATGTAGAACCATTTCTAACTTTGCATGGGCTAAGACTTGTGTACGATTTAAATAGAGGTGATGATGGATAGAGAAATTCCTTTCCGTTTCGAAGTNACAAATTCAGCTTCTCAAATCCTTTCCGAGTATTCAGATCTAGCTGAAGGAGATGGTAGCGGAGTAACGGTTTCGGTAGCAGGAAGATTGATGTTGCGTCGAGATCAAGGAAAAATAGTTTTTGGTGTTTTGCAGGATTCAACCGAGCGTATTCAGTTGTTCGCTTCCNAAAAGAACAGCCCTGATTTTGAACTTTTTTCTAACTTGCATTTGGGTGATTGGCTAGGAGTGACCGGTGAAGTTATTAAAACGAAGAGAGGTGAAATTTCTGTTCGCGTTGACTCATGGGTTCGTTTAGCTGAAGCGAAACGTTCTTTTCCTGACAAATGGCACGGCATATCTGACACTGATATCCGTTACAGACAAAGATATGTGGATCTTTGGGTTACCGAAGAATCCCGTGAGACATTTAGAACAAGAAGTCGGATCATTTCGTTAATTCGCAAATGGTTGGAGAACCGAGATTTTATGGAAGTAGAAACACCGGTTTTCCATCCAATACCAGGAGGAGCTGCAGCTCGCCCCTTTCAAACCCACCACAATGCTCTTGATGTTGATTTATTTTTGCGAATCGCACCCGAGTTGTATCTAAAGAGGTTGGTTGTTGGGGGGTTTGAAAAAGTTTTCGAAATGGCTCGAGTATTCAGAAACGAAGGTATTTCTACACGCCATAACCCAGAATTTACAATGCTTGAACTTTATGAAGCTTACGCCGATTACGAAGACATTATGAGACTAGTGGAAGACTTGGTTTCTGAACTTGCCATAGAAATCTGTGGTTCAACAGTAATTCAATACGACGGTCGTGAATTAGATCTTTCAACTCCTTGGAAAAGATCTAGCATGTTGGACCTTTTAAATGAAAAAATTCAAACTGAAATTAATTTACAAACCCCAATAGAAGAATTAAGAAAACTATGTGAAGATCTGTCAGTCCCATTTAAGGAACATTATGGACCTGGAAAGTTGATTCTTGAACTTTATGAGAAAACAACTGAACCTGAGCTATGGGGGCCGATTTTCGTAACTGATTACCCCCAAGAAGTCTCGCCCCTTTCAAGAGTTCATAGGAGTAATTCTGATCTAGTTGAGCGGTTTGAAGCTATTGTTGCCGGTCGGGAGTTGTGTAACGCATTTTCTGAAGTTGTTGATTCGGAAGACCAGAGATCACGATTTGCTGCACAGGAAAAGAGTCGAGATGCTGGCGATGAGGAAGCAATGGTTGTTGATGAAGATTATTTAAGGGCTTTGGAATATGGATTACCGCCAACAGGTGGACTTGGCATAGGAATAGATCGTTTNGTAATGCTTCTCACCGACACTCAGGCGATTAGAGATGTAATTCTTTTCCCTACGTTAAGACCTGAGCAAGATTAACTATCTTTAAAATGGTTGACCTGATTNGCGAGAATGGTGCAAGTAGATTTAAGTATCTGTGCTGTTGGATTGTCAGGAAGGTCTTTTAGAGATTCTTGGGCCTCATATGTAAAANCTAGAGCGGTTTCTACTGTTGATATTATGGCTTCATCTGATCTGACAAGCATTAAGGCTTCGTCTCTCTTGTCATTACAAATGGGATTACCTAATAGATCTTTTAAAGCTTCGCCATTTGGACCCTNAAGGGTTCTAATAACCGGAAGGGTGTAAACGCCTTCNAGCATGTCGTTTCCTGAAGGTTTACCTAGTTCTTTTTCACTTGCCATTACATCTAACAAATCATCAACGATTTGGAAAGCAATCCCATAGAGATTTCCGAATGTTGTTACTGCCTTGACTGCATCTTCTGGATAGTNAGAAACAATCGCCCCAATTTTTGCTGAGGCTGAAAGGAGGGCACCGGTTTTACCTGCGATTGAAGACATGTATGCTTCCTCAGTCCTAGTTATGTCATATGCAGAATTAACTTCACGAATTTGACCTTCACAGAGTGATGCAATAGTTGAAGCAAGCAGACCAGCAACCTCGGCTCCTAACCCAGCAGCAATTTCAGAAGCTCTTGCTAATAGATANTCGCCTCCAAGAATTGCTTCGTGGTTACCCCATTCCTCATTGACACTCTTAACGTTCCTACGAGTTTTAGCTCCNTCCATGACATCATCGTGGTAAAGCGAACCCTGATGGACTAGTTCGACTGCAACCCCACCAAGAATTACTTCTTGGCTTGGAGTAACTGGTTTATTTTCAAGTATTTGAGAAGATGCAATAGCGAGACTTGGCCTAATACGCTTACCTCCTGCATCAATCAAATGGCGCGAAAGTTTTGTAAGAAGAGGCTCTTCAGCTTTAACAGCTATCCTCAATTCTTCTTCTACTCTTTCCAAGGCACTTTTNATACCCGGCAGGGTAAGNAGTGTGTAGGAGTCATCATCCACGTGCTGAGGATACGNCATTTTTACCCCATCTCGAAACTGTTAAAAGAAGGTTCTTAAAATAGCTGTTTTCTTTATCGCTGTTACATTACAGAGATAGATACAATAATTATTAATTAGTNTNATTTTTGGGAGATTGCCAATTGTTTGAACGGTTCACAGATAGGGCTCGTCGTGTGGTGGTATTAGCGCAAGAAGAAGCGCGTCTGCTTAATCATAATTACATTGGAACCGAGCATATTTTACTGGGGCTTATTCATGAAGGTGAAGGAGTGGCCGCTAAGGCACTGGAATCTTTAGGGATTTCACTTGAAGGAGTGCGTGGTCAAGTAGAGGAACTAATAGGGCAAGGTGGAAGTTCTCCAAGTGGCCATATACCTTTTACACCTCGGGCTAAGAAAGTTCTAGAACTATCTTTAAGAGAAGCTCTTCAATTGGGTCATAACTACATAGGAACTGAGCATATACTTTTGGGTCTCATTCGTGAAGGGGAGGGAGTCGCAGCTCAAGTATTGGTCAAGTTGGGTGCTGATTTGTCCAGAGTCCGTCAACAAGTAATTCAACTCCTGTCGGGTTATGCCGGTTCAGGCGGCCCTATGGGAGCAGCTTCTGAAAAAGCTGGTGCCACTTCTGGGGGTAGAGGAACGGACTCTCCATCTGGTTCGCTTGTTCTTGATCAATTTGGAAGAAATTTGACGCAAGCAGCGATAGAGAAAAAATTAGATCCATTAATCGGTCGAAAGCGTGAATTGGAACGAATTATGCAGGTTCTGTCACGTCGAACAAAAAATAATCCCGTACTTGTGGGAGAACCAGGAGTAGGTAAGACAGCTATTGTTGAAGGTCTTGCTCAAATGGTTGCCGGTGGGGATGTGCCAGAAACAATTCAAGGTAAGCAAATTTACACTTTGGATCTAGGTGCCCTAGTCGCTGGAAGTCGTTATCGAGGTGATTTCGAGGAACGCCTCAAAAAAGTTCTAAAAGAAATAAAAACAAGAGGCGATATTGTTTTGTTTATAGATGAAATTCATACCTTGGTCGGAGCTGGTGCGGCAGAAGGAGCAATAGACGCAGCATCGATTTTAAAACCCATGTTGGCTAGAGGCGAACTTCAGACAATTGGTGCAACCACGATAGAGGAATACAGGAAACATATAGAAAAAGATGCTGCTCTAGAAAGACGCTTTCAGCCGATAACTGTTGACGAGCCTGATGTTGCACATACGATCGAGATACTTAAGGGTTTAAGAGAGCGATATGAAACACACCATAGAGTAACAATCACTGACCAAGCTTTAATAGCAGCAGCTAACTTAGCTGATCGTTATATTTCGGACCGCCATCTTCCCGATAAAGCAATCGACCTAATTGATGAGGCAGGTTCCCGTCTTCGTCTTAGGCGCATGAATACTCCAGATGATTTAAGAGAACTTGAAGTTGAACTAGCTGAAGTCGTTCAGCGAAAAAAAGCAGCTGTTGAATCTCAAGATTTTGAAGAAGCAGGAAACCTTCGGGACCGCGAAAAAGAACTGATCTCGAGTAAGTCAGAACGAGAAGAAGAGATCAAATCATCCGGTGTTGACCTCTTTGACGAAGTAGACGAAGAGTGTATAGCGGAAGTTCTATCCGTATGGACNGGTATACCTGTTTATAAACTCACTGAGGAAGAAACTCAAAAACTTCTTCATATGGAAGACGACCTCCATAAGCGAGTAATCGGCCAAGAGGATGCAATACACGCAGTTAGTCAAGCAATTAGACGAACTAGGGCAGGTTTGAAAGATCCTAAACGGCCATCAGGTTCGTTTGTTTTCCTTGGCCCTTCAGGAGTTGGTAAAACCGAATTGGCTAAAACGTTGGCAGAGTTTCTTTTTGGTGATGAACAGGCCTTGATATCTCTTGACATGTCTGAATATATGGAAAAGCACACAGTTAGCAGGCTTTTAGGTTCACCACCAGGCTACGTNGGGTACGACGAAGGCGGNCAACTGACAGAAGCTGTAAGAAGNAAACCATTTTCTGTAGTTCTTTTTGATGAAGTTGAAAAAGCTCACCCTGATGTGTTCAACACACTATTGCAGATACTTGAAGAAGGNAGGCTGACCGATTCTCAAGGGCGATCAGTGGACTTCCGAAATACAGTACTAATAATGACGTCTAATTTAGGTACAGCTGATTTACGTAAAGCTAATTTAGGATTTACTAAAGCAGACGAAGCTGTCAGCTATGAGCGGATGAAAGAAAAAGTNCAAGATGCTNTAAAACTTCATTTCCGCCCNGANTTNCTTAACCGAATNGANGAAACNATTGTTTTCCATGAANTNANNATGGAAGAAGTAACNAGAATTGTTGATTTGATGATCGCCCGCTTATCTAACCAATTAGCCGGTCAAGGGATAGGTTTAGAGTTAACTGATGAGGTTAAACGTCATTTGGCTGAACATGGTTATGATCCAACATTAGGGGCTAGACCTTTAAGACGTGCTATTCAAAGACTTATAGAGGATCCACTCTCAGAACGCTTACTATATAAAGAATTTAAAGCAGGTGAGATCGTAATTGTGGACGTAGAAGATGTCCCAGAAGAGAGTGCGGATGACTTTACCCACGGAGGTAAGAAAGTAGTTTTTCGAGCAACCGCAGGATTTGAACCACCGACCATGGAGATGGTAACTGAGGGAGTTGAATAGAAATTTGTCAGCAATTTTAACTCCATCAAGGAGTTCTATTTAGCTGATTTGCTAGTGTTTAGAATTAGCAAATTCCCAAATCTGATATGAAAAAATTCTTACTTCTGGTCATACTCACGTTTCTGGTTGTGGCCTGCAAAGTTGAAAGTTCAGTGGTAGTAAATGTTGAAGATGATGGAACAGGCAATGTCGAAGTTTCTGTTGAACTTGATAGTTCGGCAAGTGCTCTAGTAGGAGATCTAGAAAAGCAACTTAGAACAGAAGATTTGCTTTCTTCAGGATGGGAAGTTTCATTCCCTGAGACCTTTAAAGAAGAATCTAGAATAGTTGTTTCAGCAGCAAAAGATTTCACAAACGTAGGTTCCATGGTTAACGTTTTAGAGGAGATATTGGGACCTTCAGTTTTTCCCGAAGTAAGCCTTTTAAGTGAAAAATCATTTGGAAAAAAAGNGTGGACAATTGAAGGAAAGATTGACCTCTCAAACGGTCTTTCTTTACTTTCTGATTCTGTCTTAGATGAAGTCTTGGGAGGTGATCTTTTTGGGAGAACTCTGGAAGATCTTTCTTTCATGTCTGGGTGTGAANCNATTTGTGATCCAGCTGATTCGTTTTTAATGAATTTTTCAGTTTCCTTACCTGGCACTCCGGAAAACGGTTCTGAAAATGATGTGTGGACCGTTCCTTTAGGCGATCAGACCCCTACACCTTTTTTAACTTCATCTACGGTCGATTACCCAAAACCAAGAGCTTGGAGAACAGTCTCGTATGTTTTCCTAGGTGCAGCTTTATTGTTTTTACTTCTTAGGGGTTTTAGGTATTTAGCTCCGGGTTATAGAACTGACAGAAATTCTGAAAATCCAAGGAAACGCAAAAAAACTTCAGAGATCATTGAAAATGTTATTACTAAAGAAGATCGAGAAGTAGATACGAGTATCAAACTTGTTGTAGTCGGCGGGAAGGGTGTTATCTGGGATGGAGGAGCTGATCCTGAAGGGCTACTGGTTCCTTTTATAAGAGAAAATGGTGGACTAGTTGATGCAGATGAAATCGCTGATCGCTATAGAGCGGCGAGTTTGGGGCAATTAAATTCTGAGGAATTTTGGGAAAGTGTTGGACTCCAAGGCAACTCAGAATTAATAGATGCCCAGTATTTAAACCTTGTACGCCTCAGATCTGATGCAATGCCGTTTTTAGATCAAATGAGAAGGCGTGGCATTCCCGTAGCTTGCATTACTAATTCTGTCCTGTCATGGTCGCAACAATTGCGTGAACGGTTAGGTGTCGAAGATCAAATTCAACACTGGATTGTTAGCGGAGAATATGGCGTTAGAAAACCGAGCAATTCCATATTTGAGGCTCTACGCCGTTTAACAGGTTTTTCTTTCTCGAATATGCTCCTAGTTGATTCTGATATCCCTACGTTAGAGGCAGCTCGGAGTCTTGGAATGTCAACAGTCTTAATGCAAAGCCAGATACCGATCCCAAGTGGTTTCACGCATCCGAAGATCGAAGGTTTCGCCGAACTATTCGGGGAATAAACTAATTCTTTTTGCCACTAATAGGATTAGGTCATGCAAATAACACTTCCTTCAGGTACAAATGCAGTNATTGAAAAACCGATTTCAAAGCAAAATAAACTAGGTCTTGTCGTCATACCAGATGTCATGGGCCTAAGACCTTTGTTTTATGACATGGTCAAACATCTGGCGACTGAATGGGATGTAACTGTTTGTTCTTTTGAGCTTTATCCCGGTTTAGAGCATTTTGGTGCAGAAGAAAGACTTGGAGCTGCTTCAAGGCTGGAAGATGCTTTAGTTATAGGTGATGCAATAGAAGCTGCTGATGTAATTCAAAGCGATAAAGTAGCAATTTTGGGATTCTGTATGGGGGGTATGTACACACTGAAAGCTGTTTCGTCTCGTAGATTTTCTAAGCATTGTTCTTTTTATGGAATGATTAGAGTGCCAGAAGCCTGGAAATCTGTTACCCAGACAGAGCCTATTTCTTGTTTAGAAAAAGGTGACGTTGACTCTGTATTAGCGATTGTAGGTGGTAACGATACTTGGACTCCAAAAGAAGACGTAGACCTTTTGAAATCAACAGGAGTTACGGTGGCCAACTACGAAGGGGCTAATCACGGGTTTGTACATGATCCTTCTAGGCCTGCCCATCGTCCGTTAGATGCTAAAGATGCATGGAAGAAGGCAAAAAATTGGATTCTGAGTGACAGCTAGCGTGAACGTATCGTAAGTTGTTCTCGATCAATAATTCTGTATGTGCGATCGAATTGTTCAATCCATCCAAGTCTAATAAATGATGCTATAGCTTTGTTTACTCTCTCTCTTGACGCTCCAACCATTCCGGCTAGCTCTTCTTGAGTTACTGGTAACGAAAATTCATCTTCGTTGTCAGAAATTTCAAGAAGTCTTTTTGCTGTTCTCCCTGTCACATCTAAGAAAACAGAGTCAGCTAAAACTTCGTCCATATTTCTTAGACGATCGACAAGCATCTTCACGACTTCCCATAGCAGAGAAGGGTCTTTTTCATAGAGTGCTTTAATCGGCTTAAAAGGCACTTCGATTACAGATGACTCCTCTAAGGCCCGAGCTTCAGCTGATCTTCCTCTATCATCAAATAAGCCCATTTCACCGAAAAGATCGCCGTTTTCCATAAGTGCCACAACTGATTCTTTCCCTATAAATGATTTATTAACTATGGCTATTCGACCCGAGGTGACAAGAAAAAGTGAATCAGGTTTATCATTTTCGCGAAATAAGACGTCTCCTCTTAGCAGGTCTCTTTCACTCGAAGCTTTTACAATTACTTCAAGCTCTTCTTCGTTTAGCTTGCCAAAAAGCATTGATTCAACAAAAAGGGTGTGATCTATCATTTCATAAGTNATGCTAATACGTAGAAACTATTTAGACGAAGCAAAACACTTGTTTAATTTTTTTTTCAGCTATAAAGGACCTGCTATGAAAATTTGGACAGTTTTAGTTGCTGCAGNAGAAGGACTTCGTTTCGGTAGTAAAAAACAGCTAGCAGAGCTTGCAGGAATGCCAGTTTTGCTTCATTCAACTCTTAATGCTTCTTCTGTGTCTGATGGAATAGTCATTGTAACTTCAGCAGATGACATCGATTTTGTAGAGAACAGTCTTAAAAGCTTCAATCTGCTCCATGAAGTAGTCGAAGGGGGAACAACACGATCCGAATCTGTTAGATGTGGACTGGAGAAAGTACCGCATGATTCAGAGATAGTGATTGTTCATGATGGTGTGAGGCCTCTTGCTTCACAAGAGTTGTTCAAATTAGTTGTTGAAAAAGTAAAAAATGGGTCTGAAGCAGTGGTGCCGGTAGTGCCAATAGCTGATTCATTGAGGTCTATTGATGGTAAACAGATCGACAGAGATGAAGTATTAATTGTTCAGACCCCCCAGGCATTCAACGCGTCCTTGTTGCGCAAAGCTTATTCAAACGGCAAAGACGCAACCGATGACTCTTCACTAGTCGAATTAGCAGGTGGGATNATTGATTTTGTTGATGGTGATGTAAGTAATTTAAAGATTACAGTTAAATCAGATTTGTTAATTGCTGAACAGTTTTTGATCGCTGAAAAATCNAATTGAAAAGGAAGTTTATGTCTACTTTCAGAATCGGACAGGGTTTCGATGTGCATCCTTTTTCCGAAGATTCTGACCGGTCTCTAATTATTGGAGGGGAAATTTTGCCTGGTCCAGGTTTAGATGGACACAGTGATGCCGATCTATTAGCCCATGCAACTGCTGATGCGCTATTGGGGGCGGCTGGTCTGGACGATATAGGCCAACTTTTTCCTGATTCAGATTCTTCTTTTTTAAATGCAAACAGCATGGAGTTGTTAAAAAATGTCGTCGGGTTATTGAAAGAAAAAGGTTGGGAGGTTTGCAATGTGGATTGCAACGTGATTATCGAATCACCTCAATTGTCGTCATACAAAAATAATATTCAAGACCGTATGTCAAAACTTCTTGATGCTCCGGTCACAGTTAAGGGTCGTAGATCTGAAGGTTTAGGTTTTATAGGGGAAGGAAAGGGAGCTGCTTGTTTGGTAGTTGCCCTTATTTCCAAATCATGAATAAGAAACGCAAAAGAAACGGAAATTCAAGAGGTGTAAAAGGTAACAAAGGTCAGCGAGGCACTACACCTTTACGGCAACGTAAATCCCAACAAAATGTTTTATCAGGGGATCAGGTTGAAGGTCGCCAAGCTGTGAGGGAGTTGCTTATTGCAGGAACTCGTAAAACTCGGGAAGTTTTCTTGGCTGGGGACCTTGATGATGCACCAATATTGGATGACATAATTGATTTAGCTGATGAAGCAAAAGTACCAATAAAAGAAATTCCTCGAGGACGTTTTGAATCAATGGCTAAAACAGAATCTCCACAAGGTGTTGTTGCTTTAGCGGCACCCTTGCCGAATTATGAAATAGAAGAATTAATTGAATCAAAAGCAAGTGGCTCAAAACCTTTTTTACTTGTTGTAGATGGAGTCACTGACCCTGGGAATCTAGGAGCCATTTTACGCTCAGCCGAATGCGCGGGGATTACAGGAGTGATACTGCCACGACACCGTTCGGCTAGAGTAACTCCAGCTGTAACTAAGACTGCAGCAGGAGCGATTGAACATTTAAGAATTGCTACAGCAGGTGGCATACCAGCAGCACTAGGACGTTTAAGAGAAGCTGGGATCTGGTTAGTTGGTTTAGACGCTGGTGGGTCTACACCCCTTTATGATCTGAAAATTGCAGATCAACCAATTGCATTGGTTTTAGGTTCAGAAGGACGTGGTTTATCAAGGTTGACTCGAGAGCGTTGTGACGAATTAGTGCATATCCCTCTTCAAGGGGTTCTGTCTTCATTGAATGTTTCCACAGCAGCAGCTATTGCTGCTTTTGAAGTATCAAGACACCGTTAGTTGTTGAGCCCGAGATCGGATTCGAACCGATGACCTGCCGCTTACAAGGCGGCTGCTCTGGCCAACTGAGCTACTCGGGCAATTATTTATCTAGAGCTAAGTTAGCAAACTATCAGGGGGTACTTGATTATGATCCTTTATCGGAGGATGATTTGGTATAGGTTTAGTTTCAAGAGAGAAGAGAATGGCGATTATAAAAAGTCTTGGCTGGCACCAATACACAATTGATAGTAAAGGCAGACAATGAGTTTCCAATCACCGTTGGGTGGAAAGGGTATAGCACCCAGTAACACATCTGCTGCTCCCAGAGCTTTTTTATTAATTTTTGTTGCAGTTGTTCTTGGTATTGTAATTTTGTGGAAGGGTTTGGACGATGACCCTCAGAAAGCCAGTTCAATTACTTCCAGCTCATCTGATGTGACGGCCCAGATTTTAGAAGAACAACCTGCTGATTTGCCGCCTTTGGATGTTTCAGAAATTTCAACAACCACTGTTGCAGTAGTAGAGACAACAACGACAACGAGTTCACCACCTTTACCAACTAGACCTCCCAACACAGTGACGGTTCTTGTGTTAAATGGTTCTGGCGTAGGTGGAGCTGCAGGTGCAGTTACAAATCTCCTTAAACCTCATGGTTATACAACTTTGTCACCNGCAAATGGAAACAAAGACGAAAAGTCTTGGGTTTATTACAAACCTGATTTTTCACCTGATGCAAAAGGTGTAACAGATGTTCTTGGAATAATGCCTGATTTACTTACTTCCTTCCCAACTAACGGANTATCTGTGCCCGAAGGAAGCATGGACAGAGTTTCAGATGCAAACATAATCGTATTTTTAGGTTCTGATAAAGAGATTTACGGTTCATAAAAGTGCGGGTTTTAGCCGCTCCAGATAAGTTTCGAGGCTCTTTAACTGCGTTAGAAGCTACCCGTGCAATTGAAAAAGCAGTGGAAGAATCTGGTTGTTCATCAATGGGCGTCCCATTAGCAGACGGAGGCGAGGGAACCTTAGATGTTCTTGGGGGTCCCAATCAAACAATGACCGTCACTGGACCTTTAGGTACGCCGGTAGAAGCAGAATGGAGATTGGCTGATAGAACAGCAGTGATCGAAGTTGCCAAGGCATCGGGTCTTANGTTGGCAGGAGGGCCTGAAGCTAATAATCCTTTGGAAGCCACGACAAAAGGAACCGGTGAACTGATTCGCTGTGCTCTAGAAAAAGGCGCTGAGCGTATAATAGTTGGGCTTGGCGGTTCTGCCACTACAGATGGAGGACTAGCAGCTTTAGAGGCTATGGGTTCACTTGCTCGTTATAAAGGTATTGAACTTATAGCAGCATGTGATGTCCGAACAGATTTCCTTTCATCAGCCGATTCCTTTGCTGTACAGAAAGGAGCTACTTCAGCTGAGTTGAAGTTTCTTAATCGCCGTTTGGAAAGAATCACACAGCTCTATGAAGAAAAATATGGTATTTCTGTTCAAGAAACACCAAGAAGCGGAGCAGCTGGAGGGCTTGCAGGAGGTTTGCTTGTCGCAGGTGCGAAATTAGTTGACGGATTTGATTTTATTTCTCAAGAAATTGGTCTTGATGAAATGATTGTTGAGTCTGATCTGATTATTACAGGTGAGGGTTGTCTAGATAAGACGTCTTTTGAGGGAAAAGTTATTTCAGGTGTATGTCGTTACGCAGATGCAGCTTCAGTTCCAGTTTTCATAGTTGCAGGCGCAATTAGTGACGAAGTGGCTGAGAAAGTTGACTGCGTCTCGCTGGTTGAGACCTTTGGCGAACAGCAAGCTTTTTCAGATACCGAACGATGTATCGAGAGAATAGTAACTGAACATATAAAGTTATTATCCCAATAGCGTCTTTTCCCAAAAATACTAAAAAACTTGGTTTTTAGGTGTTTTGGAGTTAAAAAGGTTGGTTTTCTCTCCCTAATTTGATTGGATTAGCAGTCTAAGCAGAAGAGTGCCAGAACACTTTTAACAAGAAATCTGCTTCAATTCTTTTATGAAAGGCTTGCTTAATGGCTAAGAATATTGTTTTTGATGAACAGGCTCGCAGAGGGCTTGAAAAAGGTATGAACCAGTTGGCAGACGCTGTACGTGTCACCTTGGGACCTAAAGGAAGAAATGTCGTTTTAGATAAAAAATGGGGAGCCCCAACGATTACAAACGACGGTGTGTCAATAGCTAAGGAAATTGATCTGGAAGACCCATATGAAAGAATTGGGGCAGAGTTAGTAAAAGAAGTTGCTAAGAAAACTGATGATGTTGCAGGTGATGGAACTACCACGGCAACGGTGCTTGCTTGGGCAATGGTCGGTGAAGGTCTAAGAAACGTTGCTGCTGGCGCTAATCCCATGTCTTTGAAACGAGGAATTGAAGCCGCCGTTGAGGCAGCTGTTGAAGCTATTCTTTCTGAATCGGTAGATGTTTCAAGTGACAAGGAGCAAATTGCTAATGTTGCTTCAATTTCAGCTGCCGATTCTGAAATAGGTGAAATGATTTCTGAAGCCATAGACAAAGTAGGAAAAGACGGGGTTATAACGGTAGAAGAAGGGCAAACATTTGGTTTAGAAATGGACCTTGTGGAAGGAATGCGCTTCGATAAAGGATATATATCACCTTACTTTGTGACTGACCCAGAAAGAATGGAAGCGGTTCTAGAAGATCCTTATCTTTTGCTGGTCGGTTCGAAGATTTCTGCTGTTAGAGACTTGGTTCCTGCATTAGAAAAAGTCATGCAAGCAGGAAGACCTTTAGTAATCATCGCTGAGGATATAGATGGTGAAGCACTCGCCACATTGGTTGTAAACAAGATCAGAGGAACGTTTACTTCTGTTGCTGTAAAAGCACCTGGTTTTGGTGATCGACGAAAAGCAATGCTTCAAGATATAGCAATACTCACAGGAGGACAGGTTATTTCAGAAGAAGTTGGTCTAAAAGTTGATTCAGTCACAATTGATATGTTGGGTTCAGCTAGAAAACTGGTCGTGACAAAGGATGAAACAACCCTTGTTGAAGGAGCAGGAGATCAAGATGCAATCGCAGGTCGTATAGCTCAAATCAAAGCAGAGATCGAAAACACAGATTCTGATTACGATAGAGAAAAATTACAAGAAAGATTAGCCAAGCTTTCGGGTGGTGTGGCTGTCCTCAAAGTAGGTGCTGCAACTGAAGTAGAGCTCAAAGAAAAGAAACATCGCATTGAAGATGCTGTTAGTACTACAAAAGCTGCAATCGAAGAAGGGGTTGTAGCTGGAGGAGGTGTGACACTTCTAAGAGCACAAGCTGCCGTGGAGAAAGCTGCTTCAAAACTGGAACATGATGAAGCAACTGGATCAAATATTGTTGGCAGATCATTGGCNGCGCCTTTAACTCAGATTGCTATAAATGCTGGTATGGAAGGCGGGGTAGTAGTCGCCAAGGTCAAGGATCTGGAGGGTCCAAATGGTTTAAATGCCGCTTCTGGCGAGTATGAAGACCTAATCTCTGCAGGAATTATCGATGCCGCAAAAGTAACTCGATCAGCTCTTCAAAATGCTGCTTCTATAGCTGCACTTTTCCTTACCACTGAAGCGGTGATAGCCGATGCACCGGAAGAAAATGGGGCTGGCGCAGGTATGCCAGATATGGANTTCTAAATAGTCAATGATTCAAGATGAACGTTATGTGAGTTTGTCGACGTGGAAAAAAGACGGNAGTCGGAAGAGAACACCGGTTTGGATTGCTTTATTAAGTGAAGGTTGGGTTGGTTTTACAACTGGNGAAAAAACTTGGAAAGTTCGCCGCATCCAGACAAATCCAAGTGTTGAGCTTCAGCCCTGNAACTCAAAAGGTNAGCTTGTGAAGGACTCGAAGATGCTTTCGGGTTTGGCAAGAGTAGTTAAGTTAGACGAAAAAGANTACAAACTNATTAAAAAGGCCATTCGAAAAAAATATGGGATCCAAGANGTATTGATTAGTTTTTTTGGTCAATTTNCAAAAAAATATGGTGATAGTTGTGCAGTTATTATTTCTTTGGACGAAGATACGCTTGCCTAGTTTTTCGGCTGGGCGTGTTGCCAACCAAAGCGGCCTTTGATGCAAAGGTGGCCGTCGGTGACCGAGTGGTCAGAAGGCGAAGTGACTTTGACAATTTTTTCATCTTGGGTATGTAGTTCCAGATTGCAACCAACCCCACAGAAACCACAAATAGTTTCAGTAACTTTTTGATTATCAGGATTCCAAGAGTTATCTTCTCGCATGTCATGTTCAGTTTTAAAAACTAGGGCACCCGTGGGGCAAACGCCTATGCAATTTCCACAGTAAACGCAGGCAGACTCTGGTAATTCGACATCGAATTCAGTTGAGATGTGTGCTTCAAAACCGCGTCCTGCGGTAGCTATTGCAAAAGTATGTTGGGCTTCATCACCGCATGCTTCAACACATTTATAACAAAGAATACAACGTTCATAATCTCGGACGTAAAGATTGTCTTCAATTTTAACAGGCTGTTTTGATGTTTTAATTTCGTTTGAATTTCCCATACGCTCGGGATTAGAACCGTAATGACTCATCCATTCGAGAATTTCTTTATCGGCTCTATCAAGTTCAACTGATGAAGCCAGTAATTCTAAAACCATACGTCTACTGGTATTAACTTTCTCAGATTTGGTTGAAACAACCATTCCTTCTTCGATTGGTCTTGAACATGATGGGACTAGTGCCCTAGAGCCTTCGACTTCAACTACGCAAACTCTACACACGTTAACTGGAGTTAAATTTTCCGCCCAGCAAAGTGTCGGGGTGTCTATATTGGCTTGTTTGCAGACATCTAAAATTGTTGAACCTTCAAGGGCAGAAATTTTTTCGCCATCAAGACTAATTTCGACGATTGTTTCAGAAGGGGTTTTTGTAGTTTCATTCATTTTTAAGTATCCAAAAGTCCGAGTTTTAGAGCGGACCTGACTGCTGATGCTGCGGTATGTCCTAAACCACAAATTGATGCATCAGACATTACGGCAGCTAAGTCATCGAATAATGATATATCAGCATTAGAAGATTGCTTATCGGTAATTCGGATTAGTAATTCTTCTTGCCGGACCGTGCCAACTCTGCAAGGAACACATTGACCGCATGATTCATCACGAAAAAATTCAGCGATACGTAAAACAATTTTTGTTAAATTATCTCTATCACTAAAAGCCATTATCACCCCTGAACCTAATGAGACTCCAGCATTACGAGTGTCTTCAAAAGTTAGTGGCAGGTTTAATGACTCAGGAGGTACAAAACTACCTGCTGCTCCACCAAGGAGAATTGCTTTAAGACTGCCGGGTCCTGAAAAACCACCTGCAGCATCCAATATTTCGCCAAGGGTTGCGCCAAATTCAAATTCGTAAAGGCCGGGAGAGGCTACTCTTCCGCTTAAGCAGAAAAGTCTGGTTCCTGAAGACTGATCGGTTCCTTCAGAAGCGTAGGACTCCCCACCATGTAAAATTATCCGAGGAATATTGGCCAAGGTTTCAACATTGTTGACTACTGTCGGTTCATTGAACAGGCCGTTAGTTGTAGGAAAGGGCGGTTTGTTCCGTGGTTCTCCTCTGAATCCCTCTATTGAGTTAAATAGTGCAGTTTCTTCGCCACAAATATAAGCTCCTGCACCGCTTCTTATTTCAATATCAAATGCTCTTCCCGAGCTTAGAATGTCGTTTCCTAACAAGCCTGCTTTTTTAGCTTTACTAATTGCTTCAACTAAACGTTGTTTAGCTAGTGGATATTCACCTCGAATATAAAACCACCCTTTTTCTGCACCTATGGCAAGGCCAGCGATAGTCATTGATTCGATTAAAGAAAAAGGATCATTTTCCATTAAAATCCGATCTTTAAAAGTTCCTGGCTCTGATTCGTCAGCGTTGCAAACCAGATGATGAACTTTATCTTTTTCGTCAGATACCGCTTTCCACTTGATTCCAGTTGGGAAAGCAGCCCCACCTCTGCCTCTTAAACCTGAGGTTGAAACCTCTTCGATTATTTTATCGTCACCCATATTCAGGGCTTTTTCAAGTGCTTTGTAGCCTCCGTGGGACTTGTAATCTTCGAGACTGTTTGGGTCTACAATTCCAATTCGGGAAAGAAGCCGTAGATGATCTGATTCATCTTGCGGCAACTTAACTGACTCTGTTTCCGCACTTTTAGTTAAAGATTTTTTTAATTTCTTGGGGTCAGTTTCGAAAGTGACAGTGTCATCAGAAGCAACTCGTTGGACAAACACAGCTGAGCCTTTTTCGCACTGTCCTAAACATGGACTGGGTTTGGTTTCATGTCCTTCTTTTTTTAAACCATCGATTAGGTCATCAGCCCCATTCAGACTGCACGCGATGTCATTGCATACATGGAGTATTTGATCACCTTTAGGCGGTTGATCTGAAAAGAGGTGATAGAAAGTGGCCACACCATAGGCCTCAGCGGGCGGAACTTCTAAAATGCGGCACGCGTAATCTAGCCCACCTGGGCTGATCCACCCAGAAGCACGTTGCAGTGCATGAAGAGCCGGTAGTAAAAGATGTCGCCTTTCTTTCAGTCGTTGTTGACCGCCGTAAACAAGTCTTTCTGAGACCTCGATTGTTGCCGGTCCATACGATTCAACTGCTTCATCCACAGCTACTTTTTCATCGAGGCTGGGGAGGGAAGTGCCAAATTTTATGTCAGGCATTGACTAACTTCTCGACGCGAATGGCCGTAGCTTTAAACTCAGCTGTTCCAGATTTCGGGTCGTACGCGCTGTTTGTCAACTGGTTTACATCTGCTAACTCAGGGAAATGAAAAGTTGTAAAAGCGAGTCCCACTGGAAGAGCAGGGTCAACTTCGACAGTCATCTCGATGCTTCCGCGACGAGACGATACTAAGACCCGTTCTCCAGACGAGACGTCAAGTTTTTCTGCATCACTGCTAGAAAGTTCCAAAGCTTCTCCACTTCGAATAGGAGATTCGTAATTGACTGTTTGAACCCCTGTGTTATAGGAGTCTAAGGCTCTGCCTGTCGTTAGACGTAAGGGGTATTTTTCATCTAATGAATCGATAGGGGGGCGATCATCTACACATGAAAAAGGAGCGAGTCGCCCTTCGGCTGGTTGCTTCCAAAGTCGATCGTGAAGNAAGGGACTCCCAGGATGATTTTCATCAGGGCAAGGCCATTGGATACCACCTTCATTTTCAATTCTTTCCCATGACATACCAGCATGCATCGGTGAGACGGTTCTTAATTCTTCCCAAAGTTCTTCAGCAGTAGGTTGGCCCCAACTGTCATCTCCCAAATGCTTAGCTAGGTCTGAGATTATTTCAATTTCTTGATGCGCATCCCCTGGTGGTTTTATAGCAGCACGAGTGCGTTGAACCCGTCGCTCACTGTTAGTNACAGTTCCATCTGACTCCGCCCAGCCAAGTGCAGCGGGCAATACAACATCAGCCATTTCGGCTGTGCGGGTCATGAAAACATCTTGAACTACAAGGATGTCAAGTCCTTCTAAGGCTTTACGGGCATGATTTACATCTGCATCAGAGTCTGCAGGNTTTTCNCCGATNACATANAAGGCTTTGAGTTCTTTTCTNTCCATTGCTTCAAACATTTCNGTAAGATGCCAGCCCGGCTNGGGTGGTATCTTACAATCCCAGACTGNTTCAAACTTTAATCTGACTTTTTCATCAGCTACATTCTGGAATCCGGCNAGTTTGTTGGGTAAAGCACCCATATCCCCTCCACCNTGAACGTTATTTTGGCCTCGTAGTGGAACTAAACCNGAACCCCAACGGCCTACATGACCAGTTAAAAGAGAGAGATTACAAAGAGTGAGAACATTATCAACCGCCGTATGGTGTTCGGTAATTCCTAAAGTCCAAGCAATCTGAGCTTTTTCAGCGTTCGCATAGAAATGAGCTAAATCACGGATGGCTTCGGGAGGGACTCCGGTTATTGCGGAGGTCTTTGTTAGTGTCCACGGTTCAATGTGAGATACAAAATCTTCAAAACCGCTTGTAGCGTTTTCAATGAATTTTTTATTTTCTAAACCAGCATCGATTATTTCACGGGCTATGCCGTTAGCCAGAGCAATGTCACTCCCAACATTTATACCTAGCCAAACATCAGCAAATTTAGCTGATTCGGTTCTCCTAGGGTCAACAGCCCACATTTTGGCGCCGTTTGATAACCCTTTTAAAAGGTGATGAAAGAAAATAGGGTGAGCCGATCTAGCGTTTGAACCCCAAAGAATTATCGCATCGGCTTCTTCGATTTCTTTATAAGAAGAAGTTCCTCCTCCTACTCCAAACACTGTCGCCAGACCGACGACACTTGGGGCGTGTCAAGTTCGATTGCAGCTATCTATATTGTTAGAACCAAGTACTTTTCTTGCAAACTTCTGTGCTGCGTAATTGACTTCATTGGTTGTTTTTGAGCAACTAAACATTCCAAAAGCTTCAGATCCATGTAAATCAATAACGGATTTAAACCCTTCAGCAACTTTGTTCAGTGCTTCTTCCCATGTAGCTTCACGAAGCTTTCCATTTTCTTTGAGCATCGGCACGGTAAGACGTTCAGTCATATTTTCCCATCTGGATTAAATTAATCTCTTTTCAGTATTACTTATTCAAGGAAGAATTGATTCTTTTTTGCCTATTTCTCCTATCAATCATGCGAATAGAAGACCAAAGTTCATCACGTTCTATGTAACAGCCATAAAGGTGCCTTTCACCGCTAGAAGAGTCAAAGGAGTCTCTAGCATGCAGCACTCTTCGGTTGTCAATAATTAGACACTCGCCCTGTTCTAGTCGAAAGCGTATTTTAAAGCGGTCGTCATGATTGAGTGTTTCGAATAANTTGTATGCCTTGTACATAGGTTCTATTAGATCGAAATNAACTTGTAAAGGGACGCGCAAGAAGTTGCCTACTCTGACTTCTTCAATTTTTCCTTCATTATCTAACTTAATCATTGGAGTTTTCCAACGGTAGTCAGTGAAGGCACTGCGGTTACCGAAATCCCATGGAATCGATGTTAGTAAGTCAAAGTTCTCAGGCTCTTCGGAGAGGATCTCTTCTGCCACGCGAAAACCATCTACTAAAATTGATTCTCCTCCTTTTACTGAATTTTTTAAGCAATGAAGGAGTTGGAGTCCGGGTTGATATTCGCGGGTAGGTAAATCAGTATGTGGCGGGAGTTGAATTTCAGTATAAGCGGCCGTGTCAGGTCCAGTTTTTGCTTCTACGTCAAAGAAAAGACCAAAATTGGTTTCTCTAACTACACCTATTCTTCTCGCAATTTTTTTAAGGCCATCTTTTGATGGTTCGACATTTTGGGTTATGGAACAGCCAGTTTCAATAAGTGAACACAGCCATTTTCTTTCTATTTTTGGATCAGAAATAATTTCGTTCCAGTCGAACCGTTCTGGTTCTTTCCTGCTTGTTGAGTCCCATGTAACAGGTTCCGGGAAAGGCCTTTTTTTTAAATCTACGCAATGGGATCGAAGCCAACCAGAGTGAAAATGACTCGTATGTGGCTCTCCAGACCAAACTACCTTTAAGGAATTTTTTTGAGTTGCAGACACTGAGGAAATCAGTAGATCATCAGGTATTGAAACTACGTTAAAGATAGGTTCTCGTGTATCGGGATGAACACAACATGGGCAGTTGTCTCTTAGCCAAAGAAAGTGAAATTTACTTCGATGACCATCGCTCCATTTAATTTCGACTTTTTTGCCGTCAGTAGAAGAATCAATTATGTGATGTTCCACGGGGTAAGAATCGAAATCTCCTGTACTAATCACTTCCTTCATTATTTTTGTCTTTCTTTGAAGTTTCAATCTTGAGCTCATTGAGAGTTTGGATGATGGCCGTAAGTCCCTTATCACGTTCAAGCACTAAGTCCGCTACAGATCTACCGTCGGCTTCTTCAGAACAACCATCTACCACTGCATTTATTAGAGACTCAGTTAATTTTGGGGCTTTTAATCTCGTCCAAGGCGACTCAAGAGACGGCCCGAAGTGGTCAAGCATATGGGCCATTCCACCTTCACCTCCCGCTAGATGAAATGTGAGCATTGGCCCCATTAGCGCCCACCTCAGACCTGGTCCGGCAGTAATAGACAGATCTAATTGCTCTACCGTTGCTTCTCCGTTAGCTACCATATGCAGGGCTTCGCGCCACATAGCTTCTTGAAGTCGATCCGCTATAAAACCATCAATTTCTTTTTCAAGACGTAAAACTGTTTTCCCAGAATTTGAATAAATATCTTCAGCTCTATCCATTGCCGCTGATGAAGTTTGGGGTCCTGCCACAAGTTCCACGAGTGGCAGTAGATAAACAGGATTAAATGGGTGCCCAACCACTATACGTTCCGGTGCGACTAAACAATGTAAAGCTAGATCACTTACTAAATAACCTGAGGTTGATGACGCTATGACACAATCAGTGTCGCAGGCTCTATCGATAGTAGAAAGAAGTTCCTGCTTCAATTCAAGTCGTTCGGGAGAACTTTCTTGAACCAGTGAACAAGTCTCAAGAGCTTCTTCAATTTTTTTATGAAAAACTACAAGATCAGGGGAAGCACCGCTTGCTAGACCTAGTTTTTCCATCGAAGGCCAAGCTTGTTCAATTGTTCTTTTGAATAGCTCTTCTGATTTTGAATCAGGATCCCAAGCATGAACTTCGATTCCTTGACTNGAAAAATGTGANGCCCAACCACAGCCAATAACACCCATGCCAATACAGGCAATTGAGTTAACCATCTGAACCTTTTGAAAATGAAAGATTCATCATTTCAGGTTTAGTGTTTTTCNAGCTTCGTTTGGTGATTGGATGGAAGCTCCCATTAGTTCGATTATGTCTACGGCTTTCTTAACCAAATCGGCATTTGTGGCCAGNACACCTCTTTCGAGGTATAAGTTGTCTTCAAGTCCAACTCTGACNTGACCCCCGAGCATTACTGATTGGGCGACCATCGGCATTTGCATAGCTCCTAAACCAAAAGAAGTAAATTCTGCGCCTTCCGGTAGTCGATTAACCATTGCATAGAGAATGCCAATATCCATAGGTGCCCCGTAAGGGATAGAGAGACATAGCTGAATCCAAAAAGGAGGATCAAGTAAACCTTCTGTGATCATAGTTTCAGCAAACCAAAGATTTCCGGTATCAAAAATCTCTAGTTCAGGACGGACACCCAGATTCCTAACTTTTTGGGTCATTTCCCTCAGCATTTCTGGAGTTGAGATATAAACCTCATTAGTATCGCCAAAGTTCAGTGAGCCGCAGTCCAGTGAACAGATATCAGGTCTTATTCTTTCAACATGTCGCAGTCTTTCAAGCGCTCCTACAAGATCTGTTCCTTCTCCAAAATTCATTGGGTCGCTGTCAGGGCCTATAACTAAATCTCCGCCCATTCCAGCAGTTAAATTAATGATTACTTGACTATTTTTTTCCCTTATTCTGTCAACTACTTCTTCGTAGTAATCCGGATTTCGCGAACCTTTTCCAGTTTTTGGTTCCCTAACATGACAATGGACAATCGCGGCACCTGCTTTTGCAGCCTCGAGTGCAGAATTTGCGATTTGTTCAGGAGTAACTGGCACATGTTCACTCTTGTCGGCTGTTTCTCCTGCACCGGTAATTGCGCATGTGATGATTACATTTTTATTCATTCCCCCCCCTCTGTGTTGCGACTTTTAGCTTAAAAAAGAATATGAGTAATTTGCTAGAGAATAGCTTCGAAACGTGGTCTTTTGTAGATCAAAGAAGTATAAAAAAGTAATTTTATGGTTGTTTTGACAATAGTGTTTATTTAAACATTGCTATTTATTTGGAGGAAAACATGACCGCTCGTGGGAGAACTGTCAAAGTTTTTACCGAAAAAATAGAATCTGGAGAAAGAGAGCGGGTTCCAGATGAAGTGATTGTTGAAGAGCCGATTTCTATTCGACTTGATGGGGAACTTATAGGCACTACTATGCGTACTCCGGGAAATGATTTCGAACTTGCAGCAGGATTTTGCCTCACCGAAGGATTGCTTAACAAAGCAAAGATTAAGTCAATTCGATATTGCGGTCAGTCGAGTGCATCAGAGTCAGAATTTAATGATGTAACGGTAGATACGGATGGACTTGCTCCAAAACCAACTGCGAGACTTGGACCTGCTTCTTCTTCGTGCGGAATTTGTGGAGTCGAAGCCATTGAAAATCTATTGAAGTTTTTAGAACCTTTGGATTTAGAAGCTTTTGAGGTGAATACTCTTACTTCTGTCGCTGATCACATCCAAAAAGAACAGGATCTTTTTGGAATGACTGGCGCCGTTCATGCTGCTATGGCTTTTGATCGATCTGGTAGAAACATTGTTGTTCGCGAAGATATAGGTCGGCATAACGCCGTTGACAAGATTGTAGGGAACCTGTATTTGGAGGACTCTCTACCAGCAAATGATATGGGTCTTTGGGTTAGCGGTAGAGCATCTTTTGAAATGGTTCAGAAAGCTTGGGCGGCTGGCTTTGCTTGTTTGATTGCTGTAAGTGGACCGTCAGCACTAGCGGTAGAAACGGCTAAAACTGCAGGATTACAACTGGGTGGTTTTGCTCGTGGGAACCGGATCAATCTTTATTCTTAGAGTTAGATACAACAAGGTTCCGTAGACTCTAAGAATGGACTTATCACTGAAACCATCAGAAGGACTTGGGGTCTTACATCTTTTTTGCAAGTATCAAAGTTCAGTAGATTCTGAAAAAGTTAAAAAAACTGTTTCCGAAAGTCTCGATCGAGGAATTCAGGTTGTTGTTGCAGTGATGTTAGGTCATAAAGCTGATTTAGGGTTAATGGTCTTAGGGGAAGATCTTTGGGATTTACGAGATTTCCAAAGCTCAATAGATTCTGCTGGCTTAAAGGTCGTAGATAGCTATTTTTCGTTAACAGAAATTTCCGAATATGCAGCGGGTGTTCCAGAAGAAATGAAGCAGGCTCGTCTTTACCCAGATCTTCCCCCCGAAAACAAAACTGCTTTGTGTTTTTATCCGATGTCTAAACGTCGTGACCCTGAGGCCAACTGGTACACGCTTCCTTACGAGCAGCGCTCAGCTCAAATGCATGAACACGGACGTTCCGGAAGAAATTTCGCCGGGCGTGTTTTGCAGGTAGTGACCGGATCGACCGGTGTTGATGACTACGAGTGGGGAGTAACGTTGTTTGCAGAAAATCCCGATGATCTCAAAGAAGTTGTNTACACGATGAGATTCGACGAAGCTTCTGCAATCTACGCCGATTTTGGTCCTTTTTATACTGGGATAGTTACTGATATAGACACTGCTTTGAATCGTTTAAAGCATGAATAAAGATTTTGCTAGATGCGAAATTTTGAAATGACGTTAAATCCCGTCTCAGTTATCGCTTTCGTCCCAGACCTGATGGATCAATCCAAATTACGTTTGGAAATGCCAGATATTTGNTTTGTCAAGGAGGTATCTGAGCTCATTGATATAGATGTTGATCTTGTTATTATTGACTTATCAAAACCAGAAGTTTTAGATGCTATACCNAAAATCGATTCTGAGATTTTAGCTTTTGCGTCGCATGTTGATAAAGAAATTATTGCTAAAGCTAAACAAGCTGGTTGTGAAAACGTATCGCCTAGATCGAAGTTTTTCCGCGATTTCGACTCTCTTGTTAACGGCGTATTAAAACTGAAATAACACTGTATTAAAACGGGTTTTTTTAGATTTGAACTGACAAGTTCGAAGTATTCTTTTTTTACTGGTTTTTGGTGAAAAAGGAGGTCACAAATGGATTCTGGAGATTTCTCATGGATGTTGATATCAACCGCCTTAGTCGTATTCATGATTCCCGGTTTAGCACTTTTTTATGGAGGTATGACAAGGAGCAAAAANGTTCTGAACATGTTCATGATGAACATGTACTGNGTGGGTATAGTTCCTATCGTCTGGGTACTTCTCGGTTATTCAATAGGAAACAGTCCTGACGGAAGCGGTTTCTTTGGAGGCGAGTGGATAGGTAATTTCGACTTCATCGGTTTAGAGGGTCTTAGTGGCGACCCTGAGAGTCTTATTTTTGTTGCCTTTTTAATGACGTTNGCTGCAATAACACCAGCTTTAATATCCGGAGCAGTTGCAGACCGTTTAAAATTTTCAGCTTGGGTGGTTTTCGTTCCGATTTGGTTATTACTCGTTTACTGTCCTGCAACTTATTGGGTTTACAACGGTTGGCATGATGGAAACGGGGCACTTGATTTTGCCGGAGGTACGGCAATCCATTTGAATTCTGGAGTAGCAGCTCTAGCTTTCGTACTAGTTCTAGGAAAAAGAAAAGGGTGGCCTAAAGAAGCTTCCCCACCACACAATATGCCAATGGTATTAATTGGAACAGCGATTCTCTGGTTGGGATGGTTCGGATTTAATGCAGGTTCAGCAGGAGCTGCAAATGGGCAAGCTGTTCAAGCTCTTTTAAATACATTTGTTGCAGCATCGGCGGGGCTGATCGGCTGGCTCGCAGTAGAAAAATTAAAGGGTGGACATGCCACTTCTTTAGGTATGGCATCAGGGGTCGTCGCTGGACTAGTAGCCATTACACCTGCCGCGGGATTCGTAGGGGGATTGACGAGTATAGTTTTTGGTCTTGTTGCCGGAGCGGTTTGTTATTTTGCTATCTCACTGAAAACCCGTTTTGGTTATGATGACAGTCTCGATGTGGTTGGTATTCATGGTGTAGGAGGGTTGACAGGGGGACTCCTGCTTGGATTTTTTGCAGACTCGAGTTCAATTTCGGGTGGAGATTTCGATGACGGATTGTTCTTCGGTGGGGGTGTAGAGCTACTCCTTGATCAGATAGTTGCGATGTTATCAGTGGTCGGTTTCTCCTTTATTGTCACTTTGGTAATAGTAAAAATCATTGATGCCACAATTGGGCTTAGAGTTGAAAGTGAGATTGAACAAACTGGTTTGGATCGAGCTTTACATGCAGAATCGGCTTACAACGATTAGAACTTTTAAAAAATGAAAGGTCTCATTATTGATGACCTGCTTTTGGATGGCTCTACTACTGGATCAGTCTTTTGTGCAGATTTAACTAAGCGGGTCGATCGATTTATAGAAGAGATCTTTGAAGTTGCAGGTTATCCATCGGAGGTAGCTGTCTGCGCTTTAGGAGGCTATGGAAGAAAAGAACTTTGTCCCGGTAGTGATATTGACGTCCTGTTAATACATGATGCAGCGGTTGATATTCTGCCGATAGCCGAAAAAATTTGGTATCCGTTGTGGGATGCTGGATTGAAGCTAGGGCACCAAGTAGGCACACAAGAGGAGATTCTTAATCTTGCAGAATCCAGTCTTGAAACGGCAACAAGTTTGTTATCTTCGCGATTTGTCGCTGGTGACGATGAGATTGTNNGTGCATTGGCTGAAAAAGCCCANGAACAATGGGTGGAAAGATTCCAAAAATATTTGAAAGAGCTTGGATCAACAGTTGAAGATCGTTACACCCAATATGGGGAAGTTGCTTTNCTTTTAGAACCCGAATTGAAGCAAGGGCGGGGAGGGCTAAGNGATGCTCACATTTTGCAATGGATAGAGATTGCAGAACCAATCTTGATTACTTCCGAATCAACAGTTNTGCTAGATGCGGTAGAAACTCTCTTATCANTTCGCGTGGAATTACACAGATTGACCGGAAAACGTTCAGATCGGCTTTTNTTGGAACTCCAAGATGANGTAGCTGAACAACTTNAATATGAAGANGCTGATGAATTGATGGGTGCCGTGGCAAATGCAGCGAGAGTAATTACNTGGACAGGAGATGGNGCTCAAAGACGNATTGAAAGGATTAAACAGTCAAGNCCNATAAGGAAGTCNCTAAGTAGGTTGCGGAANATCGAGATTNCTTCAGATCTTGATTTAGACAGNGGTCGTTTGGGACTGACACAAAAAGCTGATACNACNGATCCATTTTTACCTTTAAGAGCTGCTGTTTCGGCGACAAAATNTGGNGCCTATTTGGAAAGGGCCTCTTTGGAAAAGTTGGCAGAAAACAAAACTGAAATGCCNAAGANATGGCCCNAAGAAGCAAGAGAGTTATTTATTGAACTTTTGATGTCTGGTCCTGAAGCAGTTTCGATAATCGAGGATTTNGATCAATACGGATTATTTGCACGCCTTATTCCAGAGTGGGAGTCTTGCCGTTCAAAACCTCAGCGAAATGCCTATCACATGTTCACAGTTGATAGGCATCTGCTAGAAACAGTTTCAGTGGCTGCGGGATTAACAGAATCTGTAGCTCGACCAGACCTACTAGTTCTGGGTGCTTTACTCCATGACATTGGAAAGGGTTACCCAGGTGACCATACGGAAGTGGGAATGGAGTTGGTGCAGAGCATTACTGAAAGGATGGGCTATGAAAATAAAGATGTGGAATTATTGGTTGGTATGGTCGAACATCACCTTCTTTTACCAGATGTAGCTACGAGGCGCGATCTTGATGATGATGGAACAATTAAATCTGTTGCAAGAGCCGTAAAAAACCTTTCTCTTCTTTCTCTTTTAGATGCACTAACCGAAGCTGATTCTATTTCGACAGGATCTTCCGCCTGGAGTGCTTGGAAAGCTGGACTTGTTAGAGAACTCGTGGCGCGTGTGCGTCATGTTCTAGCTGGTGGTGATGTCGATGATGTGGTTGAAGTCACTTTCCCTAATCAAAAACAAATTGATGAGATGCTTTCTGGAAAAGAAGTTTTCTCAGGTAACCAATTTGAATTAACAGTGATCACCAATGATCGACCTGGTGTATTCTCAAAAATTGCAGGAGTTTTAGCACTAAATGGACTGGATGTAATAGGAGCAGATGCCTACTCTGATTCCGGGAGAGCTTTATCTATTTTTTCAGTGGCTGAAAAATCCTATGAGCTTCCAAAATGGGAAGAGATTTCACAACAAGTGCGACTTGCACTAGAAGGTCGACTGGCTTTAGCAGCTCGGATTGGTGAACGTTCGAGGATTTATACTTCGGTTTCTACTAATGCAAGACCCTTTGAACCGAGAGTTGAAGTAGATAATTTCACGTCCGATTTCGCAACAGTTTTAGAAGTAAGTTGTCCTGATGGAGTTGGGATTCTCTATCGTATTACACGAGCTTTCGCTGAGCTTGATTTAAACATAGTTAGAGCTCGAGTTCAGACTCTTGGTTCAGATGTTGTCGACGCATTTTATGTACTTGACGCGAATGGTAGAAAAATCGAAGACCCAGATCACCTCAGTGAAATTGAATTAGCAGTTTTGCGGTGGATAACGACTGATTTATAAATTTTTAATGTGACGAATTGCTCTTATTGCCCTACCTTAGTTGTATGCCTGAAACACCTCCAGAAATAGTTAGCAAACAGGATCTATTGAGATGGGCGGAAACCATTGCAGGTATTGCTCGAACAGGACTTGGATTCACTGAAGTGTTGTACGAGCAAGAACGATACGAAGAGATTTTAAAAGTAGCTGCAGATATAAAGCAACGTGCTGAAGGTGACGGTTTAGTCTCTGATGAATTATATGAAAGTTGGCGTGATTCGGTAATTGAAGGAACACCAGGTTATGTGACACCAAAAGTGACTGTTGGTGCTGTTGTTGGAAATGATGACGGAGAAATATTGCTGATTCAAAGAGCAGATTCAGGAAGGTGGCTTTACCCAACCGGTTGGGCTGATGTCGGATATTCAGCTTCGGAGGTAGTTGTTAAGGAAGTGGCAGAAGAGACCGGTATCGAATGTGAAGTTATTAAACCTATTTCTATCCTTGATGGTATGAGGCTGGGCTTCACTGGAATACCTCTCTATTCACTTGTTTTTCTTTGTCGAAAGACTGGAGGAACCTTAAAACCCCATCCACTGGAGTGTAAAGATGTTGGGTTTTTCAGTGAGGAGTCACTGCCTGAAGGAACAGTTTCTCCTCAACGTTGGGCATCCCACGCATTCGCGGCGATTCGAGGCGAAAACGTGGAAGTAATGTTCGATAGGCCACGTGAGCCTGTTTGGTTAGATCAAACCGATCTCTAGCTTCTGATACCTATATCTGTCCGGTCTGATTTCTAAGAAAATCCTCAACTTCGCTAACTAGAAGCTCAGGGTTGCTGTCTTCCTCGTTGACTTCTGAGTTGTGGTCAAAATCTTCTTCAAGTTGATTTACATATTCAGCCGTATCCATGTCTTCTGCGACCAGCTCATTTATTTGTCTTTCGTAGGCTGCAGATGCTATTTCTAAATCGGTGCAGGAAATTCCTATTTCAAGGACATCCGCTAGTCTTTCAACCAATGCAAGGGCAGCTTTCGGGGAGTGGGCTCCTGAAACATAGGAAGGAACGCCAGCCCATAGTGACATACTAGGAATTTCTTTTTCACGTAGAACACTATTTATAACTCCGACTATCCCTGTTGGTCCTTCATATGTGGAGAGAGGAAGATTCAGTCTCTTTGCTAATTCAGAATCATCAGAAGATCCAAAAACTTTCACAGGTCTGCTATGGGGAATATCAGTTAGGAGTGAACCTAGAGTTACCACCATGTGACTTTCGATTAGCGAAGTAACCTCTATCACTTGTTCTGTAAATGTCCGCCAGCGAAGTTGTGGTTCATGTCCGACAATGATTACCAGATCGTGTTTGGAGTCAAACATTTTAGCTATAAGTATTTCTGTCGCTGGCCAGATTATTTCGCGATGTTCATCGGGTATTTCTATTACAGGACGAGAAATAGTGAAGTCAAAAAACTCCTCTGACTCAATTGCTCCTACTTTTATTGCGCTAAAACGATCTTGGAAGTATTTCACTGCAGTTGTGGCAGCTTCACCTGCGTCGTTCCAACCTTCGAACGCAGTTATTATCACGGGGTTGTTTAGTTCGTTTAGAAGTTCTTTGTTAGTCCATTTGATAAATTTTGAAGCCATTCAAACGGATGCTATCGGATATGCGCTCGCGCGCGACCCAAGATTTGTAATCTAAACTTATATCGGATGATTGAAAAAAATATTGAAGTAAAAGAAATAGCGAAAGTTGACGACAAACTTATTGAGGCTATGAAACGGTTGGTCCCGCAGCTATCAAACTCTAGCTCCCCTCCAGATCGTTTTGCTTTGGAAGGGATAGTTGCTTCTGATTCTTCAATACTGTTGGCTGCTTTTATTGATGGAGAAATTGTTGGTTCATTAACTTTGGTTATTTTTAGTATTCCAACTGGTAAAAGGGCTTGGATTGAAGACGTTGTTGTTGACGAAAAATGTCGAAATAAAGGGGTTGGAGAAGTTTTAAATAAAGACGCAATAAACATTGCTCGACAGCGTGGTGTTAAAACCGTCGATTTGACTTCGCGTCCATCTCGTCAATCTGCAAATCGTCTTTATAATCGTTTGGGTTTCATTCAAAGAGAAACAAATATCTACAGATTTGAAATATAAAGAAAATCTTAAGATTTTTTCAATTAGCTGACTTGGGAAGCTTTGTGCCAGTGGGTGTAGTTTTTGTGAAGGGAATTATTAAGGGGCTGCGTGATGGCACATCAAGTAAAAGGGGTTATCGCTGGAAAGAAAGGGGAACCTGTTTCAATTGAGATGATTGAGGTTCCAAATCCGGGCCCAGGAGAGGTGTTGATTGACGTAAAAGCTTGCGGAGTATGTCATACGGATTTGCATTATCGAGAAGGAGCTATCAATGATGACTTCCCTTTTCTGTTGGGTCATGAAGCCGCCGGATTTGTAGAAGAAGTTGGTGAAGGTGTTGATGACTTAGCTTCAGGAGACTTTGTAATTTTAAACTGGCGAGCTGTATGTGGGCATTGCAGATCTTGTCGAAGGGGGCGACCATGGAACTGTTTTGCAACTCATAATGCAACACAGAAAATGAAATTTGATGGCAAAGAACTCTCCCCGGCTTTAGGGATTGGAGCGTTTGCGGAGAAAACTCTTGTTGCAGCAGGACAAGCTACAAAGGTGAATCCTGAAGCTAAACCGGAAGTCGCTGGGCTTATAGGTTGCGGAGTGATGGCTGGTTTAGGAGCCGCTATGAATACTGGGCAAGTTAGTCGTGGAGATTCAGTTGCGGTTTTTGGTTGCGGAGGTGTTGGTGATGCAGCAATTGAAGGTTCGCGTTTAGCCGGAGCTCACACCATAATTGCGGTTGACATAGATCCGACAAAACTTGAGTGGGCTAAAAAATTTGGGGCTACGCATGTTATTGATTCATCAAAAGTTGATCCAGTTGATGCTATTAGAGAAATAACAGATGGCAATGGAGTTGATGTAGCAATAGAAGCTATCGGTCTCCCTGTTACTTATGAACAAGCTTTTTATTCTCGTGACCTTGCTGGAACAGTCGTATTAGTTGGGGTTCCAAATCCCGAAATGAAAATTGAACTTCCTATGATTGAAATTTTTGGTAGAGGCGGAACTTTAAAATCTTCTTGGTATGGAGATTGCCTACCTTCACGAGATTTTCCTATGCTTATCGATCTTTACTTGCAAGGACGTCTTGAGCTTGATCTTTTTGTTTCAGAAACAATTAGTTTGAACGAAGTAGAAGAAGCTTTTCACAAAATGGAACGTGGAGAGGTTCTTCGTTCTGTGGTCATACTGTAGTCATAAATCAAAGTGCGTTGGTTAATTGTTGGTCATGGAAAGATAACTGCGAATTTTATAGAGGCCGCGCGCGGAATAGGTCATGAGATTGTCGCTGTTGCAGGAAGAAATGTTGAAAGAGTTTCAATATATGCAAACAAAAATGAAATAGAGAAATCTGGAGAAGATTTGCTTCTTCTGTCAGAAGGAGTGGATGCTGCGTATATAGCAACACCTCACACTGAACACTGCAACGGAGCTATAACTCTTCTAGACAACGGGGTGCCTGTTCTTTGTGAGAAACCTTTGGCTGTAAATCTCAGACAAGTCGAACAGATGGTTAATGCAGCGAAAGAAAGCAATACTTTTCTGATGGAAGCAATGTGGACTAGGCACCTACCAATTTATGAAGAAATCATTGATTGGATTAAGAAGGGTCTAATCGGTGAACCAAAACTTATTGACGCTTCGTTGGGTTTCAATGCGCCCTATGAACCAGAATCACGTTTATGGAACCCACAACTTGCCGGAGGAAGTCTCTTAGATGTCGGTATTTATCCACTAACCCTTGCACATTTGATATATGAAAATAATCCAGAAAACATTTCTGCATTAGCTGAACTCTCGCCAGACGGTGTAGATGCGCATGTATCTATGTCATTGCAATATCAAAATTCGGCTCTAGCAAAACTTGGATCTGCCATCAATCTATCTCTACCCAACAGTGCATTTATTTTAGGAGAATCAGGTTTTATCGAAATACCTGATTTTTGGTGCGCGCAGAAAGCTTTTGTTTCACAAGGCTCGGCGAAAAGAGAAAGTCTTAGTCCTCATGATATAAATGGATTCGAATATCAAATCCGCGAAGTGGATAGATGCTTATCAGAAAGGTTGATGCAGAGTCCAAAAGTTTCCTGGGAGTGTTCCCTTTCGATGATGCAATTAATGGATAACATCCGTTCTCAAATTGGTGTTATTTATCCAGTAGATAGAGAAGGGCATGATGGAGTATAGGGAGATACCGGGAATTCGAATTCCCTTATCGCAAATCATTCAAGGCGCCACAACTCTTTTCGGTGATGAAACTGTTTCTCATTGGGAAAATTTGCTTGATGATGTGATGGCCTCAGGAATTAATTCTTTCGATACAGGTCTTGTGTACGCAGATCAGGATGGTACTTGTGATGAACGGTTGGGAAGATGGATTAATGCTCGCAATGTTCGCGACAAAGTCATTGTCATTGGTAAAGGGTGCCATCCTGCGCCCCCTAATTGGGAAAAGTCTCGTGTTTTACCAGAATGTGTTGGAGTAGATATAGAAAAAACATTGGACCGTATGGGAACTGACCGTTTGGATCTTTGGCTTTTTCATCGTGATAATGAAGAAGTCCCACTCGATGAACTTGTGGACGCAGCAGATAAGCAAGTTGCAGCCGGTTTAATTGATGCATGGGGAGTCTCCAACTGGAGTATTAAACGATTTTCAAATGCTATAGAAGCGTCAGAGAAAAATTCTTGGGTGAAACCAGAAGCTTTCAGTCCTCACTTATCTTTGGTTACTCAGGAACAACCCCCATGGGAAGCTGTGACGAGTATTGCGGGAAATAGAGCAGAAGATGACAGGGAATGGTTAAAAGAGAATCAGATTCCAGTTTTGGCGTGGTCAACTTTAGCAGGTGGCTATTTAACCTCTTCAATAGACTCTGAATCCATACAGAATCCAAATTCCCTTTTAATGGCGGAGACAGCTCGTTGTTACCACTCAGAGGTGAACTGGTTGAGACGTGAACGTGCGACAGAGTTAGCTGTAAAGAAGGACTGCACACTTGAACAGATAGCAGTTTCTTGGGTTCTGCATGCAGATTTTCCAACACATGCGCTATGTGCTTCACGTAGCAAGACAGAGGCTTTTCATAACGTAGCTGCCGCTGACATAAAACTTTCTAAAAGTGAAAGAGTTTGGTTGGAAAGCGGTGAGATTATTGAATGAAAAAGAAGTTCGAGAACAAAATATAGAAGTTTTAAAAACTGCAATCTCTTCTATTGGAACCGGAAACAATGAAATATTTTCAAGTCTTTACACAGATGACTGGGTTCTTGAACTTCCATATAGTAAGCCCCCTAAAGTTTTGACGGGGATAATTGAAATTTTGGCTTATTTAAAACCGCAAATGGGCAAACTTGAATTTACTCTTTCACTCACAGAAATCTTTGAGTGCCTTGATCCTAATTTGTTAATCGCAGAATATGTGAGTGAAGGGAGATCCACTATCACTCATAAGCCTTATCAAAACTCCTATATAGGATTGTGGAGATTTAGGGAAGGCAAAATTTGTGGGGTTAAAGAATACCTGAACCCCATGATTGCCGCCGAAGCCAACGCACGGGCTGGTGATGAAAATCGAAAATAAATTAGAACGATTAAGAAATGGAGATATTTTTGAAGATCTAATTCAGGCTTGGAAAAGATTAGGTCGACTTGTTTATAACGACGCAGCAACGGATCCTGATTCATTAGAAAGGGCTACAGGCCTGTTGTATATGACCCATTATCTGACAGCAGGAGCAACACTAGCAATGGAGCTAAATGACCCTGACTATCCATATTTCGATCGTTGGGCGGATCGGTCGTACTCTTGGGGAATTGATTCCCCAGACGGTTTGTATTCGTTTGCGTGCATTAGAGGTGACTCGACGTATCGCATTTTCGGAAAGAGAGGCACTGCACATCAATTCGACATTGAGGTTCATTCGCCTCATTTTGCAAATGCCCCAAATTATCTAAGAACTGGGAACTTAGGATTTGTCGACATATATACCGAACTAGATGGAAGCGTGGAAATAGTTCTTAGTCCAGAACCACCTCCAGAAGATAAGAAATTCAATTGGATTCAACTAACTCCAGATGCTGAGTCAGTCTGTGTAAGACAGTTTTTTTATGACTGGGAAAATGAACAGAAAGCAGAACTATCAATTGAAAAAATCGATGCGAAATACCCACCCCCACCTGAAAAACCTGAAGTCATAGTTGACAAGGCAGAGCTTTTAATTAAATGGCTTGACGAGGCTGGAACATTTTGGGATGAAGTAATACGTACTTTTATGAAAGAACCAAACACAGTCACATTTTTAAATCCGAAAGAAAGTGATTGGGGTGGTCATGGTGGTCTTTCATATGGCATGGGTTCGATAGAAATCGGTCAAAATGAAGCTGCATTACTAGAGGTAAAACCCCCAGATTGCCACTTTTGGGGTTTCCAGCTCGGAAGTATCTACTGGGAGTCAATGGACTGGTGGAGAAGGCAGTCTTCATTAAATGGTTTTCAGGCAAAATGTGATTCTGATGGCGTTTTTCGTTGCGTAATTTCATCCCAAGATCCAGGTGTTCATAATTGGCTTGACACAGCAGGTTATTCGCAATTGACAATAATGGGCCGCTGGTTGCATGCCAGAGATTTTCCACAACCGCAAATAAAGGTTATTCCTTTTGAAGAAATTGACGAATATCTACCAGAAAACACCCAGAGGATTAGTTTGAACGAAAGAAGTGAGATAATTAGACGCCGAAATCTGGCTGTCCAGAAGATCTTAGGGCTTTGATTCCGCCTTGGGGTAGGCCTAGGACATCAAGCTAAAGTCCACCAAGGGGGTCATCATGAAAAGTTCAGTATTCGTATCTTGCTGCACACTAATGTTACTTTTTTCTGCCTGTGGCGGGGAAGAGGAAGAAACTAAGTCGAACATTGTGGCTCCGACTACGAGTGTGGCTCCGACTACGAGTGTGGCTCCGACTACGAGTGTGGCTCCGACTACGACTGTGGCTCCGACTACGACTGTGGCTCCGACTACGAGTGTGG
>PATJ01000013.1 GCA_002713545.1 Acidimicrobiaceae bacterium
TCATTCTCATTACGGATATGGTGTTACGATGGAATGGTCTAACAGAGTTTTAGATACAGACGTTTGCATCGCTGGAGCAGGTCCTCATGGGCTTTCAGCTACGCTTCTTTTTAAGAAGATAGATCCCTCAATTAGTGTCACTGTGATTGATTATTCAAATGAGTGGCTTGCAGCATGGAACCGTCAGTTTGAACGTGCTGAAATTACTACTTTACGTTCTCCCAATGTGCACCATCCTTACCCTGACCCTTTTGCCCTAGAAGATTTCCGAATAGGAAAAGGTTTTTTACCCTCAGGTCTTCCATACAACCCTCCTACAACTGAATGTTTTTCGGCTTTCTGCGCTGAGATTATTGATGATGCAGGTCTTGATAAACCGTTAATAGCGGTACCTCAATTAGTGCAGAGCGGTCAAAATGGTATCGAATTGATCACCTCGAGTGGAGTTATACGCACACGCTATTTGATTATCGCAACGAACCCGCATCAGAAGATCATCCCGAAATGGACACTAGACCTTTTCCAAGAACCAAATTTGGTTAAGCATGCTTTAGACGTCAACTTATTAGATCTACCTAACCTTGGGGGTCAGAGCATTACAGTTATAGGGGGTGGAATGACGGCAGCGCATTTATCGCGAGGTGCACTACTCAAAGGTGCTTCAGTGAAGATGATTTCCCGGCGTCCTTTACAAATTCGAGACTTTGATACCGATCCAGGCTGGCTTGGACCCAAGTATCTAAGTGAGTACTACTCGGAAACAGATGCGCAAGAGCGAATTCTAATGGCTCGAGAGGCTCGTGGAGGAGGATCTATTCCTCCATGGATTCATAATTCTCTTTTAGATTTATCAAATACTGACTCAATCGAAATTCTTGAATCGACAGAAGTGATATCAGCTCAACCTGAATCTTCAAAAGGATGCTTACTTAAACTCAAAAATGAAAAGGAGGTGTACAGCGATCAAGTATGGCTTGCAACTGGAACTTGCAGCAGTCTTCAATCTATGGAATGCCTTCGTCCAATATTAGAAGATATTTCATTTATTGACGGGTTTCCTTTAGTGGATCGCTCACTTCGGCTCAAACCCCACTCCGTTTATGTCATGGGGCGTTGCGCTACCTTTGCTTTAGGGCCTGCAGCTGGAAATCTTTGGGGGGCAACCAGAGCGGCACATCGAATAACTAGAGATATAACCGGAGTTGAATTAGTTTCTAATGGAACTTAGATGAAGGAAGTGCAGCTTCTACTTATGAAGCAGTTCCGACGTGTAGATTCTTATACGGTTGTGTAGTTTCGGTGTAAGCAATCTTCTATGTTTGTTTCAATAGAAATCACATATTCATCAGTGTGTTTCCCTAAGTTTAAAGGGTTTTAGTTCTGGGTCTAGTTATTCGGAAATCTCTAGGAAAATACATTCACCCGGACACTCTTCAGCAGCTTCTATTACTGCCTCAACATTCTCAGGCTTAACATCGACCATTTCACTCATCTTGTGAGTTGGCTCTCTCGGTGTTTCGGAACCATCTTCCTTGACGTAGAAAAGACCATCTTCATGACCGAAGAAAACCGAAGGGGCTATCTCTTCGCAGAGTCCGTCACCTGTGCAAAGATCTTGGTCGATCCACACTTTCATTCCTGATAATTCATTCGGTTGCATATTTACTACTTTACTGGATGGTTGTATAAAAAGTTTTCATAAGTCTGTTGGCTATCGAGGTGAATAACTGTGCGTATCTATAGGTGGCAGTATTCGACGGGCACCACCCCCGCTAGGAAGTCGCACTAACTATTAACATCACGATTCCTGAAATTCCACTAACCAAGTGTTGTTGCAACGAAAAAGTTTCGTTATTTATAATCCTCTAGAAAGTTTCTTTGACGACTTTCCTCTAAGTTAATTNGGTGAACGTTAATCTTTCTGAATTTGACCAGAGATGTTTAGATGGAAAAGAAGGTTCTGCTGCGGCTTCGGCAATGAGAGTCATAGTGAGGTTGGCAGAAACTATGGAAGCTACAGAGCTTTTAGATGTAACTTCCGCCCATATTGATTCATGTCTGTATCACGGACCAGCAGTTTTAGATTTTGCAAAATGGTTAGATGATCAAGGAGCAAAAGTAAGGATCCCTACGACCTTGAATGTCTCTTCACTTGATCTGATACACCCNGACTTGTATCGCGGCGACAANGATTGGGGTACACAAGCAAGACTATTGATGGACTGTTATGTTCGAATGGGATGCAAACCGACTTGGACCTGCGCTCCTTACCAACTAGAGGAAAGACCAAAACTTGGAGAACAGGTGGCTTGGGCCGAATCAAATGCAATAGTTTTTGCTAATTCTGTTTTAGGTGCTCGTACGCATAGATATGGAGATTTTATTGATATTTGTGCAGCAATTTGCGGCAGAGCTCCAGCTGCTGGACTCCATCTGGACAAAAATCGTAGAGGNGACATCTTATTTCGAGTTCACGAACTCAATGATTCATTAATGGATCGAGACGTTTTTTATCCGGTTTTGGGACATTTTTTGGGTAAACATGCCAGAAATGGTATCCCCGTTATTCAGGGTCTACCAGACGGTNTNAGTGAAGATCGTTTGAAAGCGCTGGGAGCCGCGGCTGCATCATCTGGATCTGTCGGGATGTTCCATGCAGTGGGGAGCACTCCTGAAGCATCAACTACAGAAGAAGCTTTTTTAGGATTCGAACCAACTGAAGTGATAGAGGTGACGCCAGAAAAAATAGTTTCAGCGCGAAATGAGTTGAGTACTATCTCAGCCTCCAAAATAGGGGCAGTAAGTCTCGGCACGCCTCATTACTCTGTTCAGGAGATAAAAAAACTATTCGAACTTTTCGGCAGCGAATCTGTTGACCCCGGAGTCAATTTTTATGTCTCAACAGGCAGNGATGTCCTAACGGAAGCTTCTTTAAGAGGTTNCGTTCAACCATTAGAAGATGCAGGAGTTATTTTNGTTACAGATACTTGCACTTATATAACTCCNATTATGGAATCCGTAACCCTTCCCGTCATGACCGACTCGGCTAAATGGGCGTATTACGCTCCCGGCAATTTAGGCGTTCAAGTTATTTTTGGAGCTGTTGAAGACTGTGTGGCTTCCGGCATTTCAGGGGATTTATGTATTGACAATAATATTTGGTTTGATGGTTAAGGCATGATTTTTTTAGTTAATGGAAAAGCAAATGGAGAAGTTTTAAAACTGGATGAACCGCTTAGTTTTTGGGGNGGAGTTGACCCACAAACAGGTGAAATCACTGATTTGCGTCACCCACAAGGTGGAATGTCAGTAAAAGGAAAAATTTTAATGATGCCTTTCGGGAGAGGATCGAGCAGCGGAAGCTCGGTNATTGCTGAAGGAATACGTTCTGGTTCCGGTCCTGCTGGAATAATAATGATGGAAGCAGACGAAATAATTGCNTTGGGTGCAATTGCTGCTGACGAAATTTATGGAAAGGCAATGCCNCTTATTGTTGTCGAGAAAACAGAGTATGAAACATATTCAACAGGAGATCAGATCGCTATCTCAGATNATGGAATTACTTTGATTTGAATCATCNTCTAAAATCCAGTCTTCCACNGCGACTCCTAAACCATCAGCGAGTCTATTTGCGTAAGCGTAATAGGCGGTGACTTCAACGATGTCGAGAATATCCCGGTCGCTAAAATTTACTTCACGAAGTTTGTGTGCGTCGTTTATTTCCATGCTTTTAGGTTCGTTTGTAAGCTTCACCACAAAATTCAACATAGTTTTACGCTGNTCTGATAGTTCGGCAGNCGTCCAGTCATTCTGAATTTGTTCTAGGAGATTGTCATCTTTTAGTAGATCACGCAGACCGCGCTTATGATGAAACACTCAATAATGNCAGTTGTTTTCNAAACTAACGACGAATGCTATTAGTTCTCTTTCAACTTTTCTTAAAGAAGCAGTTCCAGACATAGCTGATGAGTACAAAGCGTTATGTGCTTCTAAGCTTCTGGGGTTTATCGAATGGACTGCCATAATATTGTCTACGCGGCCGTATTCTTGATCTTGCACTTTCCCCAATAAATGACTTAGGGGGNTGTCNTTATGCCATTCCGTTTCCGGAANGATTTCTATCCAAGCTGGGTCCTTCATCATTCAATTCCTTTACATGCATATTTTTTTAGATTGTTGTATAAGACGGTGGCTTCTTCAAGAACAGGTAAAAATTTTTCTGGTAGAGGATCACGGCTTGGCTCTTTGTTCGAGAATCCAGATGACTCATGAGTGTTTTTATACCAGTGCTGTGCCCACACGCCATCTTCAGGTTTTGGTCCAGGTTCCCAAGAAAGCATCGAAGTGTCAAAAGTAATTTTAAGGTGTTGGCACAATTCTTTTAATATCGCTTCCGGATTCATAAGTAAGTTTGCTGAGTCAACAACAACAGGAACCTCACCGGATTCTATTATCCTGTTTAAAAGAAAATTCTGAATATCTAAACCTATATCTGAGACTTTGAGATCGGGAACGTTTTTAGCATGTGAACGAATCACGAGACTTGGTTCTCTTATTAGTAAGATATTTGAACAGTTGTTCAAGAATGAAAAATCAATCTCAACTAGGTGATGACACATTTGCTTGAAAAAAACAACTGGAGTTGCATATTCGCCCTGTATCACATCTTCAATGACTTGCTCAGAATATTGATTTTGCGAATTTAAAACCTCTTGATATCCCGGATGTTCACGTCCGCTAANCCGNAAATAATGGGCATAAAAAGGTTCATCAATAACCGTTGTGTCTACACGCTCCCTAAAAGAGTACATTAGAGCCGTTGAAATGTTCCTAGGACCGGACCAACAGTTGATTCGTAAAGTCATTTTGACACTTCGGCGTTAATGGCTTCCTTATATAGGCCCTGCAGAAGCAGGGTCGCACTTCCGATTTTCCCGTCCGCTATCGTTCTCCCATCGACTTTTGTAACAGGAGTTAAACCACCAAAAGTTCCTGTAACAAATGCTTCATCCGCAGAATATACATCTGTTAAAGAAAAGGGTTTTTCGAATGCTTTCAAACCGTTTTCTCTAGCTATTTCAATAACNAGTTCTCTCGTTATTCCATTTAGACAGTATTCCCCTGTAGATGTCCAAACCTGTCCATTTTTAACTATGAAAAAATTTGTAGCATTGCATGTAGCGACTGCACCGGTGGGGTCAAGCATCAAAGCTTCGTCCGCGCCTGCTTCTATGGCTTGCACGAGGGCTATCACTTCATGGAGTTTTGAGTGACAATTCAGCCTTTGATCGAGTGTGTCAGGCGGAGGACGACGAACAGTAACCGTGAACAAGGTTATGCCTTCCTGAGATATAGAAGGATCAGCGACTTTATGCTCTGCGATGATCACGATATTAGGACCACCTACAACATTTGATGGATGTTGAGATGGGGTTTTTTTGTCACCCCTAGTAATCATTAAGCGGACATGTACATCATCAGTCATTTTGTTGATTTCAACAGTTTCAAATAAAGCACTAATTAATTCTTCTCTACTCAATCCAATATCCAGATGGATTGCCGAAGCACCAGCAAAGAGTCTGTCTAGATGTTTATTTAANAAAGCGAATTTTCCATTGTGAAGTCGTAATCCTTCCCAAATGCCGTCACCAACTAGAAAACCGCTATCGAAAACTGAGATTTGAGCGTTTTCCCTACTGTGAAAAGCACCATTTATATAAATTTTCACATTTTCATTACGTGGATCAACTATCGCTGANTGAGTACTTTTGGCCATGACTGGTCAGCGTACCTCCCGAAACTGCTACGGTGTTTAAAAGTTAGAAAAACGAAGNATCTTTTCGATCAAAATGACTTTCAATTTTGGTCTTATAAGGTAAATAAGGGGAGGAAAAGTGGCTGGCGGAGAAACAATAATTTCTCTTGAAAATGTTTTNAAAATATTTGGGCCAAATCCTCGCGGTAGGGCCTTTGACTTAGCTAAATCGGGCGTTCATAAAGACGAAGTTCAAAAACAATCTGGNCATGTCGTGGGTTTAACTGACGTTTCTTTCTCTGTAAATAAAGGAGAAATATTTGTGGTCATGGGATTATCAGGCTCTGGTAAATCAACCGCAATACGTACAGTAAATAAACTCCATGACGTTACAAGNGGAAAAGTAATGGTAGAAGGTACAGATGTACAGGAGTTGAGCGGCTCGGCACTTCAGGAATTCCGGCGNGAAAAAATGGGAATGGTGTTTCAGCATTTCGCCTTGTTCCCTCATAGGAATGTTATTGACAACACTGGTTACGGGCTGAAAGTACAGGGTGTAGACAAAAAACAACGAAATGAAGCCGCTATGAAGGCTCTTTCACTTGTGGGGTTAGAGGCCTATGCATTAAATGCGACAAGAGAACTTTCTGGAGGAATGCAGCAACGCGTGGGCCTAGCTCGTGCTTTGTGCAGCGATCCAGACATACTCCTCATGGATGAAGCATTCAGTGCTCTGGATCCACTAATACGTCGCCAGATGCAGGATGAGCTCATGTCGATCCAGAGCAGACTTCATAAAACGATTTTGTTTATTACCCATGATTTAAATGAAGCATTGAGAATCGGAGACCGAGTTTGCATACTAAGAGACGGTTATGTGGTCCAAATTGGTACGGCAGAAGAAATTCTCACCCAGCCAGCCGATGCTTACGTGGCAGAGTTTGTTCAGGATGTCGACCAAGGAAGAGTAATTGACGTGGAATCAGTAATGGAGAAACCGATGATTATTAGTCCTGATTCAACTCTCGTGGAAGCTGTTAATTCACTTGGCGATCGTCAAGGGGGCTTTTGTTGCGATCAGGATGGAAAGCCTGAATCTCTATTGCACTTAGCAGATGCAAGTTCTGCTCTGGCTCGAGGAACAACTGACCTTAGGGATGTTCTGAGAACTGATTTTGCGACTACAACCCCTGAGGCAACTTTCAATGTGAACTATGCCGCAGCAGGCCGGGGACTTCCTATAGCCGTGATAGATGCTTCTGGGCGCTTAATAGGAGAGTTGGAGCCACGTGAGATTATGGAAGAAATGGGACGTGTGGAACAACTAATTGATGGATTCGACAGGGAGGTATTCCTGTGAAAAACATACTTGGTCAGATACGTTTTGAAAGAGCGGGCAGTGAAGAGTCGGTTTCGATATTAGATACAGCAATCCTTGATGAGTGGCGAATTCCTTTTGGGTATTGGTTTGACCAGATGGTTGATTGGATGGATTTGAATGCNGGGTGGGTTCTGGACACGATCAAATGGCCATTCAGTTTTTTACTTGATAATTTTGTTAANTCTTTTTTGCTTACTGTTTCTTGGTTCTGGGTTGTTCTTTTCACAGTAGTTTTTGGCGCACTCTTTAGGGCGCCGAGAATAGGCCTCCAATCTGGTTTTGCTCTTGCACTTTGTGGCTTGTTGGGTCAGGCATATTGGTTGGACACTATGAGAACTGTCGGGATGGTCATAGTGTCTGTGGCTCTCTGTTCTCTTATTGGTATTCCATTAGGTGTGCTTTGTGCACGTAAAGACGCTGTATGGGGTGTCGTGCGGCCTGTTATGGACGCCATGCAAGTTATTCACTCTTTTACATATATGGTTCCTTTTGTATTTTTCTTTAGTATTGGTGTTGTACCCGCAACTATGGTGACAATGATTTATGCTTTGCCACCGTTAGTAAGATTNACCAACCTAGGNATCAGGCAGGTGCCTGAAGATGTTGTTGAGGCAAGCCGAGCGTATGGAGCTCCTGAATCAAGAGTTTTGATAGATGTTCAGCTTCCGTTGGCAAGACCAGCGATTATGACGGGATTAAATCAGTGCTTGATGCTGTCGATAGCGATGGTTGGTATCGCAGCGATTATGGGAGCTTCTGGATTAGGACTTCAGGTATTTAGGGCAGTCCAAAACCTTGATGTCGGTTTGGGGTTTTCAGCAGGGTTTGCTCTATTTCTGGTTTCTGTTGTGCTCGACCGGCTTTCACAACCTGAAGACGATAACCGNAGACTTTATGACCGTGTTTCAGCGGCTGTGAAGGCACGAAGAAGTACGGATGAGGAGTTACTAAGTGAATTATCCGAGCGAAGTAAANATGTAGAAGTNAAAGAAGTTTCATGGGAAACTCCAGCGACACCACAGGAACGTAAAGGACTAATAGTTGCGGGTGCTGGTGCGATTCTGGCCCTTGTTTCATTATTTCTTACTTGGGGAAATGATGCTGGTTTGATAGCGGGACATTCCCGCGCTGAAGACATTGATCGTCTCGGGCAGTCCTTTAATGGTTTNTCCGCTTCGGGGGGAAGCTGGTATGGGATTTTCATCTTTGGTGCGGCTTGTTTTATGTTTACGGCAGCAGTTGCGACTATAAGAAACCCAGGATCTATCTCTAAATGGATGGGTGCCCATGGTGCGGTAATTTCAGCATTCATGATCCTGTCTTCTTCTTTGACCTACCTGATAGCTAATCCCGCACAAGAAACAATTGCTTATTCTGATGGGATAGGAGTTTATCTGTCATTATTCGCTGGAATCTTGGGTCTTTTAGGCTCGCTTTATGCAATGCAAACTGCGCCATTGTCTCCGCATCGACCATTAAGAGTAACTATTGCATGGGGTAAAATTTTAGCTGGGGTATCAGCTGTAATTTTGGTTTTGATCGGNTCTATTTCCGGTTGGACTTTCGACGAAAGAGGGGCGCAAGATTTACCGCCGGAGGCTCAAGCAGAAATTAATATCCTTCGTGAAGAAGTTGAACTATCACCTGCGTTGGTTGCCATCAATAATTCTAAAATTAGCTCACTTATTAACAAATATAGGATGACTGTGGAGACCATCAATGACGGTATAACTCCAAATGGTGCCGGACTCTCTTATTTGGCTATACCACTTGTATTAATTGGTNTATTAGCAATGTTGCCAGCTGTTGGTTTTTTTGGATTTAACGAGCATTTACGATGGCGATGGAGCGTAATCACGGCCGGTATAGGAACAGGTATATCTTTGATTGGGCTTGGTTGGATAATAAGTTTGGCTAGAGTTTCAGATCTGCAAATAGTTACAGGAGCTGGGGCTTTTTTGACAGCTCTGGGTGGAGCGACTCTAGCTTTATCATCCCGTTCAATTTTGAACGAATTTAACAGAGAAAAAGTATACGAAAAGCCAAACATCGGGCAGAATGTTTAATCTGAATCTTTAAGAGGCGAGAATGTCAGAGATAGTTAAAAAAAGATCTAGATCACGCGTATCAGGCGTAGACAAATTTTTAACANTAGTTCGCGTTCTTATGGCAACATTAATAGTTATAGGAATCGTTGCTTTTATCGCACAACAAGTGTGGCCGGGCAACCCATTTGCAGATTGGAGAAATCCTGATGCACGTGGTCTTACAGGAGATCAATTTAAAGGTTTAGTAGTTTCCGGTTTATCTCAAGGAGCTATGTATGGACTGATTGCCTTGGGTTATTCGATGGTTTATGGAGTTTTGGGATTCATAAATTTCGCTCACGGAGAAGTTTTCATGGTGGGAACCATGTCAGGTTGGATTACTTCTGAGAAGTTGCACGATGCTGGATTATGGGAAAGCAATTTTATTCTGTCACTCTTCTTGATCATTCTTGTAGCGATTACTACTTCNACTGTGACAGCGATAATTACTGAAAGAATAGCGTATAGGCCATTGCGTAGTTCGCCGCGGTTGATTCCTTTAATTACCTCGATAGGTGTTTCCTTTTTTATCCAAAACGCCGTACTGGGACTATTCGGACCAGCGAGTAAAGGTTACCCCCGTCTCCCTGAGTGGCTGTCAAAGCAAAGATCGATCTTTACAGTCGAGATAGCAGGCACAAAGATTCTCGTAATGGTAGTAGCGGCAATTTCAATGGCAAGTCTTTGGTATCTGGTTGAAAGAACCCAAACGGGTCGAGCAATGAGAGCAGTCGCTGAAGATAAAGAGATTGCCTCACTTATGGGAATAAACGTGAATCGAACAATAGTAATTACGTTCGGCGTTGGTGGGGCAATGGCTGGAGTTGGTGGAATCCTTTGGGGCCTTCTATTTAGAAGTGTCACCCATATGACAGGTTTCTTACCTGGAATNAAAGCGTTTACCGCTGCTGTGGTTGGCGGCATTGGAAACATGGGTGGAGCGATGGCAGGAGGAGTTTTTTTAGGATCGGCAGAATCTATAGCCCCAATGGTCATACTCGAACCACTGGGAGTTCCAGGCGTAAGCCAACTAAAAGACGCTGTAGCCTTCACCGTCCTCGTGCTTGTATTGCTGTTTAAACCATCAGGACTCTTTGGAGAGAAGCTTTCACAAGAGGATCGTGCATGATGGCCACTGCTTTGGATTCTAGGAAATTGTTTGACCAGAATTGGAAACGTATTTTATTCTGGGGAAGCATATGTTCCTTGTCGCAGGTATTTATCTGTTTAGTCGGTCTTCCATCTGAACTAAACAGACGAATTCTGATNGAGTCAACTCTTAGCCTGGGTTACCTTTTTATACTTTGGATTCCTTTGGCGTTTGGTTACATAGTTTCAAAAATAGTTGAGNTAGAAGGCATAGAAAAGCCTAAATCTGGTGCAGCAGATTTGTTGTCTGGAGCTTTAACTGGACTTCTGGGAAGCTTAGGTCTCATTTTNCTCATGTTGGGTATCGAAAATATTGACATGAGAGACCCTTTGATCAACTGGAATCCAAAACTATTCAGACTGCTAACTTTTGAAAATAGTATTGCTTTCGGAACCCTGATCTGGATTGCNGTAGGTGTGGGACTTGGGACTATTGGAGCTTCTCTTCACCAGATTTCAGATCAAATACGAAAGATGCTTGCATATGCGACGTTNGGTCTTTTCNCGTTCGCAATTCTAGAAGACGTAATAGACGACCTTTCAGAAGGTTTCCGTNTGGAATGGCTAANCGANTTAATCTACGCAAAAAAGGGTGGAATGACTGTNACTTCAACNATCNTNNTTGCNNTGNTNCTNGCTNNNCTTCCNCTNCTTGTGCGNGGNAAANTAAAAACNANNGTAGCTNNNTATCGTTCAGANGNNACGCCAGAAGGTNAAAGNCGAAACTCTATAATNTTATTTTCNANNATTGCAGTTNTNGTAATNGTGCTTCCATGGTTCTTNGGTGGAATCNTCAANGAGCTTCTAGCNAATGTNGGNCTTTTCNTGNTNCTNGCNCTGGGTCTAAATATNGTNGTTGGNCTNGCAGGNCTTTTGGACCTTGGATACGTGGCTTTCTTTGCTGTGGGTGGCTANACAACCGCAGTTTTCACTTCACCCAATTCACCATGGTTTTCNCCNGAAACNCATTTCGGNATNTCACTGNTNGTCGTTGTGGTAATGGCNACTTTNGCNGGTCTNCTGATAGGTGCCCCNGTAATNCGAATGAGGGGAGACTATCTAGCNATCGTTACTTTAGGATTCGGCGAAATCATAAGNCTTCTTTTCTTATCAGACTGGTTAAAGCCTTANTTNGGTGGATCACAAGGNATNACCAACATCCCAGCAATAGANCTNGGNCCTTGGGAAGTNAGAGGNGCNGACCCTAGATCTGTTTTCTANATGGTTCTNGNTTTTTGNGTTNTNGCNATATACGTNTCATGGNGACTNCAAGGTTCTCGTTTAGGTCGAGCNTGGATGGCNATAAGAGAAGANGAGAGCGTCGCAGAAGTAATGGGAATAAANACNGTTAATTCCAAATTGATGGCTTTTGTTGTCGGAGCTGTTCTNGCTTCATTCAGCGGAGCTGTTTTGGCGGCTAAAGTCGGATCTGTTTTCCCTAAAAGCTTTGAAATCTTAGTATCAATCATAATTCTTGTAGTCGTGATAGTGGGAGGAATGGGCAGTATCACCGGAGTGATGGTTGGTTCCTTAGTGTTGATAGGAATACTTGGAGGTCCGCGACAGCCAGGACTTCTTCAAGAGTTTCAGAATTATAAATTGTTGATCTATGGAGCATTACTTGTATTTATGATGCTCAAACGTCCTGAGGGTCTTGTGCCCACTGCGCGTCGAACTAGAGAGTTGCATCAAGANGAATATCTCCAAGATGCATGGTTGGGCGATGAGGAGACTGNGGAGACTAAAGAAGTTGGAGAGAAACTATGAGTTTGTTGGAAATTCATAATCTTCAGGTCACTTTCGGGGGCTTAGATGCACTTTCAAATCTCGATTTCTCTATTGAAGAGGGTGAAATCGTTAGTGTAATTGGACCTAACGGTGCTGGAAAAACAACATTTTTCAACACAATTTCAGGAATGATTCCCCCAACTAGTGGAGAGATTATCTTTAATGGCGAGTCGGTTCTGGGTCTTGACCCAAATCAAATAACGGAGATGGGAATCGCTCGAACGTTCCAGAATGTGAGACTATTTCCGAATATGACGGTTCTGGAAAATGTGATGGTTTCACAACACTGTAGAACTTCACAACTGATAATAGGAGCTTTGTTTCAAACGAAAGCATTCAAACAAGAAGAGAAAGAAATACGTGAACGTTCCGAAGAGATTTTGGGATTTTTCGGAACTCGTCTAGTTGGTTACCGTTTAGACCAACCAGCTTTNGCGTTGTCATATGCAAATAGACGCAGACTTGAGATTGCCCGAGCAATGGCTACGCAACCACGTTTGTTGTTATTAGATGAGCCAGTTGCAGGTATGAATCCCATAGAGACGGCAGAGTTGACAGGCTTAATCAGCAGACTGCGTGATGAATGGGGATTTACAATTGTGATTATCGAGCACGACATGAAAGTGGTTCGAGATGTATCTGACCGTGTAGTAGTTCTAGACCATGGTGTGCCAATCGCACAAGGAGCTTATGATGAGGTTTCAACTAACCCTGATGTCATCGAAGCTTATTTGGGCCGACCAGTAGAGGCGAAATCATGACAGAAACAGCTTTGTTAGAGTTTCGTTCGGTCAATACTCATTACGGAGCTGTTCATATACTTAAAGACGTTGATCTGGCTATATATCCGGGTGAGATGGTTTGCTTATTGGGTGGTAATGCAAGTGGGAAATCAACGACTTTGAAAACTCTGCTAGGTATGGTTACTCCAACTTCAGGTGATGTTCTTCTCGACGGTGAAGTAGTTAATGACAAACCAACGAGTTATCGAGTAACCAACGGCGTGACGATGGTCCCTGAAAATCGTAGACTTTTTAAACGTCTAACAGTTAAAGAAAATCTAGAACTGGGTGCTTATTTGAGAGATGACAGAGAGGGAATCGAAGAAGATCTTGAAAATATTTATGATCTTTTTCCTCGTGTCAAAGAAAGACTTTCTCAAAAAGCAGGNACTCTCTCGGGGGGCGAACAGCAGATGGTGGCAATCGGCCGTGCGTTNATGTCGCGNCCGAGAGTTCTTCTTATGGACGAACCTTCAATGGGTCTAGCACCTGCACTTGTGCAGCAGAACTTCGAACTTATTCAGCAAATCCACGAAGAAGGAATGGCTATTTTCATGGTAGAGCAAAATGCCAATATGGCATTGTCTATAGCGGACAGGGGTTGGGTTTTACAGACAGGTAGAGTTGTCCTCGATGATACTGCTGAAGCGTTACTTGCCAATCCAGAACTGCGTTCTTCTTATCTTGGAGAGAGTTAGATAATAGCTTTTTCCAAAAACGGTTCGTTATTAAGAACCCGATCGTAACTAAGTTCGCTTAGGTCAAGAGATCGATATTCACCATAAGTTATCAATTCGCTCAACCCTCTCCCCACACCTGGACTTTGTTGGAATCCATGTCCGCTAAAACCGTTACAGAAAAAGAAATTGGGAAGTATCTCAGAAGAACCTATTATCGCATTTTGATCTAGAGTGTTGTACGCATAATGACCCGCCCATGAACTTATTACCTTAATTTTTTCAAAAGCCGGAATACGGTGAGCCAGTACGGGCCAGATATGTTCCTGCCATTCTTCGTTTCTTACTTTAAAGTCATCAGGCTCAACTTCTAAGTCGTTGGGAGGGGGAGCACCCGCTAAAAAATGAGGCGGGTCGGTTCTGACATGNACCCCTGAAGGGTCAATAGTTAATGGAAGAGTTTGTCCTTCCAAGACTTCGCGACAATCGAAAACAAAAGCTGCTCTTATTCTTGGTTCAACCGGGAGTCNCAGTCCTGCCATTTTTGCGATCCACTTGGCACGGGGCCCGGCACAATTGATTACACGCGAACATGAAATNACTTCTCCAGAATCTAATTTGACCTCATTTANAAGATTTTTCTTTTTGTCAACATTCAGTGAGATGACGCGAGCATTTAAATATTCAACTCCGTTGTGTCTGGCTCGCAGTTTGAAACCTTGCATCAATGAAAATGCATCCAGTGTGCCTTCGTGTTTAGTTCCTAAACTTCCACCCTCTAGGTCGTCGGTGTTCATGTAGGGGAATCTTTCTTTAATTTCACTATTTGAAAGTAATGCGACTTCTGCACCACAATTTTTTTGAATCTCGTGGTTATTTATGAGATTTTCCATTCCATCTTCACTGGCNAGAAACAGGTAGCCAGTTTCATGAAAAGGAAGTTCAGGTGCATCNCCATTCACTTGAACATGGTCATGAAAATTTGAGAAAAATTCCGTAGCAAACATTGAAAGTTTTATGTTCACCGGTTGTGAAAATTGATGACGGATACTTGCCTCGGAAAGTGCCGTGGAAGATTGTGAATATGTCGGGTCAGGTTCGANAACTAATACATTCNCGTCGTAGTCGGGGTTCTCTGACAGCCAATAAGCAGTGGAGCTACCCATCACAGCACCACCGATTATTAAAGTGTCGAAATGTTTCATGAGGCGCCTCAGTCGTAAATCTTAATTTNAATTTTTACTCGACATTTCTTAGGAAACATAACCCTGCGNTAGATCATTATTGATTGAATCTGGNTTTCTTTCTTCTGGGTTGCCGAAACCTCCTCCACCNGGNAGTTCTAAAATNAATCTTCTTCCTTCCGGAACAGGTTGTTTTCCTTTTGCATCAAATGGTGTTCCATCGTCAAGATANACCTTTCCAGGAGAGCCATTNTCCCCNCCATCACGTCCNCTCGCAGGATTTTCAACTCGNTCGAACATGCAGCTAAAGAAAAANTTGTATCCCTCAGAAGGGGCTAGTTCGATTATTTGACCTAAGCCACCACGATGNCGCCCATTTCCTCCTGANTNTGGNCGTAACTCTTTTCGCCATANAACTATGGGACCNACTTGNTCNGTTGCTTCGGANGACATNGTTCTNACGCCNCTAGGNAANGCNGTACTGCTNAGTCCATCTAAATTTGGTCTAGCTCCNGTACCACCGCTATTGAACATCAGTATTTCTCTTGGTGGNAAATCTGCATTTGGNTCACTNGACCGNGCGCTGACATGNAAGTTCCANAGAGCNCCTGCGCCTTCTGCNGGAATAACTTCAGGGAGNGCTTCTGAAATNGCACCTAANCANAGNTCAGTTACGAAATGTCCAGTNACATGTCTAACNGCNACAGGGTCAGGGTGTTTGGCATTGAGTATGCANCCTTCTGGTGCNCTAACAGTGAAAGCTGCCAATGANGCATNGTTNCTNGGCATTTCNGGNGCTANTGCCACNAGCATGGCATANGAATANTAAGCATGNGCATAAACCAGAGGNACNTTAACTCCNTGTTCACAGGTNGGCGAACTTCCCGNGAAATCAGCATGAGCGCCTTCCTCGTCAACNNTNATATTTACCTTTAAGGTGACTGTTTCGTTGTANCCGTCAACTTGCATTTCNTTTTTGTANTCGCCGNGNTNNAANTTTGAAAGACGNTTNATNGTAGCTTCNTGTGTTTTTTCGAAGATAAATTCAGCTAGANCTTCTAAGTNNTCTAAATCAAACTCGTCGAGCATNCCATGNAAGCGTNTGATNCCTGTTTCATTNGATGTTGAAAGAGAATGNAGATCNCCGATNACTTGTGAAGATTCACGAACGTTATGACGCACTATNTTTATTAGNTCTTCATTNAATTCGCCGCGTTCNAGAAGTTTCATAATNGGAACGAAAAGNCCTTCTTCATANACTTCGGTTGCGTCCGGTCCGAAACCTCTNCCNCCNACATCTACNACNTGAGCNGTNCANCCGAAATAGCCAATTAGATTTGNATCTCTAAACACNGGNGTGACAACTGTAAAATCATGTAAATGACCCGTTCCCTTCCATGGGTCATTGGTTATGTAAACGTCACCTTCGTAAATCCTGTGTGGTCCTATATCTTCGATGAAGTTAACTACAGCCGCTGCCATAGTGTTTACGTGCCCCGGAGTTCCAGTTATTGCCTGTGCGATCATTCTTCCTTTAGTGTCGTAGACACCCGCTGATAGATCTCCTGCTTCTCTAACGCTCGTGCTAAAGGCTGTACGAACTAGTGCCAGAGCTTGTTCTTCGACTATTGATATAAGGCGATTCCACATCACTTGGTTTTTTAACTGGTTCATTCGACAGTCTCAGTTTTTTTTGTAATCAGTAGACAATCATCATGCTGGGTGGAGGATTTCTTCTCACTTGAAACCCAAGTCGTTGTTTGACTCTCGACAATTATGGCTGGTCCCATCACACAATCACCAGGGTTTAGATTTTCACGCTGGAAGACAGAAGCTTCAACTTTGCTATCTTTGGCGGGATCGTAGATAACACGTTTCAAATCAGTCGTAACAATATTTTCAGAGTCGACAGTAGTAGTTTTTTCAGTTTCTGGTCTTGGTGATGTGACTTTAACGGACCACCCGACGACTTCGATCTGTAGACCATCTATGGCCCTACCGAAATGTTCTTCATAAGTTTTCTCAAATTTGTTATTGAGCAATTCGATACCAAGATAGTCAAATATCTCATTTTCTAGAGGTACAGTAATTTCCCATCCTTGCCCCGCGTATCTCATAAAAGCACAACGTTCCACAAGTAGCTCCTCTGGATGAATGTTTTCGTTTGATGCTTCCATCACAAATTCTGTTGCTTCTGAAGTGAGGTTCTCAAGAAGTTGGTTCACACTTTTATGATCAAAATTTTCTATAGAAATGTAGAAGCTTTTTAAAGCTTCGTAAGAAAAAGGTGTTCGAAGAAAGCCTATGGCGGAACCTACTCCTGCTCCTGGGGGAATGAGTAGCCTTTCGATTTCAAGCTTGTCACATAAACGAGAGGCATGAAGAGGTGCTCCACCACCGAATGCAATCATTGTGTATTGAGATACATCTCTACCATTTTCCACTGCATGAACACGAGCTGCATTGGCCATATTCTCATCAACAACTTCGATTACTCCTATTGCCGCATTTTCAACGTCTGTTTTAAGCGGCTCTGCTATATCAGTTAATAGAGCTTTTCTCGATTCATCGGGAATGAGATCAATGTCATCAGCGCCGAAAGTCTCTGGTGATATTCGACCAAGTAACACGTTTGCATCCGTTACTGTTGCTAAAGAACCGCCTAATCCGTATGCGGCTGGTCCTGGTTCAGAACCTGCACTTAGAGGGCCTACTCTTATTTGTTTAAGGTCATCAACATTTGCTATTGACCCACCCCCGGCTCCTATCTCAATCATTTCTATAACAGGTATTGAGATAGGCATTCCGCTTCCTTTTGTGAAGCGGTGGGTTCTTGCCACTTCAAATGTCTTTGCTGATCTTGGCGATTGTTCATCTATCAGGCATATTTTTGCAGTTGTGCCTCCCATATCGTAAGAAAGAGCGGCATCTATCCCATGGCGTGCAGCGATTTCTGAAGCGAAAATAGCTCCGCCGGCCGGGCCTGATTCTATGAGTCTTACAGGAAATTTTATGGCACTTTCTATGCTGATTAATCCACCGCCCGAGTGGATGAGATGAATATCGCATTTTGCTCCCGCTTCGGCTAATTTCGTTTTAAGTCTTTCAAGGTATGAAGCCATCATTGGCTGAACGTAAGCGTTTGCGCAGACTGTATTAAATCTTTCAAATTCTCTCATTTGAGGTGACACTTCAGAAGAAATTGAAACTTTAATGTTTGGAAGCTGGTCCAAAAGCATTTGCTTAAAGAGAGATTCATGTCTGTCGTTCATATATGAATGTATGAAACCAACTGCTACGGCTTCATACCTGTTCTCTTCAAGTGACAGGAGTTTGATCAGGTTTTTAGCTTCCGTCTGGTTAAAAGGTAAAAGTACCGAACCGTCTGCAGAGACACGTTCTGAAAGTACGTATCTGTCTTTCCGCTCGATCAGTGGTTTGGGTAATTCTAGATTGAGATCGTATTGCTCGAATCTGCTCTCCGTCCTCATCTCGATAGTGTCTCGAAAACCTTTTGTGGTTACGAAAGCTGTTTCAGCTCCCGTTCTAGAGATCAAAGCATTTGTGGCTAAAGTCGTACCATGTATGAAAGAGTCAAGTTCAGATAGATCAGATCCTGAATCTTCTATTACAGCATGTATGCCTTGGAGGATTCCTATCTCTGGCGATTCATAAGTGGTAAGAACTTTTGTTGAAAAGATTTCTCCTTTTGCTTCGAGGACTATGTCAGTAAAAGTGCCTCCAACATCAGCTCCAATTCGCATTTTATTCCTAACCATTAGGGGTATTAGTCTCCTTCGAGAATGTCCTGTAAAGGTGGGAATGTGGAAGGTGGGACTATGTCAACGGTTGCGGATCTCTGTTGCGAAAGCATTCCTCCATCAACTTTGATTACATCTCCAGTGATGTATTTAGCATCTTCAGAGGCAAGGAAAAGTGCAGGTCCTGCCATGTCGTCAGGGTCTCCAGGGCGACCAAGAGGTATGTTCTCACCTCGGAGATTTCTTGCTTCTTCGTCCATTCCTTCAGTATCGATTGAACCCGGCATTAGGGCACAGACTCTTATGCCATAGGGACCTAGGTCAAGTGCCATTGCTCTGGTGAGTGCTTCTATGCCTCCTTTTGAGGCGTCGTACGCGGTAAAAGATCTATGGGCGCGAGTGGCACCGCCTGACGACATGTTGATAATCACACCGTGCTTTTTGGAAGCCATAATTCTTGCTGCTTGTTGAGAGCAGAGAAAGTGGCCTGTTAAATTAACGTCAATGATGCGTCTCCACCAGGCCTCATCTGCTTCGAAGAAATGAAGCATAGGACTTACGATGCCAGCATTGTTCACCAATACGTCGACAGTTCCAAAGTGTTCTAATGCTGAGTCAAAAATTATTTTCACCTGACTGCTGTCAGCTACGTCAGCAGGAACTCCAATAGAATCACCCCCAGAATCGTTTATGCCTGTTACTACTTCGCTCACGCTGTTTTCGTCAATGTCATTTACGACTACTTTGGCGCCTTCCTTTGAGAATCTTTCCGCTATAGCGCGGCCGATTCCTTTTCCTGCACCAGTTACCACCACGACTTGATCTTTGTGACTGTCACTCATTAGTCATCTCCAAACATCCCTTAATTAAGGATATCGAAGATAGAAAGATAATCTTTAACTAGGCACTTGGGTGGAAAGCTAAATGCGTGTGTCTTCTTACATAGTTTCCGGTTGCGTAGGTAGAAGAAGTTTCATCAGCATAGAAATCAGGAAAATTTCTCAAAATTTCTCTAAGCGCTATGGAGGACTGCAGGCGGGCAACAGAAGCACCTAGGCAGAAATGTGCCCCTGACCCAAAACTTAGTATTCGCTTTATTTTCCGCTGAATGTCTAACTTTTCAGAATCTTCACCAAATTCACGCTCATCTCTATTCCCAGATCCATAACCAAGAAGAACACGCGATCCAGAAGGTATTTTTTCATCATGCAATTCGAAATCTTCCAAAAGAACTCGACTCAAGCCTTGGACAGGGGAGGTCATTCTTAGCAACTCTTCAATCGCGCCGGGTAAAAGGCGTAAATCTTCTGACAAAAGTTTTCGTTGATCAGGGTTCTCGCTCAGCAGTACTGCCGAACCACCTAATAAACCGGTTGTTGTATCGTTACCCCCAGCGATCATAGTGAAAGCCAAACCTAGGATCCACATGATAGAAACTTTCTCTTCGCCCATTTCTATGAGTTCTGAGATCAAGTCATCTCCAGGTGTTTTCTTTCTCCATTCGATTAATTCGGTAAAATAATTTGTTACTTCGTAAATAGCTTCGAGTCCCTCATTTTCTTCATTGTGTATTGCGCCCGCCACAATTTTTTCTGTCCAAGTGTCAAAAACAACGCGATCGGATGCTGGTACACCTAAGTACTTTGAAACTACGAAACTTGGTAGCGGTTTAAACAGTTCAGAAATAATGTCGCAGGTTTCGAGTTCCTTTATTCTATTTATTGCAGATTCAACAAAAGCGGAAATGTCTTCTGTCATATCCTCAGCTTTCCTGGGAGTGAAACCTTTACTTATAAGCCTTCTAAATTCAGTGTGCTCAGGCGGGTCTAAAAAAACTATCGGAGCAGAATCTCCCATATCTAGATTGTTAGAGTCCTGATCGATCGTTAGACCATGGCGAGAGGAAAACACTCGAGGATTTCGTGCAGCATTAAAAACATCTTCGAATCGAGACAAAACCCAAAAAGAACCTGTTTCCACGAAATGAACAGGAGAATTATTTCTTAGATCAGAGTACATGGGATAAGGATTTCGCCACGATTCACCAGATCTCAGCACGTATGCACTTTCCCCCATAAGTAAGGATACTTTTTAGTAAAAAATTTTCCTTGACACCACTAAGCGTAAGTTTGAAGGCAGAATCAATTCGTATGAAAAATTTGATTAATTCGGAGACCTTTAATGAGTGATTACGACATAGTTATCGTTGGCGGAGGCTCTGCTGGATGTGTACTCGCAAATCGTTTAAGTGAAAACAGTGATGTGAGCGTTCTCTTAATCGAAGCAGGCAGGCGAGACCATCGATGGGATTTTGTAATTCATATGCCGGCAGCACTTTCTCTCGGTATAGGTAACAAATTTTACGACTGGAAGTATGAATCTGACCCTGAACCAGGACTCGGGGGCAGAAGAGTGTCTCATGCCAGAGGAAAGGTTCTGGGAGGCTCTTCAAGTATAAACGGCATGATATTCCAACGTGGTAATCCCGCTGACTATGAACGCTGGGCTGCAACACCGGGTTGCAAAGAGTGGAGCTATTCCCACTGTCTGCCTTATTTTCAACGAATGGAAACCTGTCTTCACGGAGTAGATCGATATAGAGGGGACAGTGGCCCGTTAATGTTGGAAAGAGGACCTGCTTCGAGTCCTTTATTCGGGGCTTTTTTTGATGCAGTGCAGGAAGCCGGTTATGAACTTACCGAAGATGTAAATGGATACCGACAAGAGGGGTTTTCTTCTTTTGACCGAAATATTTACCAGGGTAGACGAAACTCTGCCTCAGTTGCCTATTTACACCCTGTTGCCTCAAGAACGAACTTAGATGTCATAACAAGAGCCCATGTAACAAAAATAATTTTTGACGGCAATAAGGCGGTGGGAGTTGAGTTGAAAAAAGATAGACGAAACAAAACAATTAAGGCGGGTGAAGTAATTTGTTGTGGGGGTGCTATAAACACCCCGCAACTCCTACAACTGTCAGGAATAGGTTCAGCTAGAACTCTTGAGGAAGCCGATGTGAAGACGCTGATTGATCTGCCTGGTGTGGGTGAAAATTTGCAGGATCATCTCGAAGTTTATGTTCAGTACGCCTGTAAAAAACCTGTTTCAATGTCACCCTATTTAAAAGTTTGGAGGCGACCTTTTGTTTTCCTCCAATGGCTTTTAAGAAGAGGCCCAGGTTCCACCAACCATTTCGAAGCAGGGGGCTTTGTGAGGGGTAACGAAAGAGTTGAGTGGCCAAATCTTATGTTTCATTTTTTACCTATTGCAATTAGATATGACGGGACCACTCCGGTCGCAGGTCACGGTTACCAGTTTCACGTCGGGCCAATGTTTTCAGATAGTCGCGGAAGTATCAAAATCAAAACTAATGATCCTTTTGAAAAGCCTTCTATTAGATTTAATTATCTTTCCACTGAAGAAGATAGAAAAGAATGGATCGAGGCCATTCGTGTTGCCAGAAATATAATGGGCCAGGCAGCTTTCGAAGAATTTAACGGGGGCGAGATATCGCCAGGTCCAAATGTGAAAGATGATGATGAGATTTTGAATTGGATCAAAAAGGACTCAGAGACGGCGCTTCATCCATCCTGTTCTGCTCGAATGGGAACAGACCATATGGCAGTCGTCGATCCTTCATCAATGCGGGTTCATGGAACAGAACAACTGCGAGTGGTTGATGCCTCTGTTATGCCTAATATCACTAACGGAAATATTTATGCGCCAGTTATGATGCTTGCCGAGAAGGCAGCAGATCTAATATTGGGTAACACTCCACTAACAAGAGACGACTCACCTGTCTATAGACATAAAGGAGATGAAAAAATATGACCAGTGAAATTGCTATCGGCCCGCGAGTCAGAAAGTCCCCTTTTTACGACGCGACGATTTCACATGGAGTTAAGCAATTTTCGGTTTACAACCATATGTATATGCCAACTTCATATGGGGACCCAGTTGCTGAGTATCAGGCGTTAACTGAAAGGGTTTCCATTTGGGATGTGGCTGTAGAGCGTCAAGTCGAGATAGTCGGTTCTGGAGCTCTCGAATTAGTTGATTATTTGTCTACCAGAGGAATGAGATCATGCAAGGAAGGTAGATCTCGGTACACGCCAATTTGTGACCACACGGGAATTCTGATTAATGACCCCATAACACTGTGTCTTGAGAAAGACCGTTATTGGATGTCGATCGCAGATGGTGACCTACTACTCTGGGCACAAGCTATAAGTTATGAAAGAAACCTTGAATGTAGTGTCTTTGAGCCAGAAGTTTCACCTTTGGCAGTTCAAGGACCTAAATCCTATGAAACTATGGCTGATTTACTCGGAGATTGGGTAATGAAAATACCATTTTTTGGTTTTGTAGATACTGAGTTAGACGGCATTCCATTTTTGATTTGTCGGTCAGGTTGGAGTGGTCAAGGTGGTTTTGAATTGTTTCTGACTGATGAATCTAAAGGTATAGATCTTTGGGAAAGAGTTTGGGAAGCTGGTTTGAAATATGGCATACACCCAGGGACACCTAACGCTGTCGAAAGAATAGAAAGTGAGCTACTTTCATATAGGGCCGACTGCGCGGCTTCAGCAACTCCTCTGGAATTGGGTCTGGAACGCTTTATGAATCTAGAAAGAGAAGATCATTTCATAGGAAAAGAAGCTTTACTCTCAGAAAAAAGTAGGGGGCCCTCCAGGCGATTGGTAAAGGTCATGTTGTCAGGAGAGGGTCTAACTGCACCAAATCAAGAACCGTGGCCTGCATTTGATGAATCAGGAAATGAAATCGGAGAAATACGCGTAGTGGCATGGTCGCCTGCCATGAAAGGAAATTTGGGTTTGGCATTAGTTTCAAGTAAAAACGCCGGCGAAGATTTCAACGCAGTCAGTAAAGATGGCCAAAGTTATAGAGCAACACATCTAAGTTACTTTGGCGAAAGGTAAAAATTTTTTACATATTCGAAAAATTTCATGATCTAATTTTCCCAACTGTAAAGTAGGCAAGCTTATGAACAACAATGGGTGAATGGAAAGTTCAAGCCAGTTTCTCGAACTCTCAGATGAAGACCCAGCCACTATTTATGAAGTATTTGAGAGTCATGGTTGGGGAGATGGGCTGCCACTAGTGCCACCCACTGACAAACGTGTGACTGAAATGCTCAGTCATGTGAAGGCTTCTCCGGAAGAAGTACTCGCAGTTCTTCCGCCACGGGGAGGATCCGCAACTTATAGAGCTGTGGCGGTTAACGCAGTTTTAGCGGGATGCAAACCTGAGTATTTCCCTATTGTTGTAGAAGCGGTAAAGGCTTTAGGTAGTCAAAAAATCAATTTGCGTGGGGTCAATACAACTACCCATCCTGTAGCCCCGTTATTGATAGTTCATGGCAGGGTAGTTGATGAGCTTGGCTTTAATTCAGGTTTGGGTACGTTTGGGCCCGGCAACAGGGCAAACGCGACCGTAGGTAGGGCAATGCGACTCGTGTTGCTGCACATTGCTGGGGCAGTACCCGGTCCGGGTGATGCCTCAACGCAAGGTCAGCCTTCAAAATACACTTATTGCATTGCAGAGAATCAAAAAGAAAACCCTTGGGAGTCGTATCCCGAGTCACTCGGGCTTGATTCAGAAAGTGCACTGACTATTCACTGTGGTGAAAACCCACACAATTTTCACGATATGGAATCAGAAAACATAGAGAGGGTACTTGATAAAGCAGCTTCGGTTATGACAACTTTTGGAGTAAATAATGCTTGTATCTCAGGCGGTGAATGGTTCGTAATTCTTTGTCCCGAACATGCTGCAACTGCAGTAAACCAGGGATGGAGTAGGGAAGATGTTTCTAATTACTTATTTGAGAAAGCAAGAATGCCCGCTGGCAGCTTTCGAGAACAGTTTAACTTATTAGCATGGGCAGATTGGATGACTTCACTTCCAGACAAAGAGTTAGTGCCGATGACTCAACAGGTTGAAAACATCAAAGTTTTAGTAAGTGGAGGTGCCGGAAAGCATTCGTGCGTAGTCCCCAGCTGGGGGATGACCAGAAGTGTGACAGTTCCAATATAAATGGAGAGGAGAGGTTTAATCTATGAATATGAAGATTCACAGTCCTGAGGGTGAGCTAATAGATGAAGTGGTTGAACTGTGTTCAACTGCACCATTATTTTCTGGTGGGAAGATAGGGGTTCTTGAGAACGGCAAACCTAATGCTGATCTTTTATTAACAAAAATTGCTGAAGGACTTGCGGAGAGAATTAATGCAAAGGTTTCGGTAATCACTGGAAAAGGCGAAAGAGCTAATGCTGCCACGGCATGCAATCCCCAAGTAATTGGAATGCTTGCAGAGGAAGTTCAATTAGTTTTAACGGGGTCGGCTGATTGAGGATCCTGCACTTCGTGGAGTGTCCACGATTTGATTGAAATCGAAAAAGCAGGAGTACCAGCAGTTGTTTTCACCACAGAAAATTTTGAAGAATTAACCCGTTCGGCTGCTAATAGCTTGGGTGTGCCTAAAGCGAGGATAGTTGTGGTTCCACATCCTTTAGGTGGTACAGAAAAAGAAGTTGTCGCTAGCTGGGCTGATTCGGCCATAGACGATTTGCTTAAAGTATTGGAGGCTTAGTTTGTCTATCGAAATCGATCATTCGGAAAAAAATGTTGTTGTAACAGGTGCGGGCGCTGGAATAGGACGCTCTATAGCACTAGAGTTCGCTCGAGCTGGGGCAAATGTTGCTGTTCTGGATAAGAGAGCCGACAAAGCACAGGAAACTGTTGAAGTGATAACTGCCCTAAATCAAGGGTTTTCTTATTCTGTTGTTGGTGACGCTCGCGAAGAGGGTCAGATCGAAAGAATGTTTGATGAGTCTTCAACCAAGCTAGGTGGAATTGATATAGCGGTCAACAATATTGGAATGCTTGGTTCTGAGGGAACTGCCCCACTGTTGGAAATGAATGAGAAAAAGTGGAGAGACGTGTTAGAACAAAATCTTTTAGTAACGGCTTTGTCCATGAAGTCAGAAGTAAAACACATGAGAGAGACCGGAAATGGTGTAATCATTAATGTGAGTTCAGGAGAAACGACGAGGCCAAGCCCCTTCTTAGCTGGTTACGGTGCGGCCAAAGCAGGAATAAATCACCTGACTCAGACAGCGGCAGTGGAATTTGGACCTATGGGTATAAGAGTGATTGCAGTTGCTCCAGGTACAACCTTGACCGAAACAGTTGTAGATTTTTTTGATGAAGATCGAATTTCAGCTATACAACAATCAAATCCATTAAGAAGAATGAGTGAAATAGAAGACCTAGGTTACTTGTCTGTTTTTTTAGCCTCTGATTTTGCTCAGAATATTACTGGTCAGTTATTTTTAGCTGATGCAGGTGCCCATTTGTCACGCGAAAGGCCACCAAATGTCTGAGTGGCTTTATGAAAAATACGATCCTATGAATAAATATGGATAGTTTCCCGTCTTCTGATCCAATGAGGTCTGTTACTCAGGCAGAGGTCTCTTCTTTTGCTTCAGATGGGGTGGTCCATCTGCCCGATATTGTGAAAAAAGATTGGATCGAACTGCTTGATTCCTCTCTGGAAAAGATGCTTAACGACCCCAAAATGTTTGCGGACCTTACAGCGCTGAGCAACGATTTAAATGAAACCCAAGATCTGTTGGCATTAAAAGAAAATGAGATGAAAAGTGGGAGATTTTTATCGGGTATAGACCACTGGAAAGAAGATAAAAATTTTGCTGCGTTTGCAAAAGTTTCCCCACTCCCTTCAATAGTGGCGAAACTTATGAACTCAAAAAGAGTTTACCTGTATGAAGATTCTGTTTTGATTAAAGAACCCGGCACAACTGAAGAAACTGCCTTCCATCAAGATCTTGGATATTTCCATTTGACAGGTGAGAGTATATGTACAGTCTGGGCTCCTTTAGATGACGTGGACTCTGAAACAGGTAGTGTCGTTTATCTCCGCTCATCTCACAAGAATAAAAAAGTGTTCAAGCCGAATTGGTTTGTCGCGAATGAACCTTTACCTGATACAAAAGGCAAATACCTACCCAATATTGAAATCGATGACAAAAAGCTAGATTTGTTAAGGTTCGATACAAAACCTGGAGATTTAGTTGTGCATCACGCGCTGACTCTTCACGGGGCAGGTGCAAACAGCTCAGCCACTAGACAACGACGCGCTGTTTCGGTTCGCTACTGTGGAGATGATTCCACCTATAAGATTCGCTCTGGTGCTCCTAAAAAACCTCATCATGAAAATATACGAACCGGAGACCCTGTGGTAGACCACCCAGATTGTCCGCTGGTTTGGGGTTAGGTGTAGAAGTTCTTAAGTTACTTATGTCTATGAGATAAGACAGCCCGAACAGCATCATTTGACGCGGTTCTATTTAATACCGCCATGGCCTCATCTATTTGGTCCATTCCGAAAACTTCTCCTAGTAACGGAGCAGTAGGAAATTTTTTTGTATTAAGAATCTCGACAGCTTCCTTCAATGACTTGTTGGTACCACCAGCTCCGCCATGAATAGTAAGTCCTCTCATCACTGCAGTGTCCGTTACGACTGGAACTGCTTCTCGATCTTTAAGACCTGCCCAAATAACATCCCCTCCATACCGGACTAGATCAAGACATAACCCAGGCACTAGCGAGGCACTACTTAGATCTACTACAAGGTCAGCCATTATGCCGTTAGTAATTTCTGTAATCTTTTCGATGGGGTCCTCATTTGATACATCAATAACAAAATCGGCTCCTACTTCTTCTGCTATTGAGAGCCTGTGGTTATCTTCGCTGGTTCCTGTGACGATCACTTTGTCGGCTCCCATTTGCTTGGCCATAGCAGCAAAAGTCAAACCCATGTGGCCAGGCCCTTGTATTACCACTTTCATTTTTTGACTCCAATGAATGCGACTTGTCCAGGCGATGACATTGCTTAGAGGTTCAAAAATAGTTAACTCTTCGGCTGATATTTCGTCAGTTAATCGTTCAAGTTGGGTTCTCGGGAGAATAGACATGTATTCTCCGTAACCTCCCCAGAGCCCCTCAGCTTCATCAAGTCCAAAACTGTATCCATAGCAACTGAAACCAAAGGGATTTGAATCTGAAGGTTCTGTGGGTACAACAATGTTTACTGCTACACGGTCTCCAATTTTGACCCCAAGTTCTGCATCCGGATCCAAGTCATAGACTCTGCCAACAATTTCGTGACCGGGAACAGTTGGAGAAACTTCCCCTGGAACGTGTTTTTGACCGTTTAATTGCGCCACATCGCTATGACAGAGGCCCACAGCTTCAACGGCAATGACTGCTCCACCTTCTGGGGGTTTGGGGATATCAAAGTTGTCTTTTCGCTCCCAACTGCCATCCCCATTAAAGATGACAGCTGAACAGTTATCCATGTTTGACATTGACGTTAAATCCAAAAGTTATAAACGTTGTAAAAGGGTTCCGGTTCCCAGACCTCCACCGCAACACATTGTTACCAAGGCGTGTTCAGTGTCAGTCCGATGAAGTTCATGGACTGCCTTAGTCATTAATATTGCACCTGTTCCACCAAGAGGGTGACCTAAAGCTATTGCTCCTCCGTTTGGGTTGACACGTTCCATGTCGGGGTTTGTCTCCTTTTCCCACGCTAGAACAACAGATGCAAATGCCTCATTGATTTCAACGAGATCTATGTCGTCAATTTTCATTCCATTATCATTTAAGATTTTTTCGGTCGCAAATATTGGTCCAGTTAGCATGAATTCAGGGTCTGAACCAACTAAACAGCTGTCAACAATTTTTGCCAAAGGTTTCAATCCAAGGTCCGCTGCTTTTTGTGCCGTCATCATTAATACTGCTCCAGCACCATCCGAGATTTGTGAAGAAGTTCCAGCAGTGTGAACACCATTTTCACGTCCTGATGGTTTCAGACCAGCGAGTGATTCCATAGTGGTTTCTCGAAGCCCTTCGTCGCGAGTAACTGTAACATTCTCTCCTGAAGGGTTTCCTTCTTCATCATTAACTGGGACCTCTATTGAAGTTATTTGTGTAGCGAATCGATCTTCTGACCAGGCTCTAGCAGCGCGATCTTGCGAAAGCTTTCCGAAAGTATCACAATCGTTGCGACTGATTTTCCAATGATCAGCAATTCTTTCAGATCCTTCGAATTGACTTGTCATCTCGAAATGGTCAAAGTAGTTACGATTTACTGGACTTCCAGCATTTGGTTCTTTAGGAATCGTCGCCCCGAAGCCAACCTGGCTCATAAGTTCCACACCACATCCAACAGCAGAGTCGACAGTTCCCGAAGCCACGAGAGCGTATGCAAGATTAGTCGCTTGTTGAGAAGAACCGCATTGCGCATCGACCGTCGTAGCGGCCACTTCAATTGGCAGCCCTGCAGTTAGCCATGCTGTACGAGTGACATTCATAGTCTGCATACCTACTTGACCTACACACCCGCCAACTACTTGACCAACTTCTTTAGGATCCATCCCGGTTCTCTCGAATAAGGAACTTTGAACTGCTCCTAGTAGGTCTATGGAGTGTGAGTTGGAAAGACCTCCACCTCTCTTACCTATGGGGCTTCTCACAGCATCTACTATCACAACTTCTTGCATTTTATATCTCCTTATTTATTACAGTTAGTGGGTATCAGTACTTTCAGATCGGTAAGTTTCCGGTAGCCGAAGAAGTTGAGCCATGATCTTTGAAAGCGGCTATTGTCCTCTGAGCTATGCGCATTTGATGAATCTCATCGGCACCATCAGCAAATCTAGACCATCTAGCATGTTGATACATGTGAGCTAGGGGAGTGTCTGTCGAGTAGCCCAGAGCACCATGCACTTGTATAGCGCGATCTATTATTCGGTTTAGACTGTTTGCTACGAAGTGTTTTGCCATTGAAACTTCTGATTTGAAGTCATCTCCATTGTCGATTTTCGAAGCGGCATGCAAGACCATTAGTTTGCATTGGTAAAGTTCCATCGCAGAATCAGCAATCATCCACTGGATTCCTTGCTTTTCAGCCAGGATTGAACCATGGCTATATCTTTCTAAAGATCTTTCAACGGTCATGTCAAGCGCCATCTCAGCCTGGGCGATCCATCTCATGCAGTGTGCCAATCGAGCTGGACCTAAACGATATTGACCGAGCAAATGCCCCTGACCTCTTCCGCCTAGCATCTGGGAGTCGTGAACCCTTAGGTCTTCGATTACTATTTCGGAATGACCAGTTGAGCCGTGCATTGTTTCTATTTCTCGCGCTTCGGTCCAACCTTCGGAAGGAAGGTCGATAATAAAGGCTGTGTTTGCTGCCTGAGGTAGTTCAGGATCATCTTCGGTTCTGGCAATTAGGATCGCAAAATTTGCTCGATGTGCATTTGAAATGAACCATTTATGCCCGTTGATAACCCACTCTTCGCCATCTTGGTAAGCATTTGTCTGGATAAGCGTTGGATCTGACCCAGCTACTTCAGGTTCAGTCATAGCAAAGCAAGAAGTAGCTGTTCCCTGACAAAGAGGTTTAAGGTATTTTTCTTTTTGATCGTCCGTAGCCCAGTGCAACATGGTGTGCATGTTTCCTTCATCTGGGGCCTGACAATTCAGCACCCAAGGTCCGTAATAGGACTTGGCTGCTTCAGCTTGGACCATAGCCATAGCCACGTGTCCCAATTCCATTCCGCCCCATTCTTTTGGCATGTGGGGCAGCCAGAGGCCCTCTTCGAAGGCTTCTTTGCGCATTTCAATTAATTTGCTAATCCTGTCTTTAGGATTTAATGGTTCTGTCCCATTGGAGCCTTCTATCGTTTCTTCTCCGGGTTTTACTACCCGGTCAATGAAGTCGCGTACGTTATTCCGTATTTCTTCCAACTCTGGCGAAAGTGTGAAATCAATTGCCATTAGATATCTTTGCTGGGCCTTCCAGGTCCTTCCGTTGGCATACCGCTCATATCGGGATTAAGTTGCGCATCTTTCATTAGTTCTTTGACTATGTCTGTGAGCCCCTCAGGGTCATCGGTCTGTTTAGCAGATGGCCCTAGATGCCATTGTTCGGCTATTCCAAGTCTTTCCCCGACAACGTCGAAAACACGTCCTGTTACGTTTTGAGCTGCTTCGCTGCAAAGCCAAGCAGTGATTACAGAAATCCATCTTGGACTCATTGCTTCTTCAGCACCTTCGTCTGTGCCAACTATTCCTGGTAGGTCAGCGGTCATACGTGTGAAAGCTGCAGGTGCAAGACAGTTTACTGTTACGCCATATTTGACCAGTTCCATTGCTGTGATAACAGAAAATGCTGCGATACCAGCTTTAGCTGCACCATAGTTTGCCTGACCAACGTTGCCGTAAATTCCGGAAGGTGAAGAAGTATTAATGATTCTTCCAAAGGCTTCGCCTCCAGCCTTTACTGTTTCCCGCCAGAATACTGATGCGTGATGAACAGTTGAGAATGTCCCTTTAAGATGGACATTTATAACAGCATCGAAGTCGTCTTCAGACATTGAAAAAATCATTCGGTCACGCAAAATTCCAGCGTTATTGATCAAAATGTCCAACCGTCCCCAAGTGTCAATTGCTTGTTGAACCATCTCACCAGCAGCAGTAAAGTCGGCTACATTCGCGCCATTTACGATTGCTTCGCCACCCATTTCAACTATTTCGTTGACTACTTCTTGTGCGGGGCTTAGGTCACTGCCGGATCCATCCATATCGCCACCGAGATCGTTTACGACCACTTTTGCACCCTGGCTTGCAAGCATGATCGCATGTTCGCGCCCAATGCCTCTTCCCGCTCCAGTAACGATAGCTACACGACCTTCACAGAGGTTGCCCATTATNATTCTCCTAAATTATTGTCCTTATGCAAGCTCATTTATGATGAGAGACTTACAACTATTAAAGCNTACGGTCGATATTTTAAACTTAAAAGTAAAAAGGAGAGATAGATGCCAAGATGTGCCTTTATAGGTCTAGGAGTCATGGGTTACCCCATGGCCGGTTATCTTCATAACGCTGGGAACCATACTACGGTTTATAATCGCACCGTATCTAAAGCTGAGAAATGGGTAGAGACGCACGGTGGTTCTTTGGGAGCTACACCTTGCGAGGCTGCTCAGGGTGCTGATGTGGTAATGCTTTGTGTTGGGAATGACGATGATGTCCGCTCAGTTGTTTATGGGGAAGCTGGTGTTTTAGAAGGAATGGCATCAGGNTCTGTTCTTGTTGACCATACGACTGCGTCAGCGTTTTTAGCCAANGAGTTAGAAGAAGCTTGTGCAGAAAAGGGTATAGGTTTTGTAGATGCTCCTATTTCNGGAGGTCAGGCGGGAGCTGAGGCAGGCCAGTTGAGTGTGATGTGCGGAGGATCGCAAGAGGCTTTTGCAAAGATTGAACCAGTTATAGATATCTATTCAAAAATTTCTATTCTTGTCGGTCCAGCGGGCCATGGGCAGTTAACAAAGATGGTGAACCAGATCTGTATTGGAGGTTTATTACAAGGTTTGTCAGAAGCGTTGGAATTTGCGAAACGTTCAAAATTGGATACNGAGAAAGTCTTGCAAGCNATTAGCCAAGGAGCATCTGCATCTTGGTACCTAAGTAATCGTTCAGAAACGATGCTTGCGGGCGAGTTCAATCACGGATTTGCAGTTGATTGGATGAGAAAGGACTTCGGCATAGTTTTCGATGAAGCGGAAAGAATTAGTTTTGACTTGCCGGTCACTTCATTAGTTGACAGCTTTTTTGCTGAGTTGCAGGAAAAAGGTCACAGTAGGTCAGATGTTTCCTCTCTCATCGAATTACTAGCAGAAAAGTAGCATTCCAAAAACAGACAAAGTTTAGGATCGGTATGGTGATGGTGCGGTTGAATGACTGACTGTAGTTCTATTCAATTCTCTTCTCGCTCCCTTATAGTCGTTCAGAGCGATGTGTTGTGTTGACCTGTTGTCCCAAATGACGAGGTCACCAGGTGACCATTTATGTCGGAATGTGAATTGAATTCCAGTAGTCCATTGACTTAGCCATTTCATTAAATCTTCTTCTTTTCCGGTTTCTGATTCAGGGCACTTCAATCCTCGAACATAAGTTGGATTGAAAAAAAGCGAAGGTTTTCCAGTCTCGGGGTGTTTGCATACGAGGGGATGTTCTTGTGTTGANTTGGCTGTTTCAGATGTTTCGATAGTCATATTTGACAGTTGTGAATGAAGATCTTGCTGATCAGGNGAGTAAGAAGCACTAGCAGAATGTATTCCAGTTATTTCATGTAGACGANTTTTCATGCTGTCGTCTAAGTGGTGATAAGCCGCAGTGGTAGAAGCCCAAACTGTGTCACCACCAGTCATTGGAACATCTATTGCGTAAAGAATTGTNAATGCAGGTGGTTTAGAAAGGAANGAGAAATCACTATGCCAGACACCCCCAAAATTGAAAGCTTCTGGCTCNGTATTTTCTTTAACNACTTTAATAACTTCCGGGTGCTCGTCTATCGGCTTCACAAAAGGGACAGGGGANTAAGGGCCAAGCATGTGACTGAATTCAACTTGNTCATTAGGCGTGAGACTTTGATCAGGNATTATCACAACTTCAAANTCACAAATAGCATTCCTGAGTGATGCAAGCAGTTCTGTATCCAGNNCGGTTTTAATGTCTATTTCCGAAANTCGAGCTCCCAGTACCCCNGTTAGCGGTTCAACATTTAGCGAACTTTTCACGAGTTTTCTAAAGTATTTGCGAAAGGAACAGTTTTGTTCGTTCTTCGGTNGGATTGGTNAAGAAGTGTTCAGGTGTGCCGATCTCNACTATTTGCCCACCCTCCATAAACATTATTTTGTCAGCTACTTCTTTCGCGAATCCCATTTCGTGAGTAACAACCATCATCGTCATACCAGACAACGCAAGTTCTTTCATTACGTCTAGAACTTCCTTAATCATTTCCGGATCTAAAGCTGAAGTGGGTTCATCAAAAAGCATAATTTTTGGTTCCATTGCTAATGCACGTGCAATAGCAACTCTTTGTTGCTGTCCACCCGATAATTGTCCAGGAAATTTGTCGGCCTGCTCTGGGATACCAACTCTTTCCAGCAAAGATGATGCCTGCTCTTCCGCTTCGGCTCGTGGTTTCTTCCTCACCCAAATAGGGGCAAGACTGACATTGTCACGGACAGTCAGGTGAGGGAAAAGGTTGAACATTTGAAAAACCATTCCAACTTCTGATCTAACTTTCTCGATATTGCGGAGATCGTTTGAAAGCTCGACACCGTCGACCATTATTCGGCCTTCTTGGTGTTGTTCTAATCTATTTATGCATCTAATCCATGTCGATTTTCCTGAACCAGAAGGCCCTAAAACAACTACAACTTCCTGCTCTTTAATCGTTGCAGAGACATTATTTAGAGCTTGGAAGTCGCCGAACCATTTTGAAACTCCTTCGCAAACGATAATGTCTTGGGCGTTTGCAAGATCGCGTTCTCCTCTAATTGAGGAAGTGGTTTCGTTATCAGTCATTTTTTTACTTTACCTTTCGCCAAGTCCAACGCGTTTTTCAACCCGCTGACTAGCTTTTGACATGGAGAAACAGATTACTAGATACACAAGAGATACGAATAGTAAGTTCTCTCTGGTACTGCCCATATATTCTGTTTGCCCTGGGATTACAGATCGAGCGATGTACAGAAAATCGAATATGCCAATTATCGCCAATAGACCTGTTTCTTTGAAAGTGGCAATAATTTGCCCCACCATCGGCGGAATGGCCACTCTAAGGGCCTGTGGGAGGACTATAAAGAATGTTTTTTGAGCATTTGTCATTCCGACTGCTTCAGCTGCTTCATGTTGACCGCGTGTCACTGACTGAAGCCCACCTCTAACATTCTCGGCTAAATATGCAGCTTCGAAAATTATGAAAGCGATAGTTACAGCTGCTATTTCAGTCAGATCCATACCATCAGGTAAAAATAGCGGCACCATGACACTAAAGAAGATAAGAATAGTTATTAGAGGAACACCTCTGATGAATTCAATGAAAGTAGTTGAAACCATTCGGAAAATCGGGAACTTTGATGTCCGGGCAAGAGCTAAAAGAACACCCAAAGGAAAAGCCAGAACCATCGTAAAGAAAAAAATCATTAACGTGATGGCGAAACCTCCGATGAAGAAATCACCAGGAACTTTTGCTGTGGAAGGTGTGTTTATAGCGGTTATCAGCCAACAGAGTATCACCATCGTTCCAATCCACACTTTGGCGTATCTAATACGTGCCGGCTTTTGACCACTAAATGTAGGAGCGGCTAGAGCGAAAAAAGCTAACACCAGAGTCAAAATTCTGACAATCATGAGCATCTGGAATAAAAATGTTGCAAAGCCAACAAAAAGAATTGCAGTAGAAATCACTCTTCCTTTTTCTCCAATATCTGGCTTTGTTAACCAAAGTAGAAGAACTGAACCGACAATTGAGAAAAATAGAAATATCGGTATGTCCGTTGAGAAAAGGTGTCCAGTATCAAAGTCCGGATCTCTAAGAACTAGGAAAAGAAGGAAAAGTGGCGAAATCAACCAAGTCGTAGAGAGGAGAGCTTTACCTTTACTTTCGTCGATTTTATTTCTAATGAGAGAGCCAAGAAAATATGAACAAATAGCAACTGCCAACATTATTGTCCAGGGAAGTTTGGTTGTCATCGCTACTGTTCCCGGTTCAGCAAGGATCTTTGGTGTTCTAGTTGATATGTAGCTGTGGTGTCCGTAAGGAATGACCCGGAGTGAAAGAATAGCTAAGAAGAAAACTCCAGAAAGTAGTGTCATGGAGCTGGTGGTTTGATGTTCCTGGGCGGATTTTAATAAGAAACCGCTTCCTGCGACCATCACTCCTATTACCAGCCAGATTATTGTTGCTTTATTGCTAAAAGGGGCTAGAAGAGTTACTAACAGTATGAAAGCTCCGATTGCGAGTAGACGTTTTCCGACCTGGGAAATAAGGACCCTTCTTCCGGCGCGCCAGAAAGCCAGCGATATTCCTGTAAGGAACAATAGAAATCCCAGACTGACCCAAATCCTTGCATATTGATGTTCGGGGTATGCCTGCGTCATTAGTAGACGCATATTTGTTGCGGTAGCTGACCACTGTCTGAGAGGGTTGAAAATGAAGCTGAGCAATCCGCGAATAATTAGAAGAATGGCTGCTGTCGAGAGAATCGTGAGAATTGAATTAAAAGTATTAGAGAAAAGATTGGCTTTTAGCCATTCAGTGGGAGAAAGCNCAGGCACTTTAGGAGGAAGTTCGCCGTCAGGCGGNTCTGTTAATGGAGTCGTTTTAAATTGGTTTCGTGAAGTGTNTTTTTTTAAGTTCATCATCGCTCCACGATTTTCATTCNGACGTTGTAGTAGTTAACTATCACAGAAATTGTTAATGAACAGGAGAGGTAGAAGAGCATCCATATTGCCATTACAGGAAGTGATTTACCGGTCTGGTTGTATACCGTTTGACCGACCTGAACGATGTCGCTGTAACCGACTGCTATTGCAAGTGATGTATTTTTCGTAAGATTCAGATATTGATTCCCCATGGGTGGGAGNATGATTCTTATTGCCTGAGGGAGGACAATATGACGAAGAGATTGACCTCTGCTTAATCCAACAGCGTTTGCTGCTTCGATTTGTCCTTTAGGAACAGCAAGAATGCCACCTCTTATGATTTCTGCGACAAAAGCAGAAGTGTAAAAAACCACACCAAAGAAAACCGCTGCGAATCCAGGAGTCATTGTTAGTCCGCTTGTACCATAGTTAGCAAATTTCCCCGGTTTGACTATGTCGGGCTTCATGGCGTCAAACGGGCGAGCGGCACCGTCTACTTCGAATTTAGCTTCGAGCATGTGAAAGAGGTCGCGGCCGCTGTTTAGAATCCATGAAGATATTCCAGTCCAACTAACAACGAGGATAATTGCTATTAATGCGCCGGTGCCGACAAAAATCATTCTAAAAATATCATCATCGATTAAAGAAAGATGTCCGGTGGCGCTTCTGCGACTAGCGAAGAAGTTTCGAATCCAGCGAGCAGCAAAAAAAGCAACAATTACGGATAAGAGAATCTTTATTATTGACGTCGGTATGTTCTCGAAAAGAGTAGCTAAACCTGAAAATATTTCACCAATAAAACTGAATACAGGGTGAACAAAAATTCCGATAATCGCAAAAGCGCAGACGGTTAAAAACGACCAAGAAATCGCGTGTGTGTCTTCACCTGTTAGGTCTTGTTTTCGGAGTCTCTGTTTTCTTACGAAGTACGCAGCTATACAACCAACGCCAACAACGGTAATCCATTGGTAGAAGCCATCAGATATAAAAACTCTCGGCATTGAAATGCCTTTATTTGATACATGGAACCACCCATTTATAGGTCCTGAATCAAGACTCACACGGGGTAGAGCGGTTAAAACAGCGAAATAGAAAATCATTTGGACTAGAAGTGGCACGTTTCTCAAGGTCTCAATCCATAAGCCTGCTAGACGCTTGATAAGCCAGTTGTTTGAAAGGCGAGCTAATCCAACTATTACTCCAAGAAAAGTTGCAAAAATTATTCCTACTACGGCCATACGTAAGGTGTTAACCATTCCTACCCAAAGGGCTCTGCCGCCAGTTGCAGGAGAGGTGTCGATACCTTCGCTTAGTTGAATATCGGGTGGGCGTTCAAGAAAATCAAAACCGGTATTTATATTTCTGGCTTGAAGATTGTCGCCGGCTTGTCCAGCTAAAAACCAGAGAGAAGAAACCACTACCGCTAGTAGAGCTAATTGCGTGACCCATTTTATTACAACTACGTCGCGCCATATAGGGACTCTTTGCGAGACTGCTTTTAGTGTGCTTGATTTTTCTTCTGCAGATGATTGCATAGGTTTTCTTTTCGCTTAAACCTGAGACTGGGTTATGGAAATCATAGCAAATACTGGAGTCTCTGTATAAGTAAAAAAGTCCTAGGCCCAAGGTGAAATTCACCTTGGGCCATTAGGACTTTATTTAAAGATAAGAGTTTTACTTATCGTGCTGGTGGAGCATAAATTAATCCACCATCTTTCCAGCCAGCGTTAGCAGAACCTTCACGGTAGAGACCTACTGGGTTGAGGTTTCTGTTGTAAATGTCGCTGTAGTTACCGACTTGTTTGATCACTTGATGGAAAGCGTCGGCGCTTAGTCCCATAGTGGTCTGGAGTTCACCGTCACCACCTAGTAGACGTCCAAGCTCTCCTTCTTTAACTGCTGAGTCAACGTTGCTTTGGTTTACTCCGTATTCATCAGCAATAATTGTTGCATAAACGGTCCAGTTCACTGCATCTGCCCACTTTGAGTCATTTTGACCGTAGGTAGGTCCTAGAGGCTCCTTGGATATTGGAGTAGCTGGGAAAATCACCCATTCCTCATCGGCAGGTTGCTGTTTAACTTTACGACCCACGAGAGCCGATCCGTCAGTTGTTGAAATGTCACAAGCTCCATCGATAAATCCTTGCCAGTATTCGTCACTGGTTTCGAATGTCTTGAGTGTGATATTTACACCTGCAAGAGATGCGTATTCAGAAACATTCTTTTCAGTTGTTGTTCCTGCGTTTGTGCAGACGACTGCGCCTTCAAGGTCAGCTGCTCCGGAGTTTGCTGTAAACCCATCGGAAGCGCGGCCCATAAGCTGCTGTCCGTCATAATAAGTTGTTGGTCCAAAGTCCATACCTACATCGGTATCACGGCTTTGAGTCCAAGTTGTGTTACGAATCAGTACGTCAACATCGCCACTTTGTACGGCGGTGAAACGCTCTGATGCTGTTAGAGAAGTGAACTTAACTGCGTTTGCATCTCCAAGAACTGCGGCTGCTACGGCACGACAGTAGTCGGCATCAAAGCCGGTTACTGAGCCGTCAGCTTGAGTTTCTGAGAATGCAACAGCGCTTCCACTTACTCCGCAGTGCAAGGTTCCACGGGCTTGAACGGTGTCAAGAAGACTTCCGTCAGCAACCATTTCGACTTGCGCTGTTGTAGCTACGGCTGCTGCTGTTGTAGCAGGTGCCGCTGCTGGTGCTTCTTCTTCATCGCTACCACAAGCAGCTGCAACAACGCCAATGGCTAGTGCTACTGCAAGTAGTTTTACGAACTTGCTGGTCATAAGTAATTCCCCTCCAATTAACTGGGATATTCAAATAGGCTTTTCCTATTCGACCGTTAACGGTAAATAAACGCTATGTCTGAAAGGCATAAGTGGCAACTTTTGAGGAAATTTCATATTTTCGTAAAATTTAATATTTTAAAAAGATTGTTTTTAAAGGGTTTTTGTTAGTTGATTTGCCGCTTCATGTCTTTCCAGTAAGGCTCGCGTAGTTTAAATTTCTGCAATTTACCCGTGGTGGTTCGCGCTAGTTCTTCAAGGAAATCGACTGATGTAGGACATTTGTAGTGAGCAAGATTTTCCCGACAGTACGAGATCAATGTCTGTTCATCTGCTGATTCGTTTTCCGAAAGAACGACGAGAGCTTTCACAGTTTCGCCCCATTTTTCATCTGGTACTCCTATCACAGCGACTTCAGCGACTGATGGGTGAGAGAAAAGAACATCTTCGACTTCAATTGATGAAATGTTTTCACCACCGGAAATAATTACGTCTTTTTTTCGATCTGTGATTGTCACGTACTGATCTTTTCCGATTGTCGCTCCGTCACCTGTGTGGAACCATCCGTCCGCTAACGCTTCTTCCGTTGCTTCGGGTTGTTGCCAGTAGCTTTTTAGAATGTGGTTGCCTCTTACTAACAGTTCGCCATCTGGCGAGGTGGAGACTTCTATTCCAAGCGCTGGGCTTCCTGCGCTTGAAAGTAAAGCGGCTCGTTCTTGCGGCGTTTTATTGTCCCATTCTGGGCGAGTCCGGTTCATGGTTACAAATGGCGCTGTCTCGGTTAGCCCATAAATTTGAATGAATTCCCATCCCAGTTCTGTTTCGACTCTTTCTATTGTTTTAGTTGGGGGTGGTGCTCCCGCAACAACTATTCGCATCGTTCCGTTTCCGGGGATTTCCCCGTCCCATTCGCTTGCAGCTTCGAGTATTGATGCTATTACGGCTGGAGCTCCGCAGAGCAGAGTGACATTATGCTCTGCGATGCGTTTTAGGATTTCTAATCCATCAACTTTTCTTAAAACTATGTGTTTCCCTCCCATGCCGGTAATTGCATAAGGCATGCCCCAACCGTTGCAGTGGAACATGGGAAGTGTGTGAAGGTAAATCTCTCGATGATTAACGCCGGTCTGCCATCCAAAAATTGCGGCGTTTAACCATAAGTTTCTGTGGGTCATTTCCACGCCTTTGGGACGGGCTGTGGTGCCACTTGTGTAGTTGATGGTTGCTGTGGCATTTTCATCTGGAGTCCAGGTTTCAGGAGTGTTGGTATTTTCAAATAGGTGGTCCGACTCTTCGCCTAGAACAAATAAATGATTTACATTGATGTCTGCAAGGTCTTCTTTTAACTCAGGGTCAACTAGGAGAACTTCCGCTCCAGAATGTTCAACTATGTAGGCAACTTCTTCTTTATTGAGTCTGAAGTTTATTGGGACTCCGATTCTTCCGAATGCACTGGTCCCAAATAGAAAGATGAGCATCCTGGCAGAATTTTGTGAAACCATTGCTATCCGTGAACCTAGTTCTATTCCGAGTTCATCAAGCCCTGCAGCCAAACCTCGAGCTGAGTTGCTGAGTTCTTTATATGTAAGCTCTTTTAAAGGCTTTGCTGGTTGATCCGGTTCATCCACCACGGCAATTTGATCTCCGTATACGAGTTCAGCCCTGTTGAGATAGTCGGTAAGGGTTAGTGGTATCTCCATGCGTGCCTCATTGTATAAACGTTTGCTAGAAGAGAGAGACTAGTTCCAATTGGTGCTCATTTTCATCTCAGGTAATACGCTTATATAAGAAATAAATTTTTAGCTGCACTCTTATCAGGAGAAGGCAATGGAAGACAATAAAGACTTACTGGAAGAATATCGATCAAGTATTGATAATGTTGACGCTGCTCTCATCCATCTACTCGCTGAAAGATTCCGAATCACTCACCAGGTAGGTGTTTATAAAGCTAAGAACGGCTTGCCAGCCGAAGATAAAGAAAGAGAAGCTGCACAAGTAAAACGTATGAGAGAACTAGCTGAAGAAGCAGGTATAGACCCTGTGTTCAGTGAAAAGTTTCTACGTTTCATTATTGAAGAAGTGATTAGGCATCATGTCGAGATAGAAACTGACACTTCTTCTGAGTAGAAGTAATATTTAGATTTTCAAAGTTCGAGTTCAGTTGCCTCTAAGCGTCTTCTTTATGAAAGACCTCGTGCGCGGCCTCTCGGACTTCTTGATCTTTTTCTTCAAGACTCTTGTCAAGATCGAAGTCCTCATATTCTGAACCAGTGTCAACCCAATCCTCGAATTCGATTACACCTATTTCAGTGAAACGATCTCGCAACCATCCATCTCCTGCATCAAGTAGTCCAAGTTTTTTACAATTAGGAACTATTTTGGAGAAAAGAAGACGCTGGAAAACTTTCAACTCTTCGGGCATTTCGAGCTGATACTTGACCATCTCTTTGACATCCACCCCGAGTTTTTCCCACATTTCCTGGCGCAAAAAACGATCGCGCATGCGAAGCGCTGCTTCAAACGTAAATTCTTGACGTTCACGAATTTCCTTAGCGTCCATGTCCTTATAAACCTCTTGAAGACTTAAAACACCGAAAGCAACATGTCTTGCTTCATCAGACATCACGTAGCGGAGCAATTTTTTAAGAAGAGGTTCTTCAGTCGTTTGATGCATAAAACCAAAGGCAGCTAGAGCCAAGCCTTCGACCATTATTTGCATTCCTAGATAAGTGATATCCCAACGGCTATCTTTGATAATGTCATCAAGCAGAGCTTTCAAATGGTGATTGACCGGATAGTTTATTCCGCCCATTTTCTGATCCAGATATTGAGCAAACACCTCTACGTGTCTTGCCTCATCGACCACTTGAGTCGAAGCGTAATATTTAGCGTCTATCCAAGGAACAGTCTCAACTATTTTTGCCGTGCATAGGAGTGCCCCTTGCTCGCCATGCATAAATTGGGAAAGACTCCAATTGAGAGATTCGACTGCGAGCTCTTTCCACTCCTTGTCAGAAAACTTATGAAGAGGAGATGCAGGGTTTTCCTTGAAATAATCGGCTTCCATGGGGTTTGCAGGAAGAAGCATCGTGTAAGGATCTACCTCAATTGACCAATCCAAATCGGTTTGACCGTTCCACTGTGAAGTTTTTGCTTTTTCATACAAACGGTCAAGGGGAGCTCGTTCTCCTTTATCGTAACCCCAAGTGAAAATAGCATCGGCGTTATCCTCGACAGCATGGATTAAGGAAGTCACATCTTCGTTCCATACGGAATACTCAGTTATTCTTTCTGGGTCATTCGCATATTCTTCCAAGCTCTGATTGGGATTAGTTTCTATTGTGGTCACGATTGTCCTCCGTGAGTTTTTGTTTCATTATTTATAAACGCTTCAATTACTAAATTTATAACAGTGGTCCAGTCATCTCTGGAAGGGAGATCCAAACCAATTGTCCTCGTTAGGGTCATTCCAAATCCGATCGCATGCGCTAACCGAATTAGAGCAAGCTGGTCAATGTCTTGTTGTGGAGAAGCTTCTCTGATCAGTTGAGAAAGTTTGTTTTCTTCACTTTGTAGTACATGACGGAGACGTTCTGCCAGTTCAGGGTCACGCTTTGCTGCAACTACGGCTTCGAGAAAAAGTCCTGTTCCATCTGAGAGGTCATCTAGAAGATGGTCTCCCAGGTGTGACAGTACATCTATCGCTGAAGCATTCGAATGAAGTGTGTTTAGTTGTGTTAGCAAGTGTCTATCCACAGCATCTATCAGCAGTTCAGCTTTCCCGCTATATCGACTGTAAATTGCACCTGTTGTGACACCGGCTCGACGCGCAATTTCAGCTACGCCTGCTTTTTCGTATCCATTTTCGGCGAAAACTTCCGCTGCGGCTTGTAGTAGACGTTCTGTTAGTTCGTCTTGAACACCACTATTTGCTTCTGCAACAAGAGCCATNCATTGATAATAATGGTTATTATCAATTTGTCAAGTTAGCAAAATGAATAAGTTTAATTTCTTTTTAGTTTATTGTTGAAGCAAGATCTTCAGAAAGAGCGTTTTTTTGTTCTTTCGTGAGTTCAACTTCTCCGGCTAGATCACTAAATGTGCAACCGATGGCTGTGGGATCAGCCCCTANTGGAAATTTAAGGTATTGAACCGCTGATAGCCTTCTATCTCCCACTTGAGATATGTCGTGTTCTGCAAAAATTTTATTTCCCACTTCGTCTAAAATGTAGATGCATTTTTCCATACCCATCCAATTTTCTAAAAGTGGTTTTCTGTCAGACTCTTCTTCGATTTCAATCAAAAGAACACAAGCTAACTCTCCTGAATTCCCAAGAAAGCTGTTATATGTATCCAGTTCTTCTAGAATGGCTGACTCTTTGACAATTTTTTCGACTCGCATTATCTCTTGAATCTGATATTTGATCGTTTCATGGTTTTCGAATAGAAAAGTAAGGTTTTCGCCCAAGTGGATTCTTCTGTGTTTTTTAATTTCGAAAATCTTGTTTTTGGTGTCTGCTCTACTCTCCTCATAGGTTTGGTAATCGAAAATCTCTGATCTTTTTACGTGGTGGGGACTCGAAGCAGTAGTTGTTTCATTCATTTTTAGAATCCGTTTCTTTAGTTTGATCTACAGAAGTGGAGAAACCAGTTTCATCGTATGCCTTAGCCAAAATAGACATTGGGTGCATGGGGCGTTTGTCCGCATGTTGGTCGAACTGCATGGCCGCCAGTGGACAGTCAGTAGCCCAAACCTCTGCAGAACTTTCTGACATTGAATCAAAAGATTTTTTTCCTATGCGAACAGAAGCTTCAAAGCCTTCAGTTTTCATTGCAAAGGTCCCGTCATGNCCGCAGCATTCCATTGTTGTGTCTACTTTGACTCCAGGGATTTTACGAAGAAGATCTCTTGCTTTAAATCCAACAGATTGTGCCCTTAAATGGCAAGGAGTGTGATAACTAACTTTCTGTGGAGTCGTTGCAAAATCGGTATTGAACCTTTCTTCATTTCGAATAGACCACAAATACTCACTTGGATCAGCAACTTTTTCCGCTAGCAGTAAAGCTCTTTCTCTATCTTCTTCTTTAACCAGTTCTGGGTATTCTTGTCTGAGCATCATCGAACACGTCGGGTTTATAGCTACTACTTTTTTCCCTGCTTTAACATGTGGCTCTAGAAGGTCTAGATTTTTTGAAGCAAAGTCTTGCATAGTTTTTAGGTCACCAGACTCCCAAGCTGGCATTCCACAGCAGGCCAGTCCTTTTTCGCATGTCACGGAAACTCCATTTTTTTTCAGTACTTTGACGGTGTCTTGACCTATTTCAGGTTCATTATTTTCCACATAGCAAGTAGGGAAAAGCACTACCTCTCCTTCAGATTGCCCGGAAATTAGATTTTCTTTTTCTGCCCATGAGGTAAAAGTTTTTCTTGGAAATTTTGGAAGATTTTTTTCATTGTGTATACCTACTAAAAACTCCATGAATTTTCTATGAATACGACTTTTTTGATTGAGTTTGTCTGCTATCCCGAATGTGGAACGAACAAGTTTGGCAGTTTTTTCAGGATCACCAAGCATTTTGTTTCTGAAAGAGACACCATGTTTCGCAGTCTTCTGTGCTTTGTACCTGTGAACAAGTTTTGGGAAGTCCAAAAGAAATTCGTGGTTCTCTCTGACAGTGTAGGGGCACTGGACTTCGCAAAGCTTGCACTGAAAACAAGCATCCATGATTTGATCTGTTTCTATTTCGTTAATTTTCCTTACATCACCATCATGACGTTCGTCTATAAAAGAGAATAGGAGCGGAAAACTATCGCAGTATTTGAAGCACATTCGACATCCATGACAAATCTCGAATGTGCGGTCAATCTCCCCAGATAAGGCATCATGATCCCAGTAAACGCTTTCTGAAGGTGAATATGATATTCCTGCAGTAGGGGCGTATGGCACAGGTTCATTCACGGGTATTCCTAAGTTGTTTATTTTTAAAAAGGTTTTTCAAATTGTGTGAGTGAACGAGTGAGAGATTCAGCTAATTGAGTCCAAAAGAGTTTGAAATCGTCCAGCATGAGCCTTTTCAGCTTTAGCGAGGGTTTCGAACCAGTCTGCTACTTCTTCAAAACCTTCTTCTCTGGCAGTTTTCGCCATTCCTGGATACATCTCCGTGTATTCGTGAGTTTCGCCAGCAACTGCTGCAGCTAAGTTCTCGGCAGTTTCCCCAATTGGTAGACCTGTAGCGGGATCACCAGTAGATTTCATGTAGTCAAGGTGTCCGTGAGCATGGCCTGTTTCACCTTCGGCAGTATCTCTGAAGTTGCCGGCTATGTCCGGATATCCTTCAACGTCGGCAACCTTTGCAAAGTAAAGGTACCTTCGATTTGCCTGCGATTCTCCCGCAAATGCGGCTTTCAAATTCTCGTGGGTCTGGGTTCCTTCGAGGCTCACTTTTTCTCCTAATCGTTAGTTAACTTCTATTTTNATTCTATGGTATTAATTTTCAAGATGTTTTATTTCATTGTGAGATAAGACACATGACATAGAAATTATTGCCTTAATGGGAATGAAAAGCTAGTTACTTAGAAAACTTTTCGAAAAGCTCAGTGATTTCACCACTGTTGATGTGTCTTCCAGTTTCATGTTTTGAATAGATCAATTCATCATCGACAGTCACATCAAATATTCCACTTCCACCCGGTATGAGTCGAACATCCTCTAGAACCTGCTGGTGGTTAGTTAGTAACTCTTGAACTGTGCTCACGGCATAGCTTGAGTAATCTCAAGTAAGACAGTAAGTGATTTCAACTCGGTGTTTGCCCATAGGTTCACATTAGCCTCTACCAGGCGGCTGGTTGTCACCACCCGCTATATTTATCGCACCCCTTTGAATTTGAATTTTCGCCGGAAGTTCGCCTAGTTGCTCTCCGTCTCCACGTATTATTCCTGTTCCTGTAATCTCAATTTCAGAAGCTTTGAAAATAGAAACTTTGGGATGATCCACGTGATCACCAGTTCTAACTTTTAAGAAAGACCGCAACAAATCGAACTTTCCTACATCTCCAATTACACAGACATCTAAGAGGCCATCAGACGTACTAGCGTCGGGGCATATTTTCATACCTCCACCGAAATATGCAGAATTTGCAATAACCACAGCAGCAGCAGTTANTTCAAAGGATTCACCATCGAGCTTAAATTTGTAAACAGCAGGTGTCATGAAGGGGAGTTCCATAAGAGTTGCGAACGTATAGCTAGACGAACCTTTAGGAAAGCGAAGTCCGTTAGCGCGTAAATTTACTGCAGCGGGGAAACCACAAATGACGCTAGTGGCAACATGCTGTGNGCCACATTTTATTAAGTCAACTTGTGTAGCGGGGGATAAGGCTCTATGCGCTTGTTCCAATAATCCACCAGAATCCAGATTTAAAGATCTAGCGAAATCATTTCCAGTGCCTACTGGGATCACCCCGAGAACGGTACCTGTTTCTGCTAAAACGTTGACAGCTTGGTTAATCAAGCCGTCTCCTCCAACGGCGAGAAGGGTGTCGATACCAGAATCAACTGATTCGTTAATCACTCCTTCAACTTCGTTCCTGCTCGTTGGCATTAAAGCGTCTGTTTCTACATTTAGTTTTTTTAAGAGAGACTGCAGTTCGTCAGCGACAGAAAGAGCTTTTCCTTTTCCGGCCAGAGGATTAACAAGAAGTGACACTTTTCTCATTCTCTAATGATGTCTCATTGTTAGCCTGAAGTCATGGATGAATCAAGGAGAGTCATGAAACTAAATAAAATTGCTGCAACTCTATTAATCGCTTCGCTATTGATTTCATGTGGCGGNGGTTCCGCGGAAAGTGGCAGCTCCTCAAAAAGCGAGTCTCCTGCTGAAGATGGAGTCATTAGGGTAATCACATACGACAGTCAGAAATTTGATGAAGACATGTACGAAGCATCAGAAGGTTTAGTCAAGATCGAGTACGTGTTGGATGGATTTCAGTCTCACACCTTGGTAATCGAAGGAATGGAAGACGATTTCAAACTTGAAGTAGGCAGTAACAAAACCGATATCGGAGAAGTGCAGCTAAAAGCTGGACGTTACATTCTTTACTGTGATGTTGCCGGTCACAGGACTAGCGGTATGGAAGCAAAACTTCTAGTTAGTTAAAAAGTTTAGGCGAGTATTTCGAACAGCAGGTAAAGAACCAAAGTTATAAGGAAACCCCACTTGATTGTGTCTTGATGCTTTTCTAAAACAACTGCGTTTATTTTGTTGTCATAGCCACCTATTTTGCCAAGAGCTGATAACTCCATCGTGAGCCAAATAACAGCGAATACGATCCATAAAACAGCTCTTGTGCTTCCTTCGGGGCTGTCAAAGTTGAGCCCGAAGTGGCTGGGCCACATCATGAAGAAAATAAGTGGTATCGAGAACAGAGTGTTTACTCGACTAGCACGACCTGCTCTTTTAGCAGCTGCAGGTGCTTCAACGTCCGCTTCGCCACCTTCACTTACCGTTACTGAGGAACCGATAGCTATTTTTTGAGCAGGCCAAATGACCATCCAAACGTTAGCAGCCATTGTCGTCCCAAGAATCGAACCAAAAGCTATTCCCATTCCAGGCACAGAACGCCAGTAATCCATATCGTGAATTAGTTCCTGATGTACCAATATCCAGATTCCTGATACCCATGTAAGCATTGCCGCCCAGCGGAACCACCAAAGTGTGCGCCAGGTAATTTTTCTCAGTGCTTCTCCACGAGCTGCGTCACTCATCTCCCCGAATGCTGCACCTTGTATAAAGTTGAAGAAGTACAAGAGTCCTATCCAAGTGATTCCACCTAGATAGTGTGCGTAGCGTCCTAGTGCTTGACCTCCGCCTGTAATTCCCATCCAGTCATTAAAAAGTTCCACAGCAGCCTCTCCTTGTCTGGGCTCGAGCGACAAGAAAATAATGGCACGTATAGTGCCCTAAGACAACAACCAGCCATATAAATTTCGAATTTTTATTCAAGAAAGTTTGGCATAGGATTGAAATTATGAAAATTGAAGAAATTGATNTGGCACGTGCAGAGTTCTGGTCGAAATCATTAGGGTACAGAGAAGAAGCTTTTGATCTGTTGCGTTCAGAGGACCCTTACCGTTATTTTGAATTGCCAGAGGAAATATTTGGCGTAATTCCTGAGCAAAAAGGATTTCACTCTCTTGTCAGACATTCAGATGTAGCAGAAGCAAGTAGGAGACCGGAAGATTTTTGTAGCGGCCAAGGGGCTACAAGCACAGTTGACTTTCCAGAAGAAATGCTTGATTTTTTCGGATCAATGATAAACATGGATGACCCGAGACACAAGAGACTAAGAAGTATCGTTTCAAGTGGTTTCACACCACGTCGACTTTCATCTGTCGAGGAGTCCGTTGAGCGAATAGCACAAGAAATCATAATGAATGCGCTCGAAAAAGGTGAATGCGATTTTGTAGTTGAGGTAGCAGCCCAACTTCCTCTCCTAGTTATCTGCGAGATGATGGGCGTTCCGGAAGACCGAGTCGATTTTGTTTTTGAGAAATCAAACATGATTCTCGGAGCGGGCGACATTGAATACACCCCAGAAGGAACCGACATTATCGCCTCAATTATGGGTGCGGCATTTGAACTAGCGGCACTTATGAAAGAAATGCTAGAAGAACGAAGTGAAACACCCACTGATGATTTAACTTCGGCTCTTCTCTACGCAGAAGTAGAAGGAGAAAAGCTCACCGAAGAAGAAATCGCTTCATTTTTTATTCTCCTACTGGTAGCAGGAAACGAAACAACCAGGAATGCACTTTCTTGGGGGTTGCATTTACTGACTGAAAATCCTGAACAAAAGGAAATCCTCTGGAACGATTTTGAGAACTTAGCTCCAAAAGCCGTGGAAGAAATCGTCCGCTGGGCAAGCCCAGTGATCTTCATGCGAAGAACAGCAACAAGAGACGGTGTACGTATAGGTGATCAAGAGTTCGAAGAAGGCGACAAACTGAGCCTCTACTATTGGGCAGCTAACCGCGACCCTTTAGTTTTCGAAAACCCCCACGAGTTCAATATTTTACGCGAAACAAATGATCATTTNGGTTACGGCGCCCCAGGGCCACATTTCTGTCTTGGAGCACATCTCGCTCGACGTGAAATAACTGTCATGCTCCGAGAAATCCGTAAAAGTATTCCGGGTGTGATCGCTACGGAGCAGCCCGACAGACTGATGAGCGGATTTATAAACGGAATCAAGCACCTTCAGTGCACGTGGTGAAATTAATCTACGATTACGTCTGAAAAACGATCTCTGAGAGTTTTCTTAGAGAACTTTCCAACTGAAGTTTTTGGAACTTCTTCAATAAATTCGACACGTTCAGGAATCCACCACTTAACGACACGGTCATCCAGCCAAGCGATGATATCTTCGGCAGAAATTTGGGAATCTTCAGAACGAACAACGCAGGCCATGGGACGTTCACCCCATTTTGTTGAGGTAACTCCAATTACAGCAGCTTCAACAACTTCTGGATGAGCCATAATTTCATTTTCTAATTCAACTGAACTCACCCATTCTCCACCTGATTTGATCAGATCTTTGGTCCTNTCNACAAGACTGATATAGCCGTTTGAATCAACAGTTGCTACGTCACCAGTTTTGAGCCAACCATCTTCGGTAAAGGAATCATTAGCTCGTTCATCGTTGTAGTAGGTTTTAGCGACCCATGGCCCACTGACTTGAAGTTCTCCACGAGACTCATTGTCCCAAGGAAGTTCTTCTCCAGTTTCCGGTTCAACGACACGGAAATCAACTCCAGGTACTGCAAGTCCAACAGTGGTTCGTAGATCCGCTTTGGCGTCTTCATCAAGATGAGAAAGACTTGATTTGATATTACACACAGCAGCAATCGGACTAGTTTCAGTCATTCCCCAAGCTTGTAAGATCGGAAGACCCGTCTGCTCTCGGTATCCCTCTGAGAGGGATTTAGGAACAGCTGAACCGCCACACGGGATTGAACGCAGAGCAGACGTGTCGCGGCCTTTAAGCTCTGGCAAGACACCCATCCAAATGGTGGGGACACCGGCTGCCACCGTAACTTTCTCTTCTTCTATGAGAGTTGCCAAGGCAGTGGGGGAAAGGTCTGCACCCGGCATCACCAGAGTTGCGCCAGTTGCAACACCAGCATGGGCAATACCCCAAGAATTAGCGTGAAACATAGGAACGACTGGCATTAGTACATCTTTTTCGTTTATTCCAACGCTGTCGGCCATCATCACGCCAAATGTATGCAGAACCATTGAACGATGTGAATAAACAACACCCTTTGGATTGCCGGTAGTTCCCGACGTGTACATCATTGATCCGGCACGGTTTTCTTCAACTTTTTTCCATTCCACAGGTTCAGCAGCTTGCAGTAATTCTTCATAGTCATGAACATTCGCATTAATTTCAGAAGGGTCAGGTGCGGGTGCACCATCGTCCATTAGAACGACGTGTTTTACAGTTTCGAATTGGTTCATTAAAGGCCAAATTAAACCTGCAACCGACTGGTCTATAAAAATAACTTCATCTTCTGCGTGATTAACTATGTAGGTAAGTTGATCAGGGAATAAACGAAGATTTAAAGTGTGAACTACGCGCCCGGTGCATGAAGGAGCGAAATATAGTTCCAGATGTCTCGAGTTGTTCCAAGCAAAAGTTGCTACACGACCGTCGTCAGTTATTCCAAGATCATCGAACACCCCACCAAGGCATCGTGTTCGTCTAGCCCAGTCTCCATAGTTCAATCTTTCTCTACCAGAAGGAGTAGCGGTAATAACTTCTTTTTCTGGAAAGAGTCTTTCCGCACGGGCAAATATGTGATTAAGAGAAAGTGGAACATCCATCATCAAACCATCCATTTGATTGACCCTCCTTAAAAGTTTTTGACTATCTCTCCTGTGAAGGTATCAGCCTGAATAACAATGAGTTCAGTCGAGTGTTGCTAAAACACCGAGTGCTATCAGGGCAATGTTTCTCAGTAAATCCCAAGAAGAAATCTTCTTAGAAGACCAAGACCCGAAACAAGCACAGTCTTGAGGATTGCCAGAAAGTATTTGGGCAGCGATAAGAGTAGTGAAAGCTGCTAGCAGGGCCACAGCGCAAGGACCTCCAGAGCGGGGATCGATTGCTAAGAGGACAGCGCAGAGAAGTTCTACAGATGGAAGCAGGGAGGCTAAAAGTCTAGGCGAAGGAAGCCCTAAAGCTGCAATGGTTTTTTCAGTCCCAGTTGGGTCACGAAATTTACTAACTGCTGCAATAACAAAAACGATTGCNAGTAAAAAGCCAGCCCATGCACCCAATTAGTAACCCAACTCCACATCAACAGGCGCTAAAAGCTCTTCATTATTAATAAAACGGCGCACATTTTCTTCAATGAAAGGATCAAGAAGTTTTAAACCCATTTCTGGAGTATTGCCGATATGAGGTGTAATAAGGCAGCGCGGATCAGACCAGAGCGGATTATCTNCAGGTANAGGTTCAGGGTCGGTAACGTCNAAAGCCGCTCCNGCGATTTTTCCTTCTTTAAGCGCTTCAATTAAATCGNCNGTCACTATGTGNGCACCTCTAGCGACATTGACTATGTGNGAATGAGAAGGCATTAAATCTAGAGCTTTTTTGTCGATAATGCCTTTAGTTTCTTCTGTTAAAGCTAAAGCCAGAATCAATAAGTCAGTTGTTTCTAAAACTTCGCCAAGTCGTTCAGGCGTGTACGTGAAAGTTGCACCCGGTAGATTCTCAGCCTTTTTCCTAATGACCGTGGTGACACAATTAAACGGAGCAAGAAGAGGCAATAGTTCAACGGTTATGCCACCTCCTCCAAGAATGGTCACATTTGAACCGTGTAGGTAACGACCAACCGGCCCGGACCATTCGGTCGCTCTTGCGTATTCGTGTAAATTTTTCGATAGAGATAATGTGAGTGCGAGGACTGTCTCAGCTACAGCAGGGGCATAAACACCCTTGCCGCATGTCCAGAGCCACTTGGGGTCTAGATTGTCGGCAAAAGGTTCGATGCCAGCGTAAGGAAGTTGTATCCATTGAAGCGAGACTGCCTTTTCTACTATTTCGGGAAAGAGTTCTGGTCTTGCAGGATCTGCCCAAACTAAACCTTCGGCATCTTCTACACCAGTTAGTGTTGCACCAGAACGTTTCACCGCATCGCACATCATTTTGTACATCTCCGGTCTTGTATCCGGCGCTACTGCGACGTTTCTTGTCATCTGATCAGAGCATCCAAAACTTTTTCAAATACTAGGTCGGCCAGCTCGTGCATTTCTTCGTCTGTTCTGTCTTGAATGGGGTGAGGAACAAATACTCGCGCGACATCTAATCCAAGAGCGTCAGCCTGTTTTTGAGCTGCATCTTCGAAAGGGGTAGAAGCAACCATGACTGCTGGTATGCCTCTTCTTTCAATATCATCTATGTCATGCACACTGCATGTTGTACAAGAACCTCAATCAGCTAAAGCTTCAATCACGGCGTCGCATTTGCTAGCGATTTCGTGACGTAAATCAATAGGTGCGGGTTTAGTAAAAGTAGGTTTCTTAAACCTAAGTATTTTTATCCCGATATCAGAAAACTTTTCCTCAAGGCGATTTAAAAAAATGTCCCCACGTCCTTTGGAAATATCCAATAATCCGACTGTAAGACCGGCCATAGTTTCGGGTCTTTCTGACAGACTTCTTTCAGAAGGGGAACTCTCAGAAGTTGGATCTAGAAGAACTTTTGCATTCGTCACAGTAAAATCTCCTTACTAGTAGGTTCACTTCCGGGGGGGCCATTAAGCCACCCTCCAATTATTGCTGAAAATAGTCCTGCAGCCCCTCCAGCCTGAACAAGTAATAGACCATCGGGTCTAAATTTTGGAAGACTCATTCCTTTCATAGCTGTCGGAAGTCCTTCTTCGATGCCATTTGACCCTTCAATTATATTGTCAGCATCGATCATCATCATCTCAGTGATTTCTTCTAAAAAGCGTTCCTTGCTCCACCCCGCTTCGTGAAACCGAGCAGCGTGCTCGGGTGACAGGACGAGCATTGCATCCATGCCCACAACGACTCTAGATGAAACAGTTGAAATTAAATGTTCGGCAAGTGTACGAATGAGCGAGTCGGGTTTTCTGCTTTTCTGATCCATTACCAGTCTCGGACCTTCACCAGTGAAAGCAGTTATTACATTTTGTGATGAGCTGTAACCGCGGCTTTCGGCAAGTGACGGCCACGGTGAAGAGAATTCATTCTCGGAAAAACAGAAACCTTGTTTACCCATATGACCTAAAGTTGAGCGATCCACACCCCCAGGTCCACCTCCGCCAACATTGTGAATCACCAATTGAACAGCTCTCCCAATAGTGCTGTTTGCTCTATTTCCGTGTCCTAAAACATTTATTCCGGAATTCATACCTATATCAAGGGTTATAGGACCATTGACGACAAAAATCGGACCGACTGACATAGTTGTCGCTAAAACTCCGTGCATATTGAATTCTTCAGTGCAGATAGTTTCTAGAGCAGCGATAACCACTGGTAAGAATTCAGGTTTACAGCCAGCCATAACAGCATTTATTGCAATCTTTTCGATAGTGCATTCGATCAAATTAGGAGGAACCGAAACAACTATCTCATCAGCTGATCTAGCTGTCCCCTCAAGCATCTTCCTGACTCTTTCAGTAGTTGGTGGAACTACAGGTAGACCATCAGTCCATGATCGTTCAAACATGGCTTCATAAGTATCTTCTTGAGTAGCGATTTCTATTTGCCTTGAACTGAATTCTAAATCGTCAAATTTGGATTTGAGTTGGTCGATCCTCCCGGGGTCAACAGTGAGAGAACCTCAACCGGGCTTGAATTCAGGTAGATCATCCCCGAGAGTAGGATCCCCAGTAAATTTTCGCCATTCCTCTCGTGACCATCCGACAGTTCTCTTTACCTCGTTACCATTTTTGAAATGCAAAAGAGTGGGAACGGAGTCAAGATTCAAGTTCCAACTTACTTCTAACTCTTTGTCGTCTATAACCCAGTCGGCTTCGGATGGGAAGTCTATTTCATCCTGCAGCACGACAGTCACTTTCCCGGCTTTCCCCAAACTATCCAGTGTCGGTATTAAGAGTTGGCAGGTAGGGCAGTCGTTTTTTATGACTGCAAGAAGCAGCTCTTCACTTTCTTTATCAAGTAAATACGAACTCATACTTGGATTATCGCACAATAGTTCCGNTGTACACTCTCTGGGTCGGGGTCTTTGCCTGTCTCGGCTAACCTTTTTTAACTGCAAAAATTTTTAAGAAGAAAGCTGACAGAAATGATTGATGGTAATGAGTACCGAAAAGTACTTGGCAAATACCCAACCGGGGTAACTCTGGTTACTTCTCCTTCTTCTGAAGGACCCCTAGGCATGGTTATCGGATCTTTTGTTTCAGTTTCGATGGATCCACCTCTGGTTGGTTTTTTGCCAGGTAAAGAATCAAATACATGGCAAAAAATGAAAGATGAAAATAAATTTTGTGTGAATGTACTTTCTGACCAGCAAGAAAATGTTGCAAACGAATTCTTTCGCAANGAAAACGATCCGTGGGAAGTAGTGCCTTGGCATGAATCACCAGAAGGATTGCCAGCTATAGACGGCAGCTTGGCGAGCATCGATTGTTCAGTCTTTAATGTCGTAGAGGCGGGCGATCATTGGTTCGTTCTAGGGGAGGTTTTGGGTGCCGAAATTATGGAAACAGGATCACCGCTACTATTTTTAGGTGGCGCTTACGGACAGTATCGGGGAAATTAAATGCCTATTTACGCTCTAGGAGAATTCGAACCTCAAATCGATTCAGGTGCTTATGTGCATCCAGAGGCAGTGATAATTGGAAATGTAACAATTGGATCTGAATCAAGCGTTTGGCCGCATGCAGTAATACGCGGTGATGACGGCAAGATCGTAATCGGTGCCCGAAGTTCGATTCAAGACAATGCAGTCATACATTGCATCCCTCAAGTTGTAACCACGGTTGGAGATGACGTCACATTAGGTCATCTCTGCCATCTGGAAGGATGCAGAATTGAAGACGAAGCGTTGGTTGGAGTTGGAGCTGTGGTGTTACACAATGCTGTTGTAGGTAGAGGTTCGATTGTTGGTGCTAATGCTGTCGTCAGAAACGGGCAGGAAATCCCACCTTTATCGATGGCCTTGGGGGTACCCGCACAAGTTAGAGAAGGAGTAGTACAAGAAGGTGCGAACATGTTAAATGCTCTTTCCTACACGGCCAGAGGTCCCAATTACACGAAAAACCTCCGGAGAATCGACTAGGGCAATGGGTGAAGTCACTTTAGATCCAGGAAAAATCGGAATATGGACACATCAATTAGATGGCGTTCCTTCAGCGAGGGCTCGTGAAGCAGCGAACGAAATTGAAGAAATGGGTTTTGGAGCCATTTGGATTCCTGAGACAGCAGGAAGAGATCCATTCGTGCATTCGAGTCTCTTGCTCTCCGCTACTCAAAAAATTGTTTTAGCCACAGGAATTGCCAGTATTTATTCNCGTGATGCTTTAGCGATGGCGAGTGCCACGCGGACTCTTTCAGAAGCCTTTGCTGACAGATTTTTACTCGGGGTTGGAGTAAGTCATGGGCCTTTTGTCGAAGNGATTCGAGGNCACACTTGGGAAAAACCTCTAGAGAATTTAAGCAATTACATAGAGAATCTAAAAAAAGCACCTTTCTGGGCTTATCGACCTGAAAATGAAGCTCCTATTTGTATCGGTGCTTTAGGGCCGAAAGCACTAAAGCTTGCGGCAGAATTGACTTGGGGTGCGCATCCCTACAACGTGACCGCAGACCATACCCTAATGGCGCGTGAAACGATGGGGGAAGAGGCTTTCCTAGCCCCGATGGTCGCGGTGATTTTAGAAACCGATTCTTCAAAAGCTAGAGAACTGGCACGTAAAGATCTAGCTATCTATCTTGATCTACCAAATTATAGGAATAACTTGTTGCGCATAGGTTTCACCGAAGATGATCTGAGTGGAGGCGGCAGTGACCGGGTTTTAGACGCCATAAGACCGTGGGGGGATATAGAAACAATTTCAAATAAAATTACTGAGCATTTTGATGCCGGAGCAGATCACATTTGCATTCAGCTAGTCGTGGATCAAACAGAACAACATAAATTCCAGAATGGGTTACCGATTCAACAGTGGCAATTGTTAGCAGAAAGTCTTTTATAGATGACTAATGNGCACCATTTCCATTCTGAAGGTTTGGAATTAGTTGCCCATTTAGAGGTCCCNGAATCCACTGACGAACTCTTACCAGGCGTTCTGCTGGTCCATGGTTTCCCTGAAGGTCCNGGAGGTGGTGCAAATTCAGCNAGAACCTTGCCGGAGCTNGCAAATAGAATTTCTTCTGAAGTGGGATTTATAACCATGGCTCCGTTACTGCGAGGNACCGGAGAATCCGAAGGGTGTTTTAGNCTTAGAGGCTGGCTAACAGATGTTCGCCAAGCCATTTTAGAACTTGATAATTANCCAAGAGTNGGACAAATATGGCTAGTTGGTTTTGGNAGCGGCGGAGCGATTTCCATTTGCGCTGCAGCTCTAGAAGNAAAAGTAAAAGGTGTAGGGGCGCTTGCAGCACCGGCAGATTGGTCAGCGTGGGCGGCTTCTCCGAAACGTCTNCTTATACATGCNCGTAGAGCGGGNGTTATTACTGATTCTAATTTTCCAAAAGATTTCGACTCNTGGTCAAAAGAACTAAAACAAATTTCTGCNGAATCNTCTATTCCTGAACTNCACGANAAAAACGTCCTTATAGTCCACGGAACTGAAGATGATGTGGTCTCTTCTTTAGAGGCTAGAGCCCTTTCAGATGCTCATGGGAATACAGACATGCGTTTAATAGAAGGAGCAGGGCACCATTTAAGGCACGACCCGAGAGCCATAGCAGTTCTTCTTGGCTGGCTTGATAAACAGAGAAGATCAAGCAAGTAGGACTTATTTCACTTAGCTTTCTTAGCATTACCCTTAGATAATTGTTACTATTCATATAGGAGAAATTGTTCCTATCCCAGCAGGAGTAAAAAAGTGACTTCAAGTGAAATAGGTGTAGATCTAAGCAATTACCAGCTTGGATGGAGTGACGAAGAAGATTACGTCTATAAACCAAAAAAAGGCCTTAATGCCGACATTATAAAAGAAATGTCTGGGATGAAAAATGAGCCCCAATGGATGCATGATTTTAGAATGAAATCATATGAAAGATTTTTAAAACGACCTATGCCAGCATGGGGCGGCGACTTAGACGGTATTGACTTTGACGATATTTACTACTACATAAAGCCAACAGAGAAACTGTCAGACGATTGGGACGAAGTACCTGACTCTATAAAAGATACGTATGAAAAACTGGGGATACCTGAAGCAGAGAGAAAATATCTAGCGGGTGTTACTGCACAGTATGAATCAGAAGTCGTTTACCACAAAAACCGTGAAGACTTAGAGGAGCAAGGCGTAATTTTTTCAGACATGGACACAGCTCTTCGCGACAATCCAGAAATCCTGAAACAATATTTCGGTAAAATAATTCCTCCAAACGACAATAAGTTCTCTGCTCTNAATTCTGCAGTCTGGAGTGGAGGGTCTTTTATCTATGTTCCGCCAGGTGTAAAAGTTGAAATGCCACTTCAGGCGTATTTTAGAATCAATGCAGAAAACATGGGACAGTTTGAAAGAACCTTAATAATTGCAGATGAAGGTTCTGAGGTTCACTACATAGAGGGTTGCTCAGCCCCCGTTTACACTACGGATTCTTTACATTCTGCTGTGGTTGAAATAGTCGTCAAACCATCCGCCAGAGTTACTTACACAACTATTCAAAACTGGTCGAGCAATGTTTATAACCTTGTTACTAAACGAGCAGTAGTCGAAGAAGAGGGTCGAATGGAATGGATTGATGGAAATATAGGTTCTCAGCTGACGATGAAATACCCAGCAGTTGTTATGACAGGTCCAAAAGCGTCAGGCGAAGTTTTATCAGTGGCTTACGCAGGCTCAGGACAACATCAAGATGCTGGAGCGAAAATGACTCATGCTGCACCTGAGACATCTTCAAAAATTATTTCCAAATCAATATCAAAAGACGGTGGAAGAACCAGTTACAGAGGCTTGGTAAGAGTTGAAGATGACGCTTATGGTTGCAAAAGCCACGTTCAGTGTGATGCTCTAATTCTCGACGATGAAAGTATTTCTGACACATATCCATACATGGAGGTTGGAACGTCAGATGCAATTATTGGTCACGAAGCGACTGTCTCAAAAGTAGCCGACGAACAACTCTTTTATTTGATGAGCAGAGGCCTGTCAGAAGATCAGGCCACCTCACTCGTCGTAAATGGATTTATTGAACCAGTGACTAAGACCCTTCCAATGGAATATGCAGTTGAGTGGAGTCGTTTGATTGAACTACAGATGGAAGGATCTGTAGGTTAAATAAATTACTGATACCACTTCTAATGGCATAATGTTTATATGCCAATGAGAGAAGACTGTAAGCAGTTTGAAAGTAGAAGTTATTCCAACGGCGAGACGGTCAGAAAATGTAATTTAGATAAAGCTCCGGAAGCACCTTGGCGATGCCCTGACGAATGCTCCTCATTCGAAAAAAGAAGAGTCGACGTAAATTGGAGCTACGGAAGTCTAATCACACCAGAAACACCTGAAGAACCCTCAAGTTTGGGAGAGGATGAAAGCATCTCAGCACTACTGGATGCAGCAGAAGATGTGATTAATGAGGCGGGGCCAAGAGTTTTGGCAGAGTTTGAGAAGCAACAGTCAAAAAGAGGACGTTCGGTATTAAAGAAAATTTCACGCAAAGCAAATAAGAAACGCAGAAAGAAATAAATTTCTATTGGTTTCAATATTGCAAACCCAATGATGCTGAAAGTTTTCTTTCGGATAGCCTGAATCTCTCAAATGCAGGATACAAAAGTTAGATTCGACCTTCCGGGGAATGAGCTTATGCCAGAACTTTTAGGGCATGGTGACGAGCTTTTACAGGTGATCGAGATCTCTTTCCCAAAGACAAAGATTCATGTGCGTGGTAACCAGATNACNATTGATGGTGAGAGTGCGGTNCTGGTGGAGCAGGTATTTCGTGAAATGACGAGAATGCTCGAAAGAGGATTAACCCTTGATGCAAGCATTCTCAAAAAAACTATTGAAATGGTAAAAGAAGATGAAAATCCATCTGAAATATTGACAACGGAACTGCTTATAAATGCACGAGGTAAACCGGTTAGAGCTAAATCCTTGGGGCAAAAGAATTATCTAGATACAGCAAGCAGAAACATCATCACATTTGCCGTAGGTCCAGCGGGTACAGGAAAAAGTTGGTTAGCTGTCGCTTTAGCAGTAAGTGCAATGCAAACGGGTGAAGTCGACCGCATTATTCTCACTCGACCTTTAGTGGAAGCAGGTGAGAGAGTGGGATTTCTTCCGGGTGACTTAATGGCAAAAGTCGACCCTTATTTCCGACCTCTTTATGATGCACTTTTTGACATGCTTGAACCCGAAAAGGCAGAAAGACTACTTGAAAGAGGGCAAATAGAAGTTGCACCGCTTGCTTTTATGAGAGGAAGAACCCTTAACAACAGCTTTATAATTCTTGACGAGGCCCAAAATACGACACCAGAACAAATGAAAATGTTCTTGACAAGAATCGGCTTCGGATCACGAGTGATAGTTACAGGTGATGCAAGCCAAGTAGATGTTCCTGGAGGTCGAAGTGGAATTGAAGGTCTGGAAAATATATTTTCTGGGATAGATGGTTTAGGTTTTGTAAAACTTGGAGCTCGGGATGTTGTGAGACATAAAATAGTTCAAGATATAGTTCAAGCCTACGAAAATGCCGAAAGGCAATCTAAAAAAAATAGTGGTAACAAGTAACTTGCTGGAGAAAACACTAGATGCGGATGATGCGACTTATATAGATGTAATCGACAAACGGTTAGAAAAAAATAGTGAAATAAGTCTNAGGTCGTTAGAGGAATTCGCTAAACAAGTCGTAGAGGAAACCGCTCCTAAAAAACGTCCACTTGAAATGAACGTGATTCTTTTAGACCCGAAAGAAATTTCTGTTCTCAACGAAAAATATTTATTCAAGTCAGGACCGACCGATGTACTAGCTTTTCCGATAGATGCTCCAGATGGTGAAACAGATGACCCCATTTACCTGATGGGAGATGTTTGCATATGCCCTGAAGTGGCTGCACGTCAAGCCGAAGAGAAAGATCTAAATTTCGAAGATGAAATTGCGCTTCTCCTAACGCACGGNATACTCCACCTATTGGGGTATGACCATCATGAAGAATCCGCAGAAGTTGAAATGAAAAAAATGGAACNAATTCTTATNCAGCGTCACTCAAAGCATTTAAGGGCTCATGATGTTTAAGAGCTTGATAAGAAAGTTTTTNAAATCAAAGGAAAACAGAATCGTCTCTGAAAANGAACTTTTAGAAACCGCAAAAAAGGCTCTTGAGTCNAAATCGATCGAAAACGATGAACATGAACTAATTGAATCAGTATTAGCTTTTGGTGACACTCTGGTGCGCGAAGTAATGACGCCACGCCCCGACATTGTTAGCGTTCCCGACAGTTTTACTGTTTCTGCTGCAATGGAAGTTGCTGTTTTGAATGGTTTTTCAAGGGTCCCCGTTAGTAGTGAAAATTTAGATGAAATAGTAGGAGTAGTTTTCGCAAAAGACATGATGGAGGCTCAACTGGATGGTGATGGTGAAATCTCAGTCAAAATTTTGGCGCGATCGCCACAGTTCATCCCAGAAACAAAAAAAGCCGGACTGCTATTGCGCGAAATGCAATCAAACCACTATCACTTAGCGATTGTTGTTGATGAATATGGAGGGACGGCTGGATTGGTCACCTTAGAGGACCTATTAGAGGAGGTGGTAGGAGAGATAGTAGATGAGTTCGACAGCGAAGAGGCGCTTGCGGAACCCCTAATTGGCGGAGGTTTACGCGTCCACGGAAGAATGCCAGTCGACGAATTGAATGAACTACTAGGAGGTGTCTTACCAGAAGGTGATTGGGATACTTTGGGAGGTCTGATATTTGATGCACTGGGGCATGCTCCAGAGGCAGGAGAAAATGTAGATATAGCAGAACACCATTTTGTAGTTGAAAAGGTAGTCGGGAGAAGAATTACCCAGGTTAGAGTCACGNCACCTGAGCATTAAATATGAATAATACTTCAGAAAACCAATCGTTTACAGCAGTTCCGGACGGACATACTTCAGGTTTCGTCAGCTTGGTAGGCAGACCCAATGTTGGGAAGTCAACTTTATTGAATGCTTTTTTCGAGAAGAAAATAACGATCGTTTCTGACAAACCGCAAACAACTCGCACCGAGATAAGAGGCGTCCTTACGGCTCCCGAATTTCAAATTGTCTTTTGTGACACTCCTGGTATTCACAAACCAAGAACCCTCCTTGGTACTAGGTTGAATGACACAGCACGTTTCACGCTACAAGAGATTGATTTAGTTCTTTTTTTAATAGAGGCAGATTCGGTGATTGGCAAAGGAGATAAATTTATCGCCAAATCGCTACCTGCTGAAAAAACTGTTTTGGTTCTTAATAAAATAGACAAAGTCAAAAGCAACAGAATATTGACACAACTGAATAAAGCTTCAGAATTTTCCTTTACGGAGTATTTTCCAATTTCTGCCTCTACGGGAGAAGGAGTCTCAAAACTATTAGAACATGTCAAGACAAAATTACCTACAGGGCCGCGTTATTTTCCTGAAGGCATGGAAACAGATTTTTCCGAGTCTTTTTGGGTTGCGGAACTAGTCAGAGAACAACTTCTTGCAGAAGTCCGTGAAGAATTACCGCATTCGATAGCGACAAGAGTAACAGACTGGGATTGGCCACATATCCGATGTGAGATTTTGGTTGAGCGAAATTCACAAAAAGGAATAGTTATCGGACATAAGGGTGAAGTTTTAAAAAAAGTCGGAACTGAAGTGAGGAAACAACTGGAAGATGGTGCGTTTATTGAATTAGTAGTGAAAGTTGAAAAAGANTGGCAAAAGCGCCCCCGTTCACTTGACCGTTTCGGATATTGAAATTAAACCTGTGTTCCGATTTCCTGAGNCGCTACTAGACAGATAGCTTCAAAGTTGTGATACCTNAATACCTAGATTCCAAATTTATACCTAAACACATAGCTTGTGTGATGGATGGCAATGGACGCTGGGCAGAAAAGAGGGGNTTGAAAAGAACTGACGGTCACACNGCAGGAGAAAAAGCTCTTTTTGATGTTGTCGAAGGGGCCATAGAAATTGGAGTCGAGTGGTTTACCGTATTTGCATTTTCAACTGAGAATTGGAAAAGACCCACAAAAGAAGTTCAGTTTTTGCTCGATTTTAACGAGCAGATAATTATCAAAAGACAAGAAGAGTTAAATGAAAGAAATGTAAGAATTTGCTTTCTTGGTCGTCGNGATGGAAAAGTTCCAAAAAAAATTATCAAAAGAATGGAAGAGGCTGAGGAACTCACCAAAAGTAATACAGGTTTAACTTTCACCGTTGCGTTCAATTACGGGGGAAGAGCAGAAATTGTTGATGCTGTTCAAAAAGTAATTGATTCAGGGGTTAAAAAAGTTACGGAGGAAACTATAGAGAAAAACCTCTACAACCCAGAGATGCCTGATCCAGATCTAGTCATAAGGACTTCCGGAGAATCCAGAGTCTCTAATTTCCTGCTTTGGGAATTGGCTTATAGTGAACTTGTGTTCAGCGACACATTATGGCCAGACTTCTCCCGTAAGGATCTGTTTTATGCGATAAAAGAATTCCAAGACAGAGATCGACGTTTTGGTGGCCTCGGTGAAAGTTGAGAATGTCTCTTTATCGTGATCAAGGAATAGTTCTCCGCACATGGAAACTAGGCGAATCAGATCGAATAATTGTAATAATCACCGAGGAAAACGGAAAAGTCAGAGCTGTTGCTAAAGGGGTAAGGAAAACACGAAGCAAATTTGGTGGAAGATTAGAGCCTACAAGTCATGTTGCATTGCAGTTGTTCAGAGGTAAAGGAGAGTTAGGAATAGTCACACAAGCAGAGACTATAGATCGCTTCCAGAATATTAGATCTGAACCTGAGCTGTTCAGTGATGCGTCATCGATGCTCGAGGTGGTGGATCATGTATCTCCCGACGAATCGCCAGATCCTAGTCGTTACAAGATGCTCCTTGGGGCGTTACGGACATTAGATGAGAAGAGTTCTCCTATGTTGGTNCCATCATTTTTTTTAAAATTACTNGACCATGAAGGGTTAGCNCCTGAANTGGGCTTNTGTNTCAAATGCNTAGNTNNAGATAATCTTGTNNCNATATCNATCAGTGAAGGTGGAGTTTTTTGNAATNAATGNCAGCGNGGAAGAANTATTTCAGANNCNTCNATAGCNGTNATGNGAGCNATTCTNGGNGGTGGANTAAAACAGGCACTTGANGTGAAGGATATGNAAACTGTTTCAGAAATAGANCGAATTGCNTCCGAAGCTNTTGAGTTTCATNTAGAAAGAAAAATAAGATCACGAAGAGTTATGGATANTTAGTTAATATTTCAAGATGAGNCTCTGTTGCCTAGTACGCTTCGATCATGAGCGTTAACAAAGAGGANCTTTTCGATAAGGTCGTAAACCTTTCAAANCGGAGAGGTTTTGTATTTCAATCTGCAGAAATTTACGGTGGCTTTAGGTCTACTTATGACTATGGCCCCGTGGGGGTCTTNTTGCTTCGNAATGTGAAAGAACANTGGTGGCGATCAATGGTGCAGTTTCGTCAAGATGTAGTTGGTTTAGATGCAGCNATTCTTTCTCCGCCTTCCATATGGGAGGCATCGGGTCATCTAACAAACTTCACTGACCCGTTAGTGGATTGTCGTGAGTGCGGGTCGCGTTTTCGTCAAGACAAACTGGAAGATCTCAATAGTTGTCCCAGTTGTGGTGCAAAGTCTTCCTTTACAGAAGCCAGGCAATTTAACCTCATGTTCAAGACGAATGCGGGACCTGTAATNGATTCTGCCGCAGAGGTGTATTTAAGACCTGAGACCGCTCAGGGGATGTTCACTAATTTTATGAACGTTCTAAATACGAGTAGAAAAAAGCCGCCTTTTGGAATTGCTCAAATAGGAAAATCATTTAGGAATGAAATAACACCAGGGAACTTTGTTTTTCGAACGAGGGAATTTGAACAAATGGAAATGGAATATTTNGTTCCACCGGCAGATTCAGATACGTGGTTTGAATACTGGTGTAAGGAGAGNNTGGATTGGTATTTGAATTTAGGGATAAGAGAAGATTCTCTAAGGTTAAGAGTGCATGACGCCGATGAACTTAGCCATTACTCAAGAGCGACTTCAGACATAGAGTTTTCATTTCCTTGGGGTTGGGACGAGCTTGAAGGAATTGCTAATCGGACTGATTATGACCTAAATCAGCATGCTCAAGCATCAGGTAACAAGCTTGAATATAACGATTCAGGCACAGGTGAACGGTATGTGCCACACGTTATAGAACCAGCGGCTGGCGCTACTAGGACCGCCATGGCCTTTTTAATGGATGCTTATGAAGAAGAGGAAGTGAATGGCGAAGTGCGTAATCTCTTGAAATTAGATCATCGCCTTTCTCCATATAAGGTTGCTGTTCTGCCTCTTTCNAAAAAAGATGAGCTTATTCAACCTTCAANAGAAGTTCTTGATCTCGTTCAACCGCATTGGATGTGTGACTATGACCAGACACAAGCAATCGGTCGACGTTACAGGCGTCAAGATGAAATTGGAACNCCTTATTGTGTCACGATTGATTTNGAAACTCTTGAAGACAAAGCGGTAACAGTNAGAGAGCGAGATTCTATGGAACAAGATCGCGTTCCAATCAAGGAACTTGTTGAATATCTATCATCTCGTTTAATTCCGTAGTCACGATTATGCAAAACGAACACACACTTAATTGGCTGATGGATTTAGTGGCTAATGCAAAGTCNGAAAATACNGATGAAGCTAAGAAAAATGTTGTTTCATNAGTCCCCACTTCATTAGTCGAGTCATTAATGCATGATGCTGCATCATCCGAATCATCAAAAGAGTTNGAGNTTATTGGAACAGGAATAGCTGCTAGCCCTGGTGCGGCAGNCGGAATTGTATGTTTTTCAAGCGAATCCGTTCTTGACGTTACTGATAAAGGCGAAAAGGCAGTTCTTGTCTGCAANGAAACTAGCCCCGCAGATGAAGTGGGGATGAGAATGGCGGAAGGAATCGTTACTGTTCGCGGTGGTATGGCAAGNCANGCCGCAGTAGTGGCAAGAGGTTGGGGTATACCTGCNGTNGTAGGAGTTTCTGATCTGGAAATTGCAGATGGAAATATGAAAATTAGGGGAGTTGTTGTAAAAGAAGGGGATTATGTATCTCTAGATGGAAGCACNGGAGAAGTGTTTTCTGGGGAAATGGAACTACAGGAATCGAATGANGAAATCNCNGAACTCAAAACATTATTAGACTGGGCAGATGAAGTTCGTTCTGGTTTTATAAAAATCAGAGCGAATGCAGATACTGCAGAAGATGCTCGAAGAGCTCTTGNATTCGGGGCTGAAGGTATTGGACTTTGCCGCACGGAACACATGTTTATGGGTGATCGTTTACCACTAATACAAAGGTTTATCCTTGCGGATAAAGAAAGCGAAGAGGAAAAAGAAAGCCTCAATGAATTGATGCTTGCTCAGCGTTCGGACCTAGCTGAGGTCATAGCTGCTATGGCCCCTAATCCGGTGACGATAAGACTATTGGATGCGCCTTTGCATGAATTCCTAGGAACTGAAACTCCTGATGAATTGTCAGAGCATAACCCTATGTTGGGAACCCGGGGAGTGAGGTTAGCGATAATTAGAGAGCAGTTGTACAGGATGCAAACCCGAGCGCTTATAGGGGCTTTGGTCGACGTTGCGGAAGCTGGCAAAAAACCGAACGCGGACATCATGGTTCCACTTGTTTCAGAAGTCAATGAACTGAATTTGGTGAGATCGTGGATTGAGGAAGAGATCGCGTCAGTAGAAAATGAATTGCGCCCGAGCATAGGGACCATGATTGAAACCCCTCGCGCCGCGATAACGGCAGAAAGTATTGCTAATAAAGCGGATTTCTTCTCTTTCGGAACGAATGATCTAACCCAGTTGCTTTTTGGATTTAGCCGCGATGATATTGAAAGTCGTGTAATAAGTGTTTATGTAAAAGAAGGAATTCTTTCTGCGAATCCTTTTGAAACACTTGATATTCAAGGAGTCGGACATGCTATTAGGTATGCGATTGAAAATGGTAGAAAAACTAATCCCGAGCTTGAAATAGGTGTATGTGGTGAGCATGGTGGGGACCCTGAATCGATTAGATTTCTTTTTGAAAGAGGTGTTGACTATGTCTCCTGCTCACCTTTTCGGGTTCCCATAGCTAGACTCGCCGCGGCGCAAGCAGTTCTTTCTTTGTCTGACTAATAACTTTCCTCTAGCAACTTAGTCGCACACGCTGCTAAGTTTCGGCTATGGGAATCATGGATGACGATATTCGCAGAGTCCGCGAAGAATCTGACATAATACGCCTGATTACTCAACATACACAGTTGAAAAAAGTGGGTCGTTCATGGAAGGGTCTTTGTCCTTTTCATAATGAAAAAACTCCCTCTTTCACNGTCAATCAGGAAAATGGTCGATACTACTGCTTCGGGTGTCAGGCAACAGGGGACTCGATTGAGTTTCTGCGTGAAATCGACAGCCTTGACTTTGTTGCTGCTGTTGAAATACTTGCGGCACAAAATGGAATACCACTCAGGTATACCGATAAACAAGAAAGTAAATCCCGTAATCGTAGAAAAGAGTTAGTTGAACTCGTATCAGAAGCTGTTGATTTTTACCACAAAAAATTGATTGACATGGATAATCCAGATGCACGACCGGCACGTGAGTATCTAAAGCAAAGAGGCTTGGGCGGTGAAATCGCTGAAAAGTTTTCAATCGGTTGGGCATCTGATTCATGGGACTCGCTGTGTAAACATCTCTCAGTTGCAAATGAAAATTTATTAGCATCTGGTTTAGGTGGCATAAATAAAAATGGTGGCCAGTACGACTTTTTTAGAAACCGAATACTGTTTCCAATTTTCTCAGAACAAGGAGACCCAATTGCTTTTGGTGGCAGAAAACTTCCAGAGGGAGAAGGACCCAAATACAAAAACACNTCTGACGGAGCTGAAATTTACTCAAAGAGTCAGATCCTGTACGGGCTTAATTGGGCTAAAGAAGAAGCTGGAAGAATTGACGAACTGGTCGTTTGTGAAGGCTATACAGATGTAATTGGATGTCATGAAGCTGGCGTTTCAAGAGCCGTTGCGACTTGTGGAACGGCATTAACTCAAGAGCATGTAAGAAAAATGTCGCGATTTGCTAAGAAAGTAGTATTAGCTTTTGATGCTGATAACGCNGGCCAGTCTGCTGCGGAAAAAGTTTACGAATGGGAGTCTGAATTTGATGTTCTTTTTAAGGTTGCTGANTTGCCAGAAGGGGAAGACCCCGGAGATTTAGCGTTTTCTGATCCGGNTGAACTTAAACGGATAATAGAAAACGCTAAACCTCATATGCAGTTCCGAGTTGACAGAGTTCTTAAAAAAGGAGATTTTGAAAGTAAGGAAGGTAGAGCAAAAGTAGCTATTGAAGCAATGAAGGTGGTCGCTCAGCATCCAGACGAATTGATTCGAGACCAATACATTGTTCAGATAGCTGACAAATGCCTCATAGGTGCAGATGAGATAAGACGGAGGGCTTCGAAAGAAAACTTTGGAACAGAAAAAAACGCTCCAACNGGAGAAGTCGCTGAGATGACACAAGAAAAGTTGACTACGGAATATCAGGCTTTACGAATGCTGATCCACAGGTCTGAGGAAGTCGTGGATTGGTTGCACCCTGTTTTGTTTTCAGATCCATTGGCGGAGAGTGTTTTTATCGCTTTAACAAACTCAACTGACTTACATGAAGCAAACCAGTCTCTTGGAGCTGAGGAATCTGACTTGATTGGACGCTTATCTGTTCAGGAAGCTGAAGATGACAAACCTCTTGGCGTTTTTTCCAGGCTTCTTTCATTAGCAGCGGAGCGAAAAGCGGTCGAGTTCGAGTCATTGGCTCGACAAACAGGTGAACTTTCAGAGTATCTGGAAGATATTTCTTATCTCAGGCGAAGCGTCATGGAGTTGAACGAAGAAGGAATTCATCANATTGAAGAAGGAATGAANCTGCGNTCTTGGCTTATAGAGAAAGCGGAAGTTTAAAAGGTGTAAATTCTCTAAATATTACTATTTAGTCTCTGAATAGTGACAGGTAAGGTTAACTGACTGGTAATATTTCATTCTCCTTCCGGGGTAGCTCAGTTGGCAGAGCATCGGACTGTNANTCCGCTGGNNGNGGGTTNGAGCCCCACCCCCNGAGCTGAAATATTTGGCNTGACCNAAATGAGATTGAAAATCTTTAAAGAGTATTTGCGAGGGTAAGGTAACTTCTGCATGAGTGATGAATTGAAAGGCAGAGGTCAAGTGGGAGAGTTGATAGCTCAAGTTTTTGAACTTTACGAAAAAGAAAAGCTAGCAGAAGAAAAAGACTTGAAAGATCAGGATCCTTATATTCAAACATAGTTCAGTACTTTTGAGCCATTTCCGAAGTTTTTAGAGGTAAAGCTATTCTGGGTGAGCTAAAAGACAAGAAATTTTATTCTTCCAACCTTCACTTTTACGAAAGTCTGAAAACAAGTCAGTAAGTTCGTGATAAGCGATCTTTAGAGGTTTAAAGGTTTTAATATTCTTCGTCAGACCGTATTTGACTTTCCTTACTTCAGGTTCAAAAGTTCCAAAAATTTTATCCCAAGTGATCAAAACGCCGGCGTAGTTTTTGTCTATGTACTGAGGATTTGCCCCGTGGTGAACTCGATGGTGAGAGGGTGTATTGAAAAGATTTTCAATTGGTTTTGAAAGCCTCCCAATAGTTTCAGTGTGTATCCAATACTGGTAAAGCAGATTAAGCTGCCCGGCTTTCATGACTTGTTCAGGGGGAATCCCAAGAAGCGGCAACGGCATATGAATCCAAGAAACAAGATACCCAGACCATGGTTGCCTAAGTGCAGTTGAAAGGTTGTAATGCTCGCTCGAGTGATGTGTCACATGGTTAGCCCAGAACACTCTTCGCTCATGCTGAAGTCGATGGCTCCAGTAGTAAAGAAAGTCCCATCCAATCATCGCAAGCAAAAATGACAGTTTGCGGTTTCTGATGTTAAAAACCCTATTGGAGTAGAGAGCTCGATAGACCTTTCCTAAAATTAAGGCGAAAAGAGTATTAATCGTGATATTTCCTACGAGCATCTTAAGACTCGCTTTTGTGTCGTTTGCTTCATAACCAACTGGCACTAAAGGATCAGGGTTTGGGTCCGATCCGGAAAGTTCTTCTTCTGACGCTGCATCCATATCACCTAATTCACGTAAATAAGGTCGATTCTGAAGAGTTCTGGCTTCGGTGATCATAGTCAAAGCAAACAAAGGAAGGGAAATAGCATCTATGAAGTCGAATTTTATTTTGTTGGATTTTTGCATAACTGAATCCAGTCTAAACGCGAATGTTTCTCCAACTGAAACGCGAGCCAAGAAGATGCCCTCCTGGCATAACGACTGTGAGAGTAAGAAGGAAAGCCAGTAGAGGGTCCAAACTGAACCAGTTGACAAAAGCGTTAATGGCCAACAGTCTCAAAAACATTAACGCTCCAAGTGCTAGGTGGACCCCCACAAGCCTTCGAATCCGATCAGTCAAAGTTCTTACTGGGCGTCCAGCAAAAGTCCAAAGGTCGTGAAGAAGGATTGTAAACAGGATCCCACCTTCGCCTGCTAAAGCGGCAGATCTCGTCAGGTTCCAATTATTCACATCAAACAACCAAAAGAAAATTACTGCATCTAGCACTAAGGCTCCTGCGGTAACAAGAAGGTATCTAACGAGAGCGCGACTTCTTAAAGGTTGTATACGTAATCTCAACAAATGTCGGAGATAAGAACTGTAGTGGCTGATAGCCACTTTAGATTTTCCCGAAGAACGTTCAAGAAACACGTAAGGCACTTCTTGAATTTTGTTTGCTTGAGAGCGGGCGAGAATTTCTAAAAGTATTTTATAGCCGACAGGGTCAAGTTCTGTTTTGGTAATTATCGATCTTTTGACGATAAAAAAACCACTCATCGGGTCGTTAATTGTTCCTATGGCTCCAGGTAGGAGTAACTGGCCAAGGGTTTGAGCGCCTCGAGAAAGAAGCCGGCGAGAAAGAGACCATTTTTTTATACCGCCATGAGGTAAATATCTACTAGCAATAGCAACTTCATTATTTTTGTCACTGAAAACAGTAAATAGGTCTTTTACAACCTCTACCGGGTGTTGTCCGTCTCCGTCCATAACTCCTAAGAGCCGACCATTTGAATACTGCCATCCGCATATTACTGCGGTGGCGAGTCCCTTGGCTCCCACCCTGCGTATCACGGTTAATTCAGGAATTTCCTCTAAGAGCTCTGCTGCAATTTCCCAAGTGTTATCTGGGCTGTCATCATCGACCAGAATAATTTCGAACTTGATTTGAAGTTCCGTTAGGGAAGAATGCAGCGAACGTAAAATCTTTGAGATCCCATAAGATTCGTTGAAGGTAGGTATGACGACACTGAGGTCTACATCTGTTGTTGCTCCTTCTGCAACTCTCATTGTTTCGAAATCTCTTACCTCTATGAGGCGTTTGGAACCCACTAAAACTCCTGTATTCGTCTAATACTCATAAAAATAATCGTACTTGCTAGCTCAGAACTAAGGCAGTTGGCGATTGTTTTGTAATACTGCATTGGGCCGGTAGCTCAGTGGTTAGAGCAGACGACTCATAATCGTCCGGTCGCGGGTTCGATCCCCGCTCGGCCCACTTATGAAAGCAGCATTAATAACAGAAAAAGAAACGATTAGTTTTTTTGAATTTGATGACCCCAATCCGGAATCAGATCAAGTTGTTGTTGATATAACTTTGTGCGGTATTTGTGGAACCGACATACATGGTTTTAACACTCCTGGACCCATGCGAGCTTCTATCTGCGGTCACGAGTGGACTGGCATTATCAGTAAAACGGGTGATGATGTCAGAAGAATTAAAGAGGGAGAACGCGTTGTGGTCGCCGTGCCGCCTTCTTGCGGTCTGTGTGTTTCTTGTCAGGCAGGGCAAATGGATAAATGCAATACTGTTCTAGAAGCGACAGTCGCTGCTGGTCGTTTCGATACCCCTCATGGTGGATTTGCTCCCAGAATAGCTGTCAATCATTGGAGAACAGTCATTGCCGATCCGAGACTTAGTGATACCCAAGCTGCCCAAATAGAACCCACGACAATCTGCTTTCATGCGGTTCGCTCAACTTCGCCAAAACTTGGTGACGTTGTTGTGGTTCAAGGTGCAGGACCAATTGGTCTTACAACTCTTCAATGGGCTCAAGTCGCCGGGGCGGGAACCGTAATTTCAGTAGAACCTGATCCTAACCGAAGAGAGGTTGCTTTGAGTCTTGGGGCTGACTATGCGGTAGAAGCGGGCCAAGAGGCACAGAAGCTTATAAAAGAAGTTACAAAAGGACTTGGAGCCGACATTGTGTATGAATGTGCTGGAGTNGCNCCGGCACTTCAGANNGCCGTTGATTTTGCGCGACGAGGCGGAACAGTGTCCCTAATAGGTCTTGCAGCNTCGGATGCTCTCACCAAACCGGCTGAGTGGCTTCGGAAAGAGATAAATGTGTCTGCATCACTTGGATACACCCATGAAGAGTTTGAGATGTCTATGTCATATGTAGCAGATAGCAAAATAAATCTAGATGCCATTCACACCGGCACTGTTTCTTTGGAAGATATAGATAAAGCTTTTTCTGACCTATCGAGTGGAACCTCAGGAGAGTTAAAAATTCTAGTTGACCCCCGCTAAAGCTAGATCCATTCTCCGATTTTCCATCCGGCGATTGAACCAACCGGCACGAGTATCGCAAAAGCCCACCATTCTTCTACCAGCCCCCCAGCGATAATAGCGCCAGCGATTGAGAAGATTGCCCCGAAAAATAATGGTGCAATTGTTGATTTGCTCATAGTGCTCCCATCTACAGAAGTAACATTACAAGCTTAATTCCTGTGAGACTTGGATGATTTTTAATTATGGAGACTTCCTTTAGAAGTCGTAAATTAACGTGTAGAGATTTTCACAACCACTAATTGTGGTAATAAGGAAAAAATAAAAATTATTCTCACTCTTCGGCATGCTATGACCACAGAGAGTAATAAAGTTATTATTATCCAGAGACAGGATTATCAATGGAAATGGACTCAGAAGATCAAGATATGGCCTACAGGAGCCTCGTGGGAGAACGAATTCGTTCTATACGTAAACAAAAGCGTCTTTCATTGCAGGAAGTTGAAGCGCGGTCGGAGGCCGAATTCAAAGCCTCTGTTCTAGGTGCATATGAAAGAGCAGAAAGAGCTATTTCTGTGCCACGTCTTCAAAGACTTGCAAATTTTTACAATGTTCCTGTTGATCAATTGTTACCTGGTGAAGATGCATTCAATGAATTGGGTGGGGGTTCCCAATCTCACGAAGACATTGATATAACTGAACGAAGCTTAGTCATAGACTTGACCAAGCTCAGCGAATCTAAAACTCCAGAATCTGTTGTAATAAACCGTTATCTAAAGATTATTCAAGTTAAAAGACAAGATTTTAACGGGCGCGTGTTAACTATTAGACGAGATGATTTACAGGCATTGGCAGCGATAATCGGCACGACCGTAGAAGACGCACCCCAACGACTCGCTGAGCTAAATTTACTTCGAGATGCAATTTCAGGCTAAGACCCCTGAGACCAGCAGATAACCTTAATTATCATGAGTGTTCTATCACGCGTTCTTCGAAGTGGTGAGGGTAAAAAACTTAAAGCCATTGAATCCTTAGTCCCCGACATAAATTCGCTCGAACCAGAAATAGAAAAATTATCAGACCATGCTCTTCAGTCAAAAACAGATGAGTTTAAACAGAGACTGGAAAGAGGCGAAGACATAAATGATCTACTGGTTGAAGCATTTGCTGTTGTTCGAGAAGCTGCGCGTAGGGTCATAGGACAGCGTCATTATGACGTTCAGATGATGGGAGGCATAGCTCTCCACCTCGGTTGGGTGGCGGAAATGAGAACAGGCGAAGGTAAAACTCTTGTATCAACTCTTGCGGCGTATTTGAATGGTCTAACCGGTAAAGGGGTTCATCTTTGCACGGTCAATGACTATTTGGCTACTAGAGATAGTGAATGGATGGGGCAGCTTCACAAATGGCTTGGCTTGTCTGTGGGGTTAGTCGTACCTTCTGTTTCTGATCGGGTTGAAAAAAGACAAGCTTATTTATCTGACATCACTTATGGCACTAACAATGAACTCGGCTTTGATTATCTACGCGACAATATGGCTTTAAGTAAAAATGAACTCAGCCAGCGTGGTCATGCCTTCTGCATCGTCGATGAAGTGGATTCGATTTTGATCGATGAGGCTAGAACACCTTTGATAATAAGTGGTAAAGCGAGTGACGCTTTAGAGCTTTATAAAAAATTTTCTTCAGTAGTTAGAAATTTAAAACGTGACACACATTATGACGTAGATGAAGAAAAACGTATTATTGCTCCCACGGAAGAAGGCGTGAGAGCAGTTGAAAGGTCTTTAGGAGTTGAAAATCTCTATGATCAAGTTTCATCTAATCTGGTTCATCAGTTGCATTCAGCGATTAAGGCAAAAGAGCTTTACCAAAAAGACCGTGACTATATCGTGTCTGACGGTGAAGTGAGAATCGTTGATGAATTCACCGGACGTGTATTAGAGGGCCGCAGATGGTCGGACGGAATACATCAAGCCATTGAAGCAAAAGAAAAGGTCTCAGTAAAAGAAGAAAATCAGACTCTCGCCACGATTACTTTGCAGAATTATTTCCGGATGTATGAAAAGCTCTCCGGCATGACAGGAACAGCTTCCACAGAAGCAGCGGAGTTGTCAGGTATTTACGGTCTACAGGTAGTAACTATTCCTACGCATAAACCAATGGTTAGAGATGATCGACCTGACCTTGTTTACAAGACAGAGGCAGGCAAGTTTCAGGCATTAGTAAGTGACATAGTTGAAAGGCAATCAAAAGGTCAACCTGTACTTGTTGGAACTATTTCCGTTGAAAAATCAGAAAAAATTTCACGTGAACTAGAAAAACGCGGAATCAATCACGAAGTTCTAAATGCAAAACAGCACTTTCGAGAGGCTGACATAGTTTCACAAGCTGGGCGACCAGGTGCGGTTACAGTTGCAACAAATATGGCTGGAAGGGGTGTCGACATAATGCTCGGAGGCAACCCGTCAACTTTCGGAGAGAAAGTTCTTGAGAGCGGGGGACTTTATGTTTTAGGTACGGAGCGTCATGAAAGTAGACGAATAGACAATCAGCTAAGGGGACGTAGTGGTCGACAAGGCGACGTAGGCGAAAGTCGATTTTATTTATCTCTGGAAGATGAACTGATGAGGCTTTTTGCTTCCGGAGCTTTGAAAAATGTTATGGACAGAACTCTTCCTGAAGATGTACCAATTGAATCAAACATGGTCTCAAAAGCTATAGAGCGTGCTCAAACCACGGTCGAGCAAAAAAATGCTGAAGCCAGAAAAAATGTTTTGAAGTATGACGAAGTCATGAACGAGCAGAGGAAGGTCATATACAGAAGACGAAATGAAATACTGAATGGCGCCGATCTCAGAGATTCTGTAATAGAAGCTATCAATGGAGTTGTTGGTGAAACACTCGAGACATTTTGCNCAGAAGAGTTGCCTGAAGATTGGGACTTAACAGGGTTATTAAATGAAGTAAATGGTTACTGGCCGAACAGTATTACTTTGAGTGATTTTGATTCGATTCAAAATATTTCTGACCTTGAAGAATTTTTAACAGAAAGTGCTCTCGAAGCTTTTGAATCCCGAGAAAAAGATTTAGGTTTGGAAACTTTACGCGAAGTTGAACGACAAGTCATGCTNAGAATAATCGACCAAAGATGGAAAGAACACCTATATGAAATGGACCATCTACGCGACGGTATTCATCTGAGAGCAATGGCGCAAAAAGACCCAACTACTGAATGGCAAAGAGAAGGTTTTGAACTTTTCCAGCAATTAACAGAACTCCTACAAAGAGACCTGGTCCGTTACATCATGCGAGTTCAGTTGTCATCTCCTGACAATGAAGACCGAACACCNGAAGAGGTNACAACAAGTGGCCCCGAGGGTCCCGTAACAGGAGCGGCAGCTGTCGCGATGGCAGCAGGCGCCCCACCAGAAGTAAAAGAGAGTAGACAAGTAGTTACTGAACAGAAAACAAAAGACTTGAAAGAATCAACTCCTAGAAATTCCCCTTGCCATTGTGGATCTGGACGAAAATTTAAACATTGTCACGGTCGTTGATAACGGGGCAATTATTCGAATTGACCTTTAATGCTTTTAGGAGAAATAATTATAAATGAATGATTTTCCAGAGGAAATTTCAATTCTTCGGCAACGTCTTAGCGAAGCTGAAAAATATCTTAAGATCGACGAACGCAAAGATCAGAAACTTTCCCTAGAAGAAGAATCNTCCGATCCCAACCTTTGGAATGATCAAGATAAAGGCCGTCAAGTTCAGACTGACCTGTCAAGAGTGCTTGAAGATTTAGAGCGTTATTCCGCTCTGGAGAGACGAATAGAAGATGCTGAGACCCTGATTGAAATGGCAGCGGAAGAAAAAGATAAAAGTTTGGATGAAGAGATTCAAAGATTAATTTCTGAAACGGCAGACGATTTTGATTCTTTAGAAGTTCAAAGTCTTCTTTCGGGAGAATACGACGCTGAAGACGCTGTTTGTCAGATCCAGTCAGGAGCTGGTGGTACTGATGCACAAGATTGGGCTGAAATGTTATTGCGCATGTATACCAGATGGGCTGAAAATAAAGGTTTGAATATAGAACTAGATTCAGTCTCACCGGGAACTGAAGCGGGAATCAGCTCGGCTGAGTTTATTGTGCGAGGACGTCACGCTTTTGGATTTCTTCAAAGTGAAAGAGGTGTTCATAGATTAGTGCGTATATCACCATTTAATAAAGAATCTAAAAGACACACAGCTTTTGCTTCTTTTCAAGTAGTTCCCTTTTTTGAAAAAGTTACNGAACAGATAGAAATTGATGAAACNGAATTACGTATTGACACTTATAGATCTTCTGGAGCAGGAGGTCAGCATGTAAATGTAACTGATTCAGCGGTACGAATCACTCACACCCCAACCGGAATAGTCACTTCGTGTCAAAATGAGAGAAGTCAACATCAGAATCGTGACAGGGCTATGCAGATGCTAGCCGCAAAACTGCTTGATCTTGAGAGGCAGCGTCGTGATGAGCAAATTGCTGAAATAAGCGGTAAACANTCGAATGTTGACTTTGGAAGTCAAATACGCTCCTATGTTTTACAGCCCTATCAAATGGTTAAAGACTTGAGGACAGATTTTGAGATTGGTGATGTGGCTAGAGTGCTTGATGGCGACCTGGATGAATTTATAGAGTCTTACCTACGTTGGAATAGAGCGCGATAAATTATATGAAGAAACCTCAATGAAATGTATTGTTGTAACCTTTCTGGTACCTTCTCCGCAGTGCAGAAATTTATTTTTTATGAGAGATTTAACGATTGAAATGGATTGCAATCTTCAACTTTTCATTAATGGGGACCTCCTAGGAGATTAAAATGATTCGCTTTGAAACCGTCACGAAGACCTATAANGGTGAAGTAGTAGCTCTTAGGGAAGCATCTGCGGAAATACAGAGGGGCGAGTTTGTGTTTCTGGTGGGCCCCTCAGGCTCGGGTAAATCAACTTTTATACGATTGATTAATAGGGAAGAAGTTCCAGATGCTGGGAAAATATTAGTTGCCGGAAAAGACGTTAGCTCTCTCAGTTCCTGGAAGGTTCCTTACTTGCGTCGCAACATCGGTTACGTATTTCAAGATTACAAACTTTTACCAAAAAAGACTGTAACNGAAAATGTGGCNTTTGCTCTAGAAGTTATAGGAAGGCCNAGACCTATNATCAAACGTCAGGTTCCTGCAATTTTAGAACTNGTTGGTCTNTCAAGAAAAGCAGATCGNCTTCCAGAAGAACTTTCAGGTGGNGAACAGCAAAGAATTTCAATTGCAAGAGCTTTCGTAAATAGNCCCCTGATACTGCTGGCAGATGAACCAACTGGAAATCTAGACCCCGCAACCTCCGTAGGTATTATGCGGCTTTTNGACAGAATTAATCGGAGTGGCACTACTGTCGTTATGGCCACTCATGATCGTGGAATTGTAGACACAATGAGACGCAGGGTAATCGAGTTAGACAGGGGGATGCTCGTTCGTGATGAATCCCGTGGGGTTTACGAATGAAGCCATTTCGTATGATCGCAAGGGCCGATTGAGATGATTTTTAGATTTTGGTATTTTATTCGTGAGACTTTTGTCAGTCTTTGGCGAAATCTCAGCTTAACTCTCGCAGCGATTTTGACTGTAGCTATTTCTTTGGCGTTAGTCGGCTCTTCTTTGCTTATCAGAGAAGGTGCAAATCAGGCAACGGCGCAATTCCAGGAAGGAGTTGAGTTCATTGTCTTTATGAATGCTGATGCACTGGAAAATCAAAATGAGGCGATCAGAAAAGTCCTAGATACAAGTCCTGCAATTAAGGAGTATGTCTATGTTGATAAATTTGCAGCTTATGAAGAGTTCCGAGAGCTTTTTGTTGATAAGCCTGAATTGGTGGAGAGTGTAACACCCGAAATAATGCCTCCTTCTTATCGTATTGTTCCAAGTGATCCGGATGCAGACAATGTAACAGAATTGGCTAGACAGTTTTCAAAACAACCTGGGGTTAAAGAGGTTGCAACTGCGACTGAGGCGATTCGACAAATAGAAGATTTTTCAACGAGAGTGAGTCAGGCCCTTCTATTGGCAGCAATAGTTCTTGTGGCAGTTTCGGCCGTGCTTATTTTGAACACTGTTTTCACTGCTATATCAGCCCGTAAAACTGAAATTGAAGTCATGAAATTGGTAGGAGCAACAAATTGGTTTATACGAATACCATTTATGTTGGAAGGAACTATCCACGGGTTGATGGGAGCTGGGCTCGCAGTTCCAGCTTTGTTTGTTGTCGATAGCAAAGTTCTCGCTTACTTCCAGGAGTCAGAAGCGGTTCCTCTTTTTAGAGGTTTCGCAGTTCCAGATGGATTCGTATGGAATACAAGTATTTGGATACTGGTTATTGGAGCGGCGATAGGAATGATCGGCTCGGCCTTTGCCGTAACTAGATATTTGGATGTCTGACCTTTGTCAGTAGAAGGTAGATATAAAATAACTGAAGTAGAACTGCCTGAGTCGGGTCAGATAACCGAAACCTCGATCGACGGACGTGATTTAGTTGTATGGAGGACGGAAAAAGGCGAGTTGTGCGCTATGGAAGCCCGATGCCCACACCAATGGACACATCTTGCTTATCAAGGTGTAGTTGCAGGGGAAGAAATCATTTGCACCACTCACTTTTGGCGTTTTTCAACAACTGGAGAAGGTTGCAAAGAGAACGTAAAAGGCAGGCGAGACCCTAAGGGAAGTATTGAAGTTATGCCTTGTTATGAGAAGGATGGCAAACTTTGGATTTCTATAGGAGAAGGAGACGTTTAAGTGGATGAAGATCTTGACCTAGAAAAATTGTTGAAATACTCGTTAGATACGTGGCTATTTAAACAAGGTGAAATGGTTTCTTTGGTAATTCATCTAGGTCACCGTTTGGGTCTCTATGAAGCGATGGATGGAGTTGGAAATATCACTTCAGAAGACTTAGCTGAATCAACAGAATGTCACGAGAGATGGATTCTGGAGTGGCTTCGCTGTAATGCGGCAGCAGGTCTGATCAAAACTTCTGATGGAAGCAATTTCGAATTAGAACCCGAAGCCGCTGCTGTTTTAGCTCAATCTGACCAGCCCACTTATGCAGCTGCAGTTTTTGCAAACTTAAAACCAATTGAAGTTATAGATGGAATAGCAGAAGCTTTTAAAACCGGAATCGGATTGAGTTATGACGGACAAGGAGATGGATCGGAACATGCAGTTGAAGCCATGTGTGGACCAATGTCCAAAGCGTTGCTGGTTTCACAGGTTCTACCGCTGTTAAACGGCGTAGAAGACAAGATGAGAAAAGGAGCAAGAGTCATCGATGTAGGTTGCGGAACAGGACTGGCTATAGAACTTTTAGCCGATTCATTTCCTGAATCAACTTTTATTGGGTGTGACCCCTCAAGTAGGGCTATCGCAGTAGCTCGCGAAAGATTTTCGTCATATGAAAACGTGGAACTTTTCGCCATTGGCGCCGAAAGTATCCCTGATTCAGCTGATGCTGATTTTGTGATGACATTAGACTGCCTGCATGACATGCCAAGACCCGACTTGGCACTCAAAGCAATCCACGGTGCATTAAAAGAGGACGGAACTCTATTGGTTAAAGAAATTAAATCTTCTGCTACTTGGACCGATAATTTAAGAAATCCTGTACTGGCATTAATGTACGCCACTTCGATAACTACGTGCTTGTCTTCTGCAATGTCAGATACTGATACGCTCGGATTGGGAACTCTAGGTTTGAATCCAGATTTACTGTCGGCGATGATAAAAGAAGCCGGATTTACTTTTTTTCATCAGCATAAAGTGGAAGATCCGACAAATCTCTACTATGAAATTAGACTTTGATTCAATTCGTTAAAATGCTTTCTGGTGAAGCAACGGGAAGAATGCAACCTGAATAATTTTGAATTTCTGTTTCTAGATTGAGGGCACACGGGAATCGATATTGCATCTGTTGGATCGATGAAGGTCTTGTCGGTTTATCTGGAGTAAACGAACCCAAAGAAAGGCCGGGACTGTCTACATGGCCAAGACCAGATAGAGATTCATGAATTTTTCGCCGAGTCGGGTTAACTCCCGCATCGTAGAGGGCTCTGGCAATATAACGAGCTACCGAACAAATTCTCAAAACGGTTTCAGTCCGTCGCGGTTCGACAATATGTTGATCTAGGCTGGAAACACGTGAGTACTCGTCAATGCACATCTTTTCAAAAGGTGAAAATTGTTTCTCTCTGATTCTTTGAATTTCCACGTAGGGATAAGAAAAAATTATAGTTCCGTCGTAGTAATCGGCAACATTGCTGCCTCCGTAGTTCAAGATGTGATCAGTTGACTGTTCGTCGTCTTGGTAATTGAAAGCGGACTGAATTATTTGTGGTTTCGGTATACCACTTTGAAGCATTTGAGTTAATAATTCAGGTAACGAAAATGGATTAAGTGTGGGGAAGAGAATATCAGGTGGTTTCGCCGCAAGTGCGGCAATAGTTTTTTCCATTCCTGCATTGCAAAAGATTCCACCCTCACAGTTCAGAAAATAAAATTCTGGGTCATAGTTAAGGTTGCGAAGCGGTTCGACGAGTCCCTTTATCACAGATTCATAGTTGCCTAATGAGTCGTCTGCGATTATGGCGATGGATTGATCTACTAAAAGGCCCTCATTTTCAGCAAAGCTGAGCATCATAGAAAGAGCTTGTTCGGTACTGAAGGAGTCAAGTAGAAGTCTGTTGTCGGAGCTAATTGCATTTTGGTTGGATAAAACTTTTGTTGTTAATAAAGCTGTTTTCTGTTCGTCAACAACGCAATTCTCCAAAGGTCCAGAGAACTGAGAAATATCGACCACTATTACAGATGGGATTTCTTTAGTAGCGTTCAGGCAGGCAAGATTTCCCAAAGTTGAAATATCTACATCGAAGGCTTCCAATGGAGAAGTAGTTACTTCTTGAAGATCGATTTTTCTGCTGTGGAAACCTCCGCAGTCTTCATTAAGGATTTGGACGAAAGAAGAAAATATCTCTGTTGCGTCACCGCTGAAATCTTCGAAACCGAAACTCTTCAACTCGTCATTTGAAGAGTTTATTGTGACTACAGAAACGGAGTTTTCCGTTATTCCTCTACCTGTAGATTGCGGACCAAGCCCTATTTGAAGTTCTTCTCCAACACGAATTTCTTGTCCGATGAAAATTAAATTCGGATTAGCAATGTTATTCATGTCAAGTATCTCTTTGAGTGTCAAGTCATACTTAGATGCTATTTTTGCAAGCGAATCACCCTTTTNTACTTGAACAGTTGCAGGGANTATNTCTTCTTTGACAGGAGGNTAAGNNGTGCAAAATGAATCTAGGGTTTGGAATGGATGAGCTCGGTCGATTTTAGAATTCNCTTCANTGAAATNTGANGAAAAATCTTTAAAGTATTGGGCACTTTNCTCAGATTGACNAATTTCCATNTCATCATTTTTAGCCNGACCAGATGAANTNNTATCGGTATTTTTATTGTCTGTGCTTNCAGTNGCTTGACTTATTGATGTCCTTGTTGTTTCATCAGAAGTTGTTCTTTNACCTGNTTGNCTATCAGTGCTNGAACAGGCAGATNCGAGTAAAGAAATTAAAATAAAAAATTTTAAACCTCTATTTCTCATACGTTAATCTCCTGAAATCCTTAAAATGTCGACCGTCGGACGAGACTAATGCCTAGTATTGCGAATGAAGTGTCAAGTTAATAATTGTAAATAAAAACTTTCAAGTGACTCACCTCAGGNGCGTCTATTGCGTAGCCTCTTGNGNGGANACAGAGGGCGACATGGACGATACGGATAGCGAAAATCAACTAGACGAAGAAAGTTCAGATCAAGACGTAACCGAATTGGNGAAAGAACCAAATCAAGAATTGGGAACNTCNGAAGAAACGCGCAGNAGGCGACANACATTTTTTCGGGCGAGNAAATCATCTAATTCACCGGTAGCTGCCTACCAGGTNACNCCGGGAGCTAAATGGTCCTTAGAAGAAGCTGATGAAGAAATAAAAAAGTTCTTAACACGTTTAGCAGGAGACCGCGACATAGTTGAAGCAGCGGATCCGGTCCAGTTCGCACAAGAAAATGACTTGCTGCTACTTTTCGGGCCAGATGAAGAAGAAGAGTTTGCTCGTTTGGCTCTTCGTTTCCCGGAAGAAACCGTAAAGAGTTGGGCGACTCTATTAAGCGGAGGTAGCAGATCCGAAGCGTTTGGGCCAAGATCTAGAGCCGAAAGGCGAAGTGAAGCGGCAGTAGCAACAGAGCTCCAGAGCGCTCTATTAAGACGTTTAATTGCGGCAGGAATAGCTATTGGTTTACTTCTTGTTATGTTCTTTGCACTTAAATCTTTAACAAGTGACTCTGAAGAGAGGGTTGGGTTGGGTTTACGCTTCTCTGCAGTGTCTAGCAACGAGAGTGTCGAATCTAAAAATAGCTATCTCGATCTGTTTAACCCTGTAACCGAACCTGCCTTAGTTGCTACCGCTGAACAGGTTGTGGCGGTGAAGCAAGGCGAAGAGAAATTGATGGATCGTATAAAAGTGGATGTTCCTAATGAAGCGCTTCCAATCCTTCCCGGTGCATTGAACGCTACTGTTTTTCAATACGGGGAGGGTCAAATTGCTTTAGTGGGACCTGATGGATGGGTTTCGCAGTCATGCACGATGGTGTCTGTGACTACACGCAATCTAAGACCATTGGATGTTCTTTACTACGCCGGTTCAACTGCCAATTGCCCTTCACGAGTTCAAGGGACTAAAACGCAACCTACATGTCTGGGTACTTCTGTACTTATTCTTCCAATAACTATCCCTCAAAAAAACAATCCCCAGAAACTCCCTGAAGGTGGTGTTGGTTGGGCTGAGAAAGTCAGATTTTCTATAGAAAGTCCTACTGCAGGAATGAATGGATGGGAAGTGCTATCAGTGCGAGGAACAATTGAAGTCCCAGAAGGTGTAGAAAATGTAGTTATACCCAAATTTGGGGGCGCCTCGGGAGATGAACTTGAAATAGATTTGGGTATAGGTTCTAAAGGTCCAATAGCAGGGTCGTGCATCATTGAATAGAAAAAGGTTCCTTTTCGACCAAGAAGGCGCATTCAGCGTTAAAAATCTAGAGCGTACTAGTGAACAAGTCACGACAACCATAGTTAATTTACGTAGAAAAGTAGATATAACATTTTTGAGATGGCAAGCACAATTTGATTCTCCGATAGCTGATCGTATCATTCCCTGGTTCGGAGCTTTTTTGCTTAGTTTGTCGCTTATTCTTCTTTCTCTATCAAGATTCAGAGATCTTAGCGTGGGGGAGCAGATCGGTTACTATATGCAGGCTTCATATCTAATGTCGATAGGAGAATCCCCAGAGGTTACTCAACTGGGGTTAAATATCTTCGCACTTCAAGCTGCATGGTTATTTTGGCCTATATCGGTAGTTGCGCGATTGTTTCCGACTGGAGAGTTTCTATTGACTATCCAGTCTCTAGCATTAGGGCTTGCTGTTGTGCCGATATGGCGAATAGCCAGAGGTCCCGCAAATTTAAGAACTGGAGGCGCAGCGGTTCTAACTTTTGCCTATTCTCTCCACCCTTCTGTGCATAATTTAAATCTTGCAGGTTTCCATCCCGAGGTTGTAGCTATACCTGCTCTTTTGGCTGCATATCTAGCTGGATACTACGAAAAATGGTGGTTGAGTTCAGGTCTGATTTTTCTTGTTTTAGCTTCGCGTGCAGACCTAGGGCTGGCAGTGGTAGCGATCGGAGTAATTTTTTTACTAGAAAATAAAAAAGTTGCTGGCAGAATAATTTCCTTTTGTGGTTTGGCGTGGTTTCTGATTATGGCCTTTTGGCTGCAACCCGCAATCGGCTCTGGTGGCTATCCGCATATTGCTGCCTTCCGGCATTTTGGAGGAAGCTCTTTAGATGCAGTTTTCGGAATGCTGTCTGACCCTTTGGGTTTACTTAAGGATTTGCTAGTTAGAAGCAACTTTGAGCAAGTGATTCTAATTATTGCGCCAGTTCTATTTTTGCCACTCATCCATTTAAGGTATGTCTTGCCAGGAGTTCCTTTACTTATCTTTTATCTGATAGCTGATGTTCCTGTTGGAGTATTAGGTAACCCACAACAAGATATAGCTGTACTTGCCTTTGTTTTTATCGCAGCGACTTATGCGCTTATGAAAATGGGATCCTCTGGTGTTAGCCGGATTATCGTAGGTAGGAAAATTTTAACNGTGTTGTTATTGACGGCTGCCGTTTTTTTTATCCGNGATTCAGCTTCCTCTCCATTCGAAAAACCCTGGGAATGGGGTAAAAGAGACGATACTGACATTGCTAGAGTCACATCTGTGTTTTGGCTTGGTGAAGANGCGAGCGTTGCGGCGCCGGCAAATATGTACTCGGAAATTGCAGAACGTAAAAACGCTTATGTTCTAGAAGTCGATATTCCTTTCATTCCCAGTAGCGAACAATTTAAACATTTAGATGCGGTAATTTTTGACGAAAATATTGCCGATTGGTCGAATTCGGAGTTGATTAAATTTGAGGAGAAAATGATCAAAATAGGATTTAAAAAACGTTATGAAGCTGAAGGGATTCAGACTTGGATTCGTAAACCAGGAGTGGATTAATCCTTAATTCTTTAATCAATTTCACTAAGACAATCTTTCAATTTCTTTAGATCTGATAGCAGTTCGTCGTTTGAGATATTTGTATTGGCATTAGCGAAATCAAGATTACTCATATCGTTTATCGGTATTACATGTAAATGCACATGTGGCACTTCAAATCCTGCGATCATTAGACCAATACGTTTCGGTTTGAATGCTTTCATTTGAGCTTCTCCGATTTTTTTTGCAACTTTCATGCAGTGAGAAGCTGTCTCTTCGGGCAAGTCGGTCCACATATCGATTTCTTGAGTCGGTACAACAAGTGTATGACCACGATTAAGCGGCCGTATGTCCAAAAAAGCGAAACACTTTGGGTCTTCCCATAGGATGTGTCCCGGAATTCCCCTTTCGAGTATCTGAGTGAAAATAGTTGACATGGATACTAGCTTTCCAAGTATTACTACTTTGGTCAAACGCGGCCATGTGGGGATTCTGTATTCGAAGATAGATAGATTTAAATAATGAGTGACAGAATCTTTACTGTTCCTAATTTTATAAGCGTGCTGCGACTCCTCTGTATTCCTTTGTTCGTGTGGATTCTTTTTGGAATTGAAAGTAGGTCATGGGCAGCGATTCTTTTAGCGGTACTCGGGGCTACCGACTGGGTTGATGGCTGGATCGCCAGACGGTTCAACCAAACTTCGGAGTTAGGAAAAATTCTCGACCCAACCGCCGACAGGCTCTTGCTCATAGTTTCTATTCCTTCATTAATAGTTGATGGTTCAATTCCGATCTGGTTTGCTTTGTTGGCTCTTGTAAGAGAATTGCTTGTCGGCGGAGCTACCGTTTCATTGGCTCTTTTGGGAGCTAGAAGAATCGATGTTTTATGGTGGGGCAAGACAGGAACTTTCGCAATGCTGTTTGCGGTCCCTTCTTTTTTAGCGGGTGAATCAACAATTTCGATAAGCGATTTTTTTGCTGTATTCGCTTACGTTACAGGAGTTCCGGGGCTCATTATTTCGTGGTTTGCTGCGTTCATGTATGTACCTCTTGCAGCTGAAGCGCTTAAAGAAATTCGAGATAGCAAGTAGTTCTTTCAAGTAATTTTTTTCTCCCATTATAAAAATGGCACTTTTGCCGCTAGTTTCAAATTATGAACATCCCTGATGACCTTATGTATTCTGAAGACCATCAATGGGTCCGAATGGAAGAAGATGGTCTTATTCGCGTAGGTGTCACCGATTACGCGCAAGATGCCCTAGGGGAGGTTGTTTTTGTGGATCTTCCGGAAGTTGACTTACTAATAGAAAAAGGTGAAATTTTAGGTGAAGTGGAATCGAGCAAGTCCGTTTCGGAAATATCGGCCCCTTTAACAGCAAGAGTTTTCGAGGTGAATGATGATTTGGAATTGCACCCTATGAAAATAAATGATGATCCGTATGGAGAGGGCTGGGTCTGTTTAATGAATAAAGAAGATTCAGGTCCGATAAGTGGACTTTTGGATGCCGATTCTTATCGTCTTCTTTTAGAGGGGTAATTAGAGGAAACGGAGGATTTAAAATTTTTAGTGATGATGAAGTAACCGATGCGATCGAAATGGATCCGGAAATCCCACACCGTTTAGATCGAGAAATTTTTGAAACAGATATAGGAATACTTGTTATAGAGTCTGGACCCCGCTCAGGTTCGCGCTACGCACTTGATTCTGAATCAATTTCTGTAGGGCGAGAAAAAGACGCAGATATTTTTCTCGATGATGTCACAGTTTCTAGAAGACACGCGATTATTAAAAGAAACGAGAGTATTTACACGGTGTCGGACGTCGGTTCTTTAAATGGCACTTATTTGAACGCTAAAAGCGTTCGTTCTGAAGAATTGACAGATGGTGATGTGCTTCAAATTGGACGCTTCAAACTTGTCTTTTTTCATGGAATAGCCGATAACTGATGGAATGTTGACTTGTCAGAGCACGAACTATTTAACATAAGTCAAGTCTGTGAAAGCTTAATTGAGGAGTTCCCTGAACTTACCGTTTCAAAAATCCGGTATTTGGAATCCCAAGGTTTGNTTGAGCCGACTAGGACCCAATCGGGTTANAGGAAGTTCTCTGCTATTGATTTGGCGAAATTGGAGTGGATCCTTCGACAACAAAGAGATTATTTTGTTCCACTCAAAGTTATAAAAGAACGATTAGAGCGCACCGGTATTGAAGTCAAATCGGATAATGAAAATCAAAAGTCTGATTCAAAAGTGAGCGGAAANAAGCCCCCAGTTGTTTCGGGAATCAGCTTAGATATTGAAGGGTTGTCAACNGCCTCAGGCCTTGAAACAGAGAAAATCCAAGAATTAATTGAATTGGGCGTGGTAAAAGGTAGAAGAGTNGGAAGTAAAGAAATCTTTGAAGGTGANGCTTTATTGACAATTAAATCAGCAAAACGTCTTTTTGAGCTAGGAATGGAGACNNGGCATCTNCGCATGTATCTGGTCGCAGCTCAAAGAGAAGCAGGTGTTATCGAACANTTGTTTTCAGCTAAAACCAAAAGTGGAGACGTCGAATCCAGAAGTGAAGCCAAGCGAGAATTGGATGAAGTTGTCATATTAGGTAGAGAAATTCACAAGTGTCTACTAAAACTCTCCTTAGATGGACTAGAAACTTGGTGAGATGGATTTTCCTAAATTATTACAAAATCAACAACAAATTGACGCCAGAGTTACGGAATTGGCTAGTGAGCTTGACGACTATCTGAATAAAGGAGATGTCGTCGTAGGTGTGCTAAAAGGGTGTTTGCCTTTTCTCGCTGATTTAGTCAGAAAACTTACTCAGGAAATAGAGACAGACTTTCTAGCATTAACTTCTTTTCAGGAAAATACTGGAAGAGTTAGACTCACACGCGATTTGGGAATCGATGTCTCAGGTCGAAACGTTTTATTGGTCGAAGACGTAGTAGATACCGGCTTTAGGTTGGATTTTCTACGGCGCCACCTGGAGACTCATCAGCCAGCAGAAGTTAGGGTCTGCACACTTTTTGACCGCTCCGACCGTAGAGTGCTTCCAGTCGAAGTTGAGTACTCCGGTTTCGTTCTGCAAGAAGGCTTTATTGTCGGNTATGGAATTGATCATCTTGGGATGTTCAGAAATCTTCCNTCAGTTGTATCTGCAAATCAAGANCTTCTAGATAAAGAATTTGCAGANGGGGGATCTGAATTGTCAGATGAGATAGTAAAAATTGCGCGCGGTAAAGAAATAGTTGAATGTTAGTTAATAGTTTTGGAGGCAAGAATGAATGAAATGGAAGTAGTAGGAGTCCAGCAGGTTTTACCTTCCAACACTCCTGTGATACTTCTTCGTGAAAAAGAAGGGGAGAGGCTCCTGCCAATATTCATAGGTTTACCAGAAGCGACTGCCATAGGTTTAACTCTTGCTGGTCAAGAACCGCCGAGACCAATGACACACGATCTTTTTGTCACGGTTATGGAGACTTTTTCAGCGACCCTCGAAAGGGTNGTAATAACACAACTAAGGGATCGAACTTTTTATTCTGACATTTACTTACGGGGACCCGCAGGCGTTGACGCTCTTTCAGCGCGACCGTCCGATGCAATTGCGTTAGCGGTTCGTATGGGGGCTGAAGTTTTTGTGGAAGAGGAAGTTCTTGAAGAAGCCGGATATATAGCGCCTCCTGAGGAAGATGAACCAATTTCAGATGACCAAGTGGAGCAATTTCGGGAATTTCTTGACAACGTAAACCCTGAAGATTTCGCTGGTTGAAGCCATTTAGTGTAAAAAACTGAATCTTTATGATACTTGATTGTTGACCGCGAGCTCGTTACGTTCTAACCTGTTGAATAACATCAATGTAGTTCTCTGAGCGAAATATGAGAATCAAACTTTTTTTTCGCGCGAGAGAGGGAAAAAATATGGTTCAAGAACAAGGTTATAGCGGTGACGAAGCCAGAAAAATTGTTGGTATTACATATAGACAATTGGACTACTGGGCTAGAACAGATCTGATAAGGCCATCGCTCTCCGACGCCAGCGGCAGTGGAACGAAACGTAGATATACATATCGGGATTTACTCAAATTGAAAGCTGTCAAGGCACTAATAGATGCAGGAATACGTCTGGCTTTGATCCGAAAAGTTTTCGATTTTCTTGAAGAGAAACTGGATGAAGATGTAGTGCAAGTCAATTTAGTAATCCAAGGCGCCTCCGTAATGGTTCAACGTGGGGAAGACGAGATAATCGATCTTATTCATAACGGACAAGGTGTTCTAAACATTTTGCCAATGGCAGGCGTCAAAGAAGATCTTGATGCGAAAATCGTGGAACTTTTCCCGGGAGACGAAAGATACAGCACGGATATCGACCATAAGGCGGTTGGTCAATAGTGGCCCGAAAAGTAAGGAGAGATTGCTTCAATGGGTGAACTTAGAAAACTTCCGGAACGAGAGTCATCTCAATTTGCTCACGAGTCCGAAGAACGAATATCAGCTTTGTTAGATTTTTATGGAATCAAGTGGGAATATGAACCAACAACTTTCGTTTTGGAGCGAGACTCGCAAGGCCAGCCGAGGTCTGCATTCACGCCAGATTTTTTCTTACCGGAGCATAATTTATACCTAGAAGTAACGACATTAAAACAGTCGCTGGTAACAAGGAAAAATCGAAAAGTCAGAAGGTTGCGGGCGCAAAGACCTGATCTGAATATCCACATTCTTTATAGAAGTGATATTGAAAGACTTTTTTTATCAGACGCAGCATAATTTCATTAGTCGAGTAAGTCGGGTTCATCAACTAATATTTTGTCAAATAAAGGCTGAGCGCTGAACCAACCTGAGAAAGCATTTCCAATTTGTTTATTGGTTAGATCTGCTGTTTCATCATCTATCGGGTGAGTGCCGCCAGCAGCGTCTGCGAGCAATTGGGCTTGACAGGTTCTTTCCATCGTAACGAAAAGCCAAAGTGCTTCGTCTACGGTTTCACCTAATGTTAAAAGACCATGATTTTTAAGTATTGCCGACTTGCAGTGACCTAGAGCTGCAGCAATTCTTTTACCTTCAAGTGGGTCAAGTACTACTCCTGTGTAATCATCGAATAAAACATGATTGTTGTAAAATATGCAACTATCTTGAGTTAAAGGGTCAAGCATTTTTCCAAGCGACGAGAATGCCTTTCCGAAAAGCGAATGAGAGTGTGCTGCAGCGACAATCTCGGGTCGCTCCATGTGGATAGCAGAATGAATGGCAAATGCCGCCTGATTCACAGCATAATTTCCATCAATCACGTCACCGTTGTGATCAACTAATAGAAGATCGGAAACAGATATGTGACTGAAATTCATACCAAATGGATTAACCCAGAAACACTCCGTTTCTTCTGGGTCTCTTGCAGTTATGTGCCCAGCTACTCCTTCGCTAAAGCCATAACGCCCGAAAATTCTAAAAGCTGCTGCTAGTCGCTCTTTTCTATGTTGTCTTTCTTCTTCAAAGTTTTCGAAAGTGGGGATTTCATGCATCAACGGAAGGTTTGTTTGAAACCTCTGTGAAGCTTCCGCATTGTTTTCATTGTTCATTTCATACCTCATTAAGTAGTTTAATTGAGCTTGAAGAAAATATCATTGAGTGGGAATTTTTGCAGATTGATTCCTAAGCCAATGGTCTGCCATTACTAGAAGAGTCATAGCTTCGACCATAGGAACAGCTCTTGGTAAAACACACGGGTCGTGTCGTCCTTTAGCTTCTAAAGTGACTGGTTTGTTGCTGCTGTCGACTGTCTCTTGAGGAGTGGAGATCGTTGCTGTGGGTTTGAACGCCACACGGAAGATTATTTCAGAGCCGTTTGTAATTCCGCCTTGCACACCGCCTGAATGGTTAGAGGTAGTGACTGGACTGGAAGCACCTGGTTCAAATGCGTCATTATGCTCACTTCCTGTCATTTCAACAGCAGAGAATCCGCTGCCTATGTCAAAACCTTTAGATGCAGGTAATGAGAGAACTGCTTTGGCTAAGTCGGCTTCAATTCGGTCAAAAACAGGAACTCCAAGGCCAGGAGGCACACCTCTTACCAGGCATGTGACGATACCTCCGAGCGAGTCGCCATTTTTTCTCGCATCAGTTATTGCGGCAGTCATCGCTTCTGATGCGTCGTGATCGGGACATCGAGTTATTTCTGCCTCTATGTCATCTATATTGACAGTTTCTGTTTCGACATTTGCTTTTATATTATGAATTTGTGAAACCCAAGCGATAACTTCTATTTGGGTTGTTTCACTTAAAAGCGCTCTGGCCACTGCACCAGCAGCCACCCTTCCTATCGTTTCGCGTGCGCTAGAGCGGCCACCGCCCTGCCAGTTACGGATCCCGTATTTAGCTTCATAAGTGAAATCGGCATGTGAAGGTCTGTAAGTATCTTTCAGGTGTTCGTATGCGGCAGGCTTTGCATCTTCGTTTCTGACCAAAATTGCAATTGGGGCTCCAATCGTTTTTCCCTCGAATACACCCGAAAGTATCTCCGCTTTGTCTGATTCGTCACGTTGAGTTGTAATCCTGCTCTGCCCCGGACGTCTCCTGTCGAGATCACGTTGAATATCAGCTTCCGTTAGGGGAAGTAAAGAAGGGCAGCCGTCTATAACTACTCCGACACCCCCTCCGTGACTTTCACCCCACGTGGAAATTTTAAATAAAGAACCAAAAGTATTTCCCATTACATAGATCATAGAGGGCTTTAGGCCCACGCTAGGTCTCATTAAATGAGTGCGATAACCTCAAAGTGTGTCTGCAACCTATGGGAATCTAAATATCGCTACTGCATGGGAAGCAATTAGCGACCAAATAGGTGATCTGACAGCTATATATTCGAGTGAAAATTCAGAATCCTGGGAAGAATTTGAAAAGCGTTCAGCATCGTTAGCGAAAACTTTTTCCGAAAAAGGCTTGAAACGTGACTCAAAAGTAGCTTTTTATTGTTACAACGGTTCGGAATATCTGGAAGGTCAATTTGCAGCTTTTAAAATAAGGGCGATTCCCGCAAATGTTAACTATCGGTATCTGGATGATGAGTTAGCTTACATTTTGAATAATGCCGACGCCGAAGCACTCCTATTCGATTCGAGTCTGACCGAACGAGTTGACTCTGTGCGTTCAAGGTGCCCTAAACTGAAAGTTTTTTTAAGAATTGGTGAAGGCCCGTCTGAGGATTGGATTACCGATTATGAAGACGCTGTAAATAATGACCCACTGCCTCGGATCGACAGATCAGGCGATGACCTTTGGTTTCTTTATACGGGTGGCACAACCGGCAGTCCTAAAGCAGTGATGTGGTCGCATGCCGGACTTATGGGCGGGATGACAGAAACTTTTCGTTCACTTGGCGAGAAAGTGCCGGAAAATTTCGAAGAAGCTGCCGAGATAGCTAAAAGAGTTACAGGTGAAGGTAAAGAGATAAGGCAACTNTGCGCTGCACCATTAATGCATGGAACTTCTAGTCTCACCGCTTTGGGTACTCATATGCATGGAGGATTGGTAGCTACGCTTTCTTCCAGAACATTTGACCCTAAAGAACTTTGGGAAATGGTAGAAAAGTGCAAAGTAACAATGCTCACAATTGTCGGAGACGCTTTTGCTCGACCCATGATTGACGAACTTGAAGCATCCCTAGAAAACGGTACTATTCGGGATATTTCTTCTTTGCGGCTCGTGATGTCATCAGGTGTGATGTTCAGCGCCCCTCTGAAAGAGCGTCTTCTGAATCTCCATAGTTGCACTATTTTGGATGCGTTGGGTTCTAGTGAAGGAACTGGCATGGGTAAACAAGTAACTTCGCGAAGAAAAAAAGATACGGGCACAGCAAAATTTTTTCTTGGTGAGCACACGAGAGTTCTTTCAGAGGATGGTGAAGAAATTGAACCTGGCTCTAAAAAAATCGGAAAACTCGCGTTGGGTTACCCGTTGCCAGTTGGATATTACAAGGATCCTGAAAAAACAGAAGCAACCTTNCCAACAATCAATGGTAGAAGATGGTCAATACCTGGNGATTGGGCAACAATTGAGAAAAACGGATCCATCACGCTATTGGGCAGAGGTTCAGAGTGTATAAACACGGGCGGTGAGAAAGTTTTTCCCGAAGAAGTCGAAGAAGCTTTAAAAATAAATCCTTTAGTCGTCGACTGTAATGTAGTGGGTCTCCCTGATGAACGCTGGGGGGAAGCAGTCACGGCGCTGGTAGAAGTTAGAAAAGGAGAAACCTTGAGAGAGGCTGAGTTGCTAAAAGACGTAAAAGAACGTTTAGCAGGCTACAAAGTACCTAAAAGTGTGATCTTCGTTGAGAAGCTNAAGCGTGGACCCAATGGAAAATCCGACTACAGGTGGGCACGTAAGAAAGCTCAATCTTTATGATTAGAGATCTATCAGAGGCGGTGCGGGCCATGGCAATTCGTCACCGNTGACTATTGAAGAATGTCTTGATTTAACAGCGTTTAGATGCTGATCATCAGTGAAAATCCAAAACTTATCATTTGCAATTGCTTGATACACGAGTTCGGCAACTTCGCCAGGTTGCTTAGCATTAGCGCCCATCCACTCCATAAATGCTTCTCTTTGAAGAAGTTCTTCTTCAGTTNAGTCATCAGTTGAACTGTTAAGTAGACCCTCTGGACGGTTTCTTTCAGAGTTAAATATGTTTGTTGATACAAACCCAGGACAGAGACAACTCACACCTACTTTAGAATTTTCTGTTAATAATTCTTGACGCAGTGTTTCTGCTATTGATACGACCGCAAATTTAGTAGCGTTGTAAGGTCCAAGATTTGGAACAGAGATAAGTCCAGCGATAGATGCGGTGAAAACAATGTGCCCTTCGTCTATTTCTTTTATCGATGGAAGGAAAGTGTGTAAACCATTTATGACTCCCCATAGATTAACCCCCATGACCCATTCCCAGTCACTTATAGTTGCTTCTGAAATAGAAGAACCAAATCCTACGCCGGCATTAAGACAAACCACTTTAGGAGCACCGAATTCTTCTTCGATCTGGGTCTTCATTTCTTCCATAGAGGTTATGTCGCTTACGTCGCAGTGAATCCCCATGGCGTTACAGCCGAGCTCTTTAAGTTCCTCTACAGCTTCTTCCAGAACAGGAACTTCAATATCAGCTAAAACTACTTTCATTCCTGCTTCGCCTAAACGTTTACCTATCGAAAGACCAATTCCGGAAGCACCACCGGTGATCAACGCGATTTCGTTATTTATTTCTTTCATATTTCCTATTCTGCCTATTCTTCAAAACCTAATAATGCTTGTTCAATAACTTCAGGTAGCGCAGGGTGAACATAAAGCTGATTGCGAGCTAATTCGTCAACTGTTATAGAAACATTCATAGCGGTGACCAATTGTTGAATAAGAGTAGATGCCTGGTAGCCAATGATATGAGCCCCCAGAAGAAGACGGGTGGCGGGATCGATTAGCAACTTCACGAATCCCTGTTGATCTTCCATAGCCCAGCCAAATGCAGTATCAGAATAGTTTCTAACGGATTTGAGGTATGGGACTTTATCTCTCAATAGGTCATCTTCAGTGGGACCTACACTAGCTATTTGCGGGTTGCCGAAGACTGCTTTGGGAATTACGGAACGATCAATTTTTATCAAATTTTTCGGATTTAACAAGTTATTAGAAACTATTCTCGCTTCTGCATTAGCAGTGTGTTTCAGTTGAAGAGGGTTTGTTATATCCCCCAAAGCCCAAACTCCTTCAGCTGAAGTACGTAAATAGTCATCTGTTATGACATAACCGGATTCGTCACAACGAACGCCACCTTTTTCAGGTTTTAAAGAATCTGTATTGGGATTGCGGCCAGTTGCTATCAAAAGTTCGTCTGCTTCGATGTCAGTTCCCTTTTTTAAGTTGATAAAAAATTTCTCTTCGTGTGAGACATGCTCAACTTCCTCTGAAAGGTAGACAGTAAATCTTTCCTTATATATCTCTGTGATTCGCTTACGTATAGAGGGGTCTGCCTCGCGTAAGAATTCTTCACCACGTAAAACCATTATTACCTCGGAACCAAAAGCTCCAAAAATATGAGCCATTTCTATTGCAATAAAACCACCACCAATAATTACAATTCGATCAGGCAGCTCGCTAATTCTCATAATGGAGTCAGAAGTGTGGAAGGGTGTTTCGCTCAAACCCGATAGTTNAGGAATGTCAGGCTGGGCGCCTGCCGCTATGACGATCTGGTCAGCAGAAACCACTTCTCCGGCTATTGAAAGAGTTTTTTCAGAGAGAAAAGCAGCTTTATCTCTATACACCGTTACATTTTCAAGATTTTCACGATAACTCAGACCGGCTTCGGCTATAGGGTCTATTCTTCCAAAAATTCTTGTTTGAATTGCTCGCCAGTCGACACCGGAAAATGAAGATTTGACACCAAGTTTATTTGCGGTTTGAGCGTTCATCGAAAGATCTGCAGCATAAACCAGCATTTTTGAGGGAATGCAACCACGATTCATGCATGTCCCTCCAAATTCAGCTGGTTCAGCGATCGCAATATCAAGGTGATCGTGTTCAGGTCCGATAATCGTATTACCCGACCCCGCCCCGATGATTAAAAGATCGTGATGTGGCATCTTTTTAATTTGAAGCCAAAAGGGAACCCAGGGAACGCAATGTTTGGGTCCCTGCTCCCATTGAGGTAGTAATGTGCTTGTTCCAGAGCGTGTAACGGTAGAGAGGGTAATCTTTTGAAACTCCCATTCCGCCATGGCAGTGTTGAGTAGCGTGCGCGATTTCTGTGGCGCGTTCTGAAGCCCACCATTTAGCTACTAGAACATCTTCGAGGGCATCAAGGCCCGCACTGAGACGCCAAGCTGCAGAGAATGTCGTAAGTCTTATACCGCCTACATTTATGAATTGATCTGCTAAACGTTGGGTTACGGCCTGAAAAGTGGCAAGTGGCCTTCCGAATTGTTCTCTTTCGCTGGTGTATGAGGCGGTCATTTTGAGCGCTGTTTCAGTTACTCCCAACTGGGTCGCACAAAGGCTAATTAGTAAAATCTGATAAAGCCAAGCGACACTTTCCCTGCCGCCTATTTTCTCAGCAGGTGCCTCCTTGAAAGATACCTCCCAAAGAGGTTCACCCCGAGTCGAGTCGGTAGCCTGCATGGTGATATTTGGATCTTCTAGATCCACTATGAAAACAGAAGGCTCGTCATCGTCCATGGCCGTCACTAAAGCTGAATCAGCATGGTTTGCATATTCGACAACAATCTTAGTCCCTGCTATAAAACCGTTTTCATAAGAGGTGCTCGGTTCCATAAATTGATCATTTAAGAATTCCTGAGATGCGAAAGTCAGTATTTTCGAGCCATCAGCCACTTTAGGCAATAAAGAGTTGCGTTTAGCTTCTGTGCCAAATTTGTCCAAGGTCACAGCAGAAACCAATGTCGGCAGTAGGGGGATGGGTGCTACATATTGTCCCTGTGAGCGGAGTAAACAGACCAGAGCGACTATATCTAAGCCGGCACCCCCAACATCTTCTTTAAGCATTGCCCCTATCAGTCCTGAAGAAGCAAACTTGCCCCAGAGTTCTTTGTCGAACCATTCCGACGATGCTTCTATTTCTCTTAAAACCCCTATATCTATGTGGTCTTGGAGAATACGGTCAGCCAATTCAGTGATTTCATGATGTTCTTCTGGGAGGTCAAAGTCCATTATTCAAACCTCATCTCCGTCTTTTTTCTCTCGGTAAGCCAAGCCCGGCCATTCCGATGATGTCTCTTTGTATTTCATTAGTCCCCCCGCCAAAAGTAAGAACCCAGACGGACCTGTATCCGTTCTCTATCTGCGACGCTAGGTCTGATCCGGAGTCGCCTTCAATCAAATGGCCCGTGGCACCAATAACTTCAGTGAGTTGTGTGTAGATTCGATGCATCGATTCAGAACCGTGGACCTTTATCGCCGATGCATCCGCAGGACCCAGTTTCCCCTTGGTATTTGCGTAAGCAACTTCCCAGTTGAGAAGATCAAGATAACGAACAAGGGAACGACACTCGGCTAGTTTCACTTGAACCCATTCCTGATCTATAACTCTTCTTCCATCATGTAGTAAATGTTCACTTGCCCAGTCAATTGCGTCTTCCACAAGCCGAACCATGCGTCCGGCAGCGAAAAGGGAGACTCTTTCATGATTTAGTTGGCTGGTGATTAAATTCCAGCCTCCATTAATTTCCCCTACTCGCATACTGTCCGGAACCCTGACATTGTCGTAGAAAGTTGCGGTTGTATCGGCGGCACCAAAAGTTTCAAAAGGCTGTATGGAAAATCCTGGATCTTTTGTATCAACTAGGAAAAGAGTGATTCCCTTATGACCGGGCGCTTCAGTATCAGTTCTAGCAGCGAGCCAAATATAGTCTGCATTATAGGCGAGGCTTGTATACAACTTCTGACCGTTAATTACCCAGTCATCTCCATCTTGTATTGCTCGTGTCTTCAGGGAAGCAAGATCAGTCCCAGCTTCTGGTTCTGAATAGCCAATCGAAAAATGGACTTCCCCAGCTAAAACTTTTTTAAGGAAAAAGTCTTTCTGTTCCTGAGTTCCGAATTCCCTGATAGTTGGACCCACTGTATTAGTTGTCAGAAAAGGGATCGGGCACGATGCTGCCTGAGACTCATTAAAAAATATGTATTGCTCAATAGGTGTGAAGCCCTTCCCACCATGTTCAACTGGCCATCCAACGCCCAACCAGCCATCTTTTCCTATTTTCCGGATTAAATCTTTATAAGGTTTATTTTCCGCAAAGTCTGCGCTCTTGACTTCAGCTCTGACTTTGGGAGTCATAAGCTCACTGAAGTAGGACTCAAGCTCCTTGCGAAGCGATTCTTGCTCTTCAGTTAAATCGATAAACATTAAGACCTTTCAGATCACTAGCCATTAATTATGCAACGAAAAATCAGTTTCGCGGAACAGAATCCCAGGAAGCTCCCTTGTAGAGATCTGGTTCTTTAGGAAGGCCAAGAACTCTTTCCCCAATTATATTGCGTTGCACTTCATCTGTTCCACCTGCGATACTCACTCCAGATGCCGCTAAACAGCCCACAGACCATTTTTCAGCATCTTCATCTCCAACTTCCCAAGCTTGCCCACTAGTGCCGACGATTTTCATTGAAGCATCCCGGAAGAGTCGAGCCAGTAAGGACCCATTGAGTTTAGCAATTGATCCTTCAGGTCCCGGCACGCGTCCTGCGGCTACGGAATCGCGCACTCTTTGTCCGATGAATCGGCGGATTTTTTCCCTCATCCATAGATCGGCGAGTATCTGTCTTATGCAAGGATCAGAGTTTTTATTTAAGGTTTTTGCTAATTCAATAAGTGTCGGAGTGCGGTCTGCAGTCAAAGATCCTCCACCTGCACCTATTGAGACGCGTTCAAACATGAGCATAGAAACGGCAAGGTTCCAGCCTTGATTAAGATCACCGAGTAATCGGTCTGAAGAGACCCTTGTCTCGTTAAAAAATACTTCATTAAAACCACTGCCACCAGAAATCTGTTTTAGCGGTTTGACCTCTACTGTTGGGTCATTGAAGTCGACAATGAACATCGAAAGCCCTTTGTGTTTAGGGAGTGACGGGTCAGTTCTAGCGACAACTAATCCTAGGTCGGCATAGTGTGCCCCAGATGTCCAAACTTTCTGTCCTGTGATAACCCATTCGTCACCATCTCTATTCGCGCGTGTTGATAAACTCGCAACATCTGATCCAGCACCTGGTTCAGAAAATAATTGGCACCATATTTTTTCTCCCGAAATGCAATCTTTCATGAAGGTGTTTTTTTGCTCCTCCGTTCCGTACTGGTCCAGCATGGGTAGGCACATTCCGTGTGAGATGTACAAAGGTCCGTTAGGAAGACGCCAGTCGCGTGCTATTTCATCAAAAAGTTCTTGATGCTTCGAGGTGAGTCCGGCTCCTCCGTGTTCTTTAGAATAGGAAAGGGCAGCTAATCCCGCTTTGAATAGTTCTTTTTGAAAATTCCTGCATTCTCTAACGCGGTCAGGGTCGTCTCCTTGAGTTGATTCGGATTCATTAATTTGTTCACAGTTTTCTTTTAGGAATTCCAGCACCGCGGCGCGGAAAGATTCTTCATTCGGAATGGCGGTTTTGAGATCGTTGTCATGCATTAAATGAAAGTACTTCCACTTGTCCCTTATCTGCAATTAATGGAGAAAATTTATATACATCTTTTCGATAATTAATACTTGCCGCAATTGTCAACAATTTTGATCAAGGTGCCAAGGACCCTCGATCTTCTAAGCCCATAGGAGAAAACGGCCCAAAAAAACCGTGTTCATATAGGCCATAGCCAATGTTTTCGTTGTAGGAGAATTTTCCTACATGGTCGACAATTCCATACTGGGCTAACGGTCTTATCTCATCAACGTCGAGAACTAAACCTTGGACCACTTCTTGACCTTGATGCATGCCGTGACGCCAATCTGAGTCAATGCCATAGCCGGTACCTATCGACACCCAATTAGGCAGAAGGGATTCACATTCGATTTCAAAAGGTGACCCTGGGGCTTCATTAAAAGAAATTGTTGACTTTTCAAGTAATCTTGTTCCGGAGATCATCTCGTGGTTCCATTCTGGTCGTCCCAACCATTCCGAGTTTTTACCGTCATTCCAAATTCTTACTGCTTCTTCCAGAAGTCGAGTTCCATCTTCTTGTTCATGGCACATGTAGAGAATGGAATGGTCATCAAATTGCATAGGAAAATAGTTCCACATTCCACTCATGACATTGGTTCCTTGTCGAATTCCATCGCCCTCGGGTTCGCCAACAGGTCGAATACCCCAAGAACGATCTCTTGCTCCCCACCAGTTTTCAGAAGATACGTTGTAAGTTTCACCCGCGACAGTAATTTCGCCACTCCATCTGCCGTTTTGAGCAAACCGTTGAGTGTCAAACACGACTCTCCCTTTGTTTCTTATGTACTGATGTGGCTCTGCGTGGGCTGCCATAGAAGCCTCCCACGTGACGTCCATAGCCACGGTGTGTTCCGTGGGTTCGCACACGACACGTAGTTTTTGCAGAGGCTCCAGGACTTCTATGAATATTGGTCCGACTCTCACGTCTGAACGATCGACTAATTCCGTTGAAGATCTAACAATGTGTTGTTTGTCTTTATGCCTGACATCTATGAAGGCATCGGTTACGCCCAGATTTGGGTATTGTCCGAGTCCAAAAATGGCAAACAGTTCGTCAGAACAGGGATGAAGATTGAAGTAGTAACGATCATAAAAATTTCTATCACTAGTAGCCGGATGAGAAATGAATTGGGCCGTTTGATGAACTGGGTAGTCATCCCAAGATGAGACAGTCATAAATCCTCCATTTAAAGTTAACTCTGACGGTAGACAAAGATGTTAATTGTCATCAATTCGGCATCTTACATATTTCAATGGAAAAATGAAGCAAGAGGTCTCGGAATGTTTAATAAGGAAGGAAACTAATGGGGGTGTTGGAAGGGAAAATAGCTCTAGTGACTGGAGCGGCTAGTGGTATTGGTCGTTCGACAGCAGAAGCTTTTGCGAAAGAAGGTGTTTCACACATAGCTCTTATTGATTTAGATGAACAGGGAATTCAGTCAACTTCCGAGATGGTTGAAAGTTTAAAAACCGGTTTTTCTAAGCATTGTATAGACGTGACTGAAGAGGATTCAGTTGAAGGAACATTGAATGAAATCGTTGANGAGTACGGAAGTCTAGACATTGCTTTCAATAATGCCGGTATCAATCATCCAAGTAGCAAGTTCCACGAACTTGAATTAGAGGACTGGAAGGAGATGATTGAAACTAACTTAACTTCAGTTTTCATCTGCATCAAGCACGAAATCAAGCACATGCTTGAATCTGATACCGGTGGGGTGATAGTAAATACTTCTTCCGGAGCAGGAATAGTGCCTGCACCGGGACAGGCACATTACACAGCAGCTAAACACGGGGTTGTCGGGTTGACTAAATCAGTTGCAGCTGAATATGGCAAGTTTGGAATTCGTTGNAATTCAATTCTTCCCGGTTTGGTCGACACTCCGATGATTAGAGACGAAAATGGAGAACTAACGGAGCGAGCAAAGAAGACCCTTGAGAGGATTTCTCCATCTGGGGAACTTATAAAACCTGAACAGGTCGCTGAGACTGTGATATGGCTCTCTTCTGCTGGATCAGCAAAAGTTAACGGACAATCAGTCGTAATTGATGGTGGTGGAATACTGCGATGAATTTCGCATCTACAATAAGTAACAACGAGGATAGTTGAGAAAGTAATGACAGAAGAAAATAATTTTGACGTCATAGTGGTGGGAGCAGGTATTTCCGGCATTGGTTCTGCTTACCGTCTTCAGAAAGAATGCCCTGATCGCTCCTTTGTGATACTTGAAGGGCGACCAAATTTGGGCGGTACGTGGGATCTATTCAGATATCCGGGAATTCGCTCAGACAGTGACATGCATACTTTGGGTTTTAGCTTCAAACCCTGGAAGGCGGCAAAATCTATCGCTGATGGTCCAGCTATTCTTGAATATCTCGAGGAAACAGTTGATGAATTCGAGATTAGAAAAAAAATCAAATTCAACCATCAGGTATCTGCAGCAGAATGGTCAAATGAAAAAGACTGTTGGACTTTGAGAGTTTCGAANAGTGAAACAGGGGAGACTTCCGAATATACATGCAACTTTCTCTTGATGTGTTCTGGTTATTACAGCTATAAATCTGGATATACGCCTGATTTCGAAGGGGTAGAAACTTTTTCTGGTCAAATAGTTCATCCACAAAAATGGCCGGAAGACATTGACTATGAGGCTAAGAAGGTCGTCGTTATAGGGTCTGGTGCAACTGCAGTGACACTTGTTCCCGCTATGGCAGAAAGCGCTGAGCACGTAGTCATGCTCCAGAGGTCGCCTACCTATGTTGTAGCGCGTCCCGACCACGACCCCTTTGCAGCAATGTTAAGGAAAATATTGCCGGAAAAAGTTGCGTACTATTTGACGAGAAAGAAAAATATTTTCGGTCAGAACTATATTTACAAATTAACCAGAAAAGATCCGGAAAAAGTAAAAGAAAAGATACTTGAAGGTGTTCGCATGTCTCTGGATTCGGATTTTGATGTAGAACGTCATTTCACACCTTCATACAACCCTTGGGATGAAAGGCTGTGCTTGGTCCCCAACGGAGATTTGTTCAAATCTATTCGAAAAGGGAAAGTTTCAGTAGTGACTGAAAATATCGACCGGTTTACCNCAGAAGGAATTTTGTTGAAGACAGGCGAAGAATTGAAAGCTGACATTATCGTCACGGCAACTGGTTTGAATCTTGTAACTTTAGGTGAAGTCGAATTCAGGATAGACGGCAGTCCGGTCGATTTCTCGGAAACCTGGATATACAAAGGTCTGGCATATTCAGGCGTACCGAATTTAATTTCAACTTTCGGTTACATCAATGCTTCATGGACATTAAGAGCTGATATCAATAGTTCTTATGCGTGTCGTCTTTTGAACCATATGAGAAAAACCGGAACAAAAAAAGCCACCCCGAAACTTAGGGAAAGTGACATGGGTATGCCTCAGAGAGACTGGATAGAAGGATTCTCGTCAGGTTATATGAAAAGGTCCATGTCGGAAATGCCAAAACAGGGTGACCGCGAACCCTGGCTTAATACTCAGGATTTTTATAAAGACAAGAAAATGCTCTCGCGAAACACCTCACTCGAAGACGGGGTCATGGAATTTGTGTAAATCTAAAATAACAGAGTTCTGAATGAATAAGATTCCAGTTGTACTAATATCCGGAGACGACGATGTGTTGATTTCCAGATCCCTAAATGAGCACATAGGAAGAGCTTTAGGAGATGAAGACAGAACCCTTGCTTTGGAGGAATTGACTGAAGCAAATTATCTTTCCTCGGAACAGTTCAACATAAGCAAATTGGTTGACTCTGCGCAAACTGCCCCCTTCTTGACACGAAACAGAGTGGTAGTGGGGCGACATATGGGTCGCTTCAGTAAGAAAGATGACCTTGAGCCTTTACTTGATTATCTGGATTCCCCCTTAGAAACCACCTCGCTGATACTTGTCTGGGAGAAAGGAAGCAACCCTCAACAGCAGCGACTATCACCTGTGCCGAAGGTTCTTGCTGAAGCGATTGAAAATTCTGGTGGAACTATAGAGAAGTTGAGTACCGGAAAAGGTAAACAGGCCGAAAAATGGCTATCAGAATTGCTGGACAAAGCACCCGTCGAACTTACTCGAGAGGCACGAAAACACTTATCCGAACACTTTGGGGAAGATCGCACGAAAGTTTTCGCTCTTTTGGAGGTTTTAGCTGCAGTGTATGACGGTAATGAAATNTTAGAACTTGGAGATGTAGAGCCATATTTGGGGAATGCAGGGTCAGTGATGCCTTGGGATTTAACTGACTCTATCGACTCTGGGAAAATCCCTGAAGCACTGGAACGACTTAACAGGATGTTGAGAGCGGACGGTCGGCACCCGTTGGGGGTGCTAGCTCTGCTTCACTCTCACTATGAAAAAATGTTACGAATTGAAGGTTCGAATCTAAAAGAGGAAAAAGCAGTAGCGGAAGCACTTTCAATCAGTGCGTATCCTGCAAAAAAAGTTCTTTCCTCATCCCGAAGATTGGGAAAAAAGAATATTTTTAGAGCTATAGGGCTTATAGCCGAAGCTGACCTTGATTTAAAAGGAAAAAAAGGGTGGCCGCCTGAATTGGTTGTCGAGGTTCTTGTGGCTCGATTAGCGGCTATGCGGTAATAGCTAACTATTGCTGTTTAAAATTTTCTGAAGTCGAGATTTTTCGCGTGATGCTTTATTGGCATGAATGATGCCTTTTGCTGCAGCTCTGTCTATCTTTTTGATAGCTGCAGATGTATCTTCAGGTGTGCCTGAATCTCTTGCGGTTTTCACAAGGGTGCGCATCTCCGAACGAAAAGAACGATTCCTTGAACGTCGTACTTCGTTCTGACGATTACGTTTTATTGCACTCTTAATATTTGCCACGGGTAATACAACCTTTTCTTTTAGCAGAGGTCAATCTTAGCGTGTGAAGAGAGATACACGACAGCATAAGAAAGCAAAGAATCCAATTTAATTCATGTAATTATGCCCGTTAGAATGTACGGTCGGCAGAGATGACTAATAAAAAGATGTGTAATACGTCGATCATTGCCCATATAGATCATGGAAAGTCAACACTGGCTGATCGCATGCTGGAGCTCTGCGGAGCTGTGGATGAAAGAAATATGCGGGCTCAATATCTCGACTCTATGGATTTGGAGCGCGAAAGGGGTATTACTATAAAGCTTCAAAGCGTACGCCTCGACTGGAAAGATTCAGTAATCAACCTCATAGATACACCAGGGCACGTAGATTTTGGTTACGAAGTGAGCCGCTCTCTAGCGGCATGCGAAGGGGTGATACTGGTCGTTGACGCAGCACAAGGAATAGAAGCGCAAACTTTGGCCAACTGTTATCAAGCTCTCGAACATGACCTTGAAATAGTAGCGGTGTTAAACAAGATAGACCTCCCAGCCTCGGAACCTGATCGGTATGCAGATGAAATAGAAAAAGCCTTAGGAATCCCAACGGATGAGATTTTTCGAATTAGTGCAAAAACAGGTGAAGGGGTCCCAGAACTTCTTGATGCAGTTGTAGAAAAAACGCCTTCTCCTGAAGCGAATGAAGATCTACCTCTTCAAGCTTTGGTCTTCGACAGTCATTTCGACCAGTATCGCGGTGTCGTGTCTTCAGTTCGGATAATGCAAGGTCGTTTGGATACCGGAATGTCCATCAAATTCATGCAAGCTGGAACAAATCACCAACTTGACGAAGTTGGAGTTTGGCGTCCAGAAATGACTCCGGTCAAAAGTCTCGGACCGGGTGAAGTGGGTTACGTTCTCGCCGGAATAAAAGATGTTGGTGAAGCTCGATCAGGTGAAACAATAACGACAACGAATGGTGGAAGCGAGTCAGCATTAGCCGGCTACCAAGAACCCAAGCCCATGGTGTTCAGTGGCTTATACCCGATAGACGGAGATGATTTCGGAGACTTGAGAGATGCGTTGGAAAAGCTCAGACTGAACGATTCAAGTTTCACCTTTGAACCAGACACCTCGTCCGCTCTGGGTTTTGGATTCAGATGCGGATTTTTAGGATTGTTACACATGGAGATAGTTCGAGAACGTCTCGAGAGAGAATTTGATCTTAATTTAATAACTACAGCACCTTCAGTTAAATACCGTGTTGTTCACGCGAGTGGAAAAGTGGAGGAAATAGATAATCCATGCGATCTTCCGTCGGCAGGTGAAATCTCGGCGATAGAAGAGCCGTGGCTTGCGACTACTTTGATATCCCCAGCGGAGTACACAGGAACTCTGATGGAACTTTGTCAAGGTCGAAGAGGCGAGTTGGACAAGTTGTCCTACCTGTCTCCTGAACGTATAGAACTAAAATACCGACTTCCTCTCGCAGAGGTTGTTCTAAATTTCTTCGACCAATTAAAAAGCAGAACTCAGGGTTACGCAAGTCTCGACTATGAACCTGCAGGCTACATGAAGTCTGACCTTGTGCGGGTAGACATATTGTTGCAAGGAGAATCTGTCGATGCCTTCAGTGCAGTAGTGCATCGTGACGCCTCTTATGAATATGGTCGAAAAATGGCTGAGAGACTGAAAGAATTGATTCCACGCCAGCAATTCGAAGTTCCGATACAGGCCACGATCGGTGGCCGCATAATAGCGCGTGAGACCGTCAGGGCATATCGAAAAGACGTAACGGCAAAACTCTACGGAGGAGACATCACAAGAAAGCGAAAGTTGCTGGAAAAGCAGAAGCAAGGTAAAAGAAAAATGAAATCAATTGGTCGTGTTGACGTCCCCCAAGAGGCTTTTGTATCCGCTCTGAGTCTCGAAGAGTAGAAACAATAAATATATAATCCTAAAATAGTGGCGATGGAGGTAACCTCCGAAAGATGTTAGACGAAAGAAAAGCAGGAATTTTAGGAGCTGTAGTTGAGGCGTATATAGAAACCGCTCAACCAGTTGGTTCGAGTTTAGTTGCGCGATCTGGGTCCGTAGATGTTTCTTCTTCAACTGTCAGAAACGAAATGGCGCTTTTAGAGTCAGAAGGTTATCTAGATCAGCCCCACACCTCTGCTGGTCGGATTCCCACAGAAAAGGCATATCGTTTCTTTGTTGATAATTTATTGGGTCCCGTGAGACTTGACAGAGTTGAAAATCAGCAAATCAAGTCTTTTTTTGATCGATCCCATATTGAGATTGAACAAATGTTGCAGGAGACCAGTAATTTTTTAGCTTCTCTAACTGGAAGTGCCGGTGTTGTGCTTTCGCCTGACTCTGATCACCAAACCGTAAGATCGGTTCATTTAGTAGACCTTTCAATCGATCAAATTCTGCTTGTTTTGGTCACTTCCAATGGCGTAGTGGAGAAACATTCATTAGATATTTCGAAAGAAATATCTATAAATCAAACTGAACTGGATGAAGCAAATCACTATCTTTCGAAACATCTCAAAGGTTTTCGACTGGGATCGTTGCCGGAAGTCCCAATGAGTGGCAACCCCAATGTCGATTCACTAGTAAGAGAAGTTGAGAAAACACTCAGCTCATTGGTCCAGTCAAAGGAAACTGTTTACGTAGGTGGCACATCAGTGCTTGCTGGGTCCCTTTCAGAACCTGAAGGTATTAGAAAAGTTTTGGACTTGTTAGAACGTCAAATGATTGTGGTTAGTTTGATTCGGGGTGTTATAGACCGAGGTCTCAGCGTTGTTATAGGAACCGAAACAGGTGTTGATCACTTAGCTGAATGTTCGCTTGTTGTAGCTCCGTATGAGATAGACGGAGAAGCAGCCGGTTCAATTGGTATTCTGGGTCCAACCAGAATGGACTATACCCAAGCACTAGCGACAGTCGGAATTGTCGGCCGGAGTTTAGGTGACCATTTAACTGAGGGTTAAAAAATGTCGAGTGACCCATATGAAGTGCTTCAAGTACAGCGAAATGCCTCAACGGAAGAGATAAAAAAGTCCTACCGTAGACTGGCGCGCGAGTTTCATCCTGACGCAAACCCAGATGACCCAGACGCTGAGGAGAAGTTTAAAGAGGTCGCGTTTGCTTATGAAATACTTTCAGATCCTGAGAAGAGATCCCGTTATGACCGATTCGGGGACGCTGGAAGTCGTTCATCTACGGGAGACCCCTTTGGCGGAATCGGCGATATTTTCGAATCTTTTTTCGGTTCAGGTTTTACTCAGTCTCGAAGAACGGGGCCGATACAAGGTCAGGATCTGGAAACTTCGCTACATCTAGACTTCGCCGAAGCAGTTTTTGGTTGCGAAAAGGAACTGGAGATCAAAACTGCTTTAGCTTGCAGCGTTTGCGAAGCAACAGGTGCATCTGAAGGTTCTAGCCGCGACACTTGTGGCTCTTGTAACGGTAGCGGTCAGGTGCAACAAGTTAGGCAGTCGCTCTTAGGTCAGATGATGACCTCTGCTGCATGTAATGCCTGTGGCGGAATGGGTTGGGTGATACCAGTTCCCTGCGAAGAATGCGGAGGGGAAGGAAGAAATGTTGTGCAGGATTCATTCTCAGTTCAAGTCACTGCTGGTGTTGATGATGGAACGACATTGAGGCTCACAGGAAGAGGAGCGGTCGGACCGTGGGGAGGTCCTGCTGGCGACCTTTACGTTCAGATAAGAGTCGGAGAGCATAAACACTTCGAGCGAAGCGGTTATGACCTGTTACGAAGACTTCCGGTGCAAATGACTCAGGCGATCCTCGGAGTTGAAATGGAAATCGAAACCCTTGACGGTTCAGANACCATCGTTATCCCAAAAGGTGTAAAAAGTGGGCAAGTTATGAGGATCCGTGGACGGGGAGTTCCCCACNTGCAAGGCCGGGGAAGAGGTGATCTACTTATCGAAGTTGTGGTGGAAACCCCCAAAGATCTAACGCCAGCGGAGGAAAAGTTAATAAGAGACTTTGCGGGATCCAGAAACGATCAAGTCAACCCTCCGGATAAGGGAATTGTTGGAAAAATCCGATCGGCATTCAATTGAGTTCTTCAGGTTCACCTCTGATTGAATTGAATGTTCCTCATGTATTTGTGAATGAGATCGAAAATCCCCAACTAGGAGAAGAGGACAGTCACCATTTCGGTAAGGTGTTACGTCTTAGGCATGGAGATCGAATAACTGTTTCAGATGGAGAAGGCAATTGGCGAGAATGCCTTTATGGATCAACTCTTGAGGTAGTAGGAGAAATTTTTTTTCAACCAAAGCCAGANATTGAAATAACAATCGGTTTTGCTCTTGTGAAAAAAGGGAAACCTGAATTGATAGTTCAGAAATTAACAGAATTAGGTGTTAACANAATTGTTCCGACATTAACTCAACGTTCTGTAGTCCAATGGAGTGATAAAAAAATTGTCGAAAATCAAATACGTCTTAGTCGGATAGCAAGAGAAGCTGCCATGCAATCGAGACAGGTGTATATTCCAGAAGTTATGGAAACCCAGTCGTTCTCGGATCTGCGTGGCAAGGAAAATGTAACGTTGGCTCATCCAGGGGGTAAAAAACTGACTCTCAAACATTCTTTTCTGGTCGTAGGCCCAGAAGGAGGNTGGACTGAAGAGGAGACAGATGGCAGAGAATGCTGTTCTCTGGGAAAGTCGATTTTAAGGTCAGAAACAGCGGCTATATCCGCAGGAGTTCTACTTACTTCATTACGTGATGGAAGAGTTTCAGAAAGCAGCGACTGATTTAAAATTTCCAGTCGTTCCAGGAAACAACTTCTTCCATAGGTATGCGTTTCGCTGGCTTGAAATCGGATCCAAGAGTGTGAGCGACAGTTATGAGAGCAACCTGAGTCACTTCTTCAAATGGTATTCCCAGAACTTCTGAAGCTTCCTGTTCGAAAATTAGATGAATTGTTGTCCAACAGGTACCAAGGTCACGCTCGCGTGCTGCAAGCATGAAACTCCAAGCCGAAGGAATTATAGAACCGTAAAGAGAAGCACCAGCTAGACCCGGCATTTGGTCAACTCTTCCCGGTAGGCAAGGGATCATCATTACAGGAACACGATGCATGTTTTCAGCCAAATAAGTTGCCGATTCTGTAACTCTCATCTGCTGGGCGGCTCTTTCTTCGTTTTCTGCCACTTCAGCTAATTGACCTGCGCTACCCACCATATTTGCATAAACCTCGAAACCTTTTCTGTAGATATCAGCGATAGCCGAACGTTTCTCGGGGTCTGTGATCACAAGGAAGTGCCAATTTTGGCTATTGGAACCAGTTGGTGCTTGAACGGCCAACTCGAGGCACTCGGTTATCAGTTTTTCATCGACAGAGCGGTCAAAATCCAAACGTTTCCTGACAGAACGAGTGGTTGAAAGAAGCTCATCAGCAGAGAGGTTAAGTTTTTCCATAAAAGTGACGATAGTACCTTTTGATGTGCACCAAGCAAATAGCTCCAACTAAAGTTATACAGATGCTGAAATTAACCTTTTGTATGTACCGTTTACCGCACCTGACACGTGAGGAGTTCCAAAATTACTGGGAGCATAAACACCCTCTTTCAGCTTCCCCGAATTCCGCTGAGCTTTTAGGCATCAGGAAATATGTACAGGTTTTCCCCATTTCTGAAGAAGAAAACAAACAGGTGAAAGAAATCCGCAATGGGGCAGAGGAGTTCGATGGAGTAGCGGAAATTTGGATTGATGACCTTGAAAATTTCACCACAAAATGGAAAACAGGAGAAGGGAAAAAAGCCTTTGAGTCTTTTCTGGAAGATGAAAAGAATTTTGTCGACTGGGAAAGATCTGTCTGTTTTTTTGCTGAAGAAAAAGTTGTTCTCGGAGGNTAATAAGAGCTTAATTCTGTTCAGCTAGTTTTTTTATTCCCTCAATTGTTTCGCGCATGTTCACTGTTTGATCTTTTTGGCGATTTGAAATGATTTTCTTTTCTGAATCGGGCATTTGTTCGATTATTCTCGTCAAACCNGAAGGCCCAGGACCTAGAGACATTGCGAACCTGAGTCGAGTGGCCCCAGCTAATGGTATTAGACGGAACTCCCAAGTGGCTGCAGGTTTTTCCATATCGCCAGCTGCCCATGCGAAAACTTTGTTGGGTTCATAGGCGGTCACGTAACAGGTCACTTCCCATTCACCGATTTTCTCGTTTTTGTTCCGTCCTTTGAATCTGGCACCTTTTTGAGGGGTTTCATCTATCCAGTCGGCACCTTCAAACTCATTACTGAAATTACTCGAAATGTTAATATCTGAGATGAGGTCCCAAAGTTTTTCAGGTGTGGACTTGATGTCAGTTTCTAAAGTCAGTCCAGGTCCGTCCTCAAAAGACGGCAAACCATTTGTCGGTTTTCTGGTTGTTTTGCCCCACCCTTCAAACCAGGTTATTTCACGAGCAGAATCACGGGAGACTGGTGAGAATTCATCCCCCAGCGTATGAGCCACGGGGAGTAGAACTATCTGAGTCACCCCTTCTGGTATGNCCAGAAGTTCAGCAATTTTTTCTGCGTTACCCAAATGCATCGTTGTCCATGCGCTTCCCAGGCCTCTTGAACGCAAGGCTAGACAGAAACTCCAAGCAGCTTGGATTACGGAGTCGAATAGACCGGGACGTCCACTTCCGTCGTGTTTCCCGTAGATAGTTGCAAGAACNAGAACAGGAACTTCTTCTAGATGNTCGGCAAGATATGAGGATGCTTTAATAGTTTTTTCATTGTGATGGCCAGTTCCATCTAAGCGTTCAGACTGTTCTTTTAGAAACTGACCGCCCATTTCCCTGTAGAGCTCAGCGATTTCTTTTTTGATTTTCGGGTCGCGTATCACCAACCATCTGCGACTCGACTGGTTCCCACCTGTGGGTGCCTGTTCGGCAATATCTATGCAGTCGAGCAGTACTTCTTCTGATACTTCTCTTTCTAGGTCGAGACGTTTCTTTACGGAACGGGTAGTCGAGAGAAGACGATCAGTTTCATTGGTGTTAAATGACATATAAATGAAAACTCCTGCAAGCTATCTGATGATACGACTCTAGGACAGGTTTTTTGAAATCAAGACTCTGTAGACAACTTTTTAACCGGGGCGCGGCATGAGAGATTGTAGCTTCGACAGGGGAACGTCGAGTTTTAGTGCTGCTGATTCAAGGTCTGGTGGTGGGGGTCCAAGAGCGGAAATCAAATCAGATAAGTCGACTCCTAGAGTTTCAGCTACGGAGGTTAAATCTGGTGGCGGTCCCATCCCTGGTTGAGGTGGTTTCGGAGGGGGTCCGCCTGCAACTGTAGATGCACTGACCTGACCGTTTAGACACCTTGGTATATAAGGGAAGGTTTCTGTAAGGAGATACATGTACTCGCCGTTTATGTGCACTCCGTTACATTCATCTAATTTTCCATCTTCACCTATGTGAACCCAGTCAGAAGTGTAAGTACCGTCAGGAACAGTCTCACTTATTGAAACCATGTTTCCGCCCGCAGGTCCAGTCGCTAAACAATCTGTTCCTGTTCGTGGTTCAGTTTTAAGTTCATATCCGGATTCATATGCACCAGAATTGGAGTAGTAAATGAGAAAACCGTCAGCCGCGAAACCTATATGAACCAGATCTGTCTCTGTGGAGAAGACATCTATCAGAAGTTGTGAAACACCGTGATAGTGGTATTCACCTGTCGGTTGAACGTGAGCATTGTTCGAATCTAAACCCAGGTTGTAGGTCTCTTGAAGAGCTTCAATTCTGTAAAACTCTCCGCTCGCGCAACTAATCGACTCAGCTGTGCCCGGTTCGAATTTAACCCCGTTAATAGCCACACCTGTAGTCAAAACTTCCGTTGAAGAACCGGTATAAACAGGTTCAGTCGTGAATTCGTAAATCACATCCTGTTCAGAAATCGCATTTGGGTTACCAGAGTTTGGAAAATCACCTGTTGTGTGGTTGGGTAAAGCATTGCTGGCTATTGAACGCACAGATTCATTTACATCAACTGTGATCTGCGTGCCGAACTTGTTGTCAGAGAACGAATAAGAACCGAGAAATTTGTAAGCATTCTCTGCTGCGGTAGGAGTGGTCTTTTCTGTTTCTTCATCTAGGGTCCCAGTATTTTCTGATGAGGCGGATGAGGAAATGATAGAAGTCGCGGGAAGATCAGACCCTAGATCTTTTTGAGGTTTTTGTGCATTTATAATTTCTTCAGCTTCATCTACGCATTCCGCAAGGTTTGAATCGTTGGTAAAGCATTCTTCTTCGCATTGCAAAGAATTGGAAGCTAAATCACANAATTGAATGACTGCTTCAAAACTTTCCCCCTCGGTAGGGATTAGAAAAACAGGTATTGAAGTNGTGGTCGTTGTGGTGACAGTAGTTGAAACATTGGTTGCAAGCGCTGTAGAAGTGCTTGCGGAAGAGTTTTCAATTTTCGGTAGTTGAGTGGTAGAAGCACACGCAGAATTGGTTGCGAAGAGCAGGAAGATTGAAAAAACAAGAAAATAGNATTTTTTTTGCATTTACTTAAGAGAGTTATTTTTGTCAGTNGTTTTTATGAAAGGTTTTAATAGGAGGTTTTCTTTCAAGAAATTTCCATCCAGATTTGNGCATTAGCCAGAAGGTAGTCACTTATCAGGGTGCAACGCTTGAAAGCTGTAACAACAAGAGGCGCTTCTTCCGCTACGTAGATGGTCGCTAATGGNACTTCCAGGCGACCCACGACACCTAAAGAACGTTGGGGTGAATCAGTTGCATTTGGAAAAGAATCAACTGCGGAAATTTCAGTTGGAAGATCTGTTCCGCCTATNCCGGCAAGTTCAGTAGCCAGCAGTAGAAGGTCAGGGCGATTTTCCAGCGGAGGTAGCGACCATGAGAAAATAAGCTGAACTACGAGATCCTCACTAGGTATTTCATCTTCGGGAAGTGAAACAATCTCATCTTCGAAAGACATCATGGTGCGTGGTTCTATGTCTAAAGACAGATGCAAATCTAATGGTCCNCCACAAGCTGTTTCCGGGTGGAGGTCGATCTCGAAAGCTTGTCTCATCGAATATGTTTCAACGAAGTGTCTTTCGTCGTGCACGTGGAAACCTGTCTCTACAGCGAGGTCTTTGAGACTTGCTATAAACCCAGCGAGATCAACAACAGTCAAGACTGGTTCCTTTCGGTGCTCTCATCTCTACAGACTAAAGGTAAAAGTGTCAGACTCATCATTTGATTGATATAACGAATGTATGGGTGCAACTGAAGAGAGTCTTGAACCTCAGAGTGTTTTAAGCGATTTGCATGATGCGGTTGATGCAGTTTTCTTAGCCTTGGGAAATAATAGCGAATGGGGTTTNTCAGGAAAACGACCGGACCAGTANGTAAGTGACGTAGTTGCTGACGCTGCGATCCACGAATTATTAAAACCGTTGGGGTACGGGATCCTNAGCGAAGAATCAGAATTACTTCCCCCTCAAAAAGAATCNTTNCCTACNGTNGTNGTTGATCCTTTGGANGGTTCNACTAATGCGTCACGAGGTTTGCCNTGGTTNGCCACGAGTTTGTGTGCNGTTGACGAACAAGGTCCGTGGGTAGCAGTAGTAGCAGACCTAGTATCCGGAATCAGATATGANGCGATGCGAGGTTGGGGNGCTAGAAAAAACGGTGAAGAGATAGAAAGAGAAACTTGTCCCAGTTTGAACGATTCGCTTGTTGCAGTATCAGGGCTACCCGAAAAAGACATGGGTTGGGACCAATTCAGAAATCTGGGATCTGCCGCTCTGGCACTCTGTTCGATTGCAGATGGACAGATAGATGCTTTCGTTGACTGCACACCCGATGCGCACGGAGTGTGGGACTACCTAGGAGGAATGTTGATCTGTCAAGAAGCTGGGGGAGTTGTC
>PATJ01000014.1 GCA_002713545.1 Acidimicrobiaceae bacterium
AATAATAAAGTAAAAGTTTTTCTTAGCGTTTGCAGCGTCAACTGGAAACGTTACCATATAATCCGTTCTAAGCTAAATCTAAGGGATTTACATGCCTGAGCTATCTGACATTTTGAATGAGACAATTCGAGCTGAAATTGAAGACTTTCTCGATGACCCCNATGAAATAAACACAGCTGTTGAACTTTTCAGCAATGCCTCAGAGAAAATGCAGTTAATTGCTGAGGCAGTGATTATGGGTGAGGATAGCGAAGTAGACAGGATTACGCAGGAGTCTATAGAAGAAGGAATTGACGCTCTTGAAGTAATGGATGACGGCTTGATAGCTGGTATGAGCATAGTAGGGATCAAATTCCGTGAAAATTTCATATTTGTCCCCGAGGTTTTAGTTTGTGCGAGAGCAATGAAAGCCGGTATGGCTCATATAGAGCCAATACTTTCTAGTTCTGGTTTGATGAACAAGGGCACTGTAGTGATGGGCACTGTTAAGGGCGACTTGCATGACATCGGGAAAAATTTGTGCATAATGATGCTTCGCGGCGCTGGCTACACGGTTTTTGATTGTGGTGTGGATACTGCACCTGAGGAGTTTATTCAGGCTGTAAAGGACAATGATGCTCGTGTTATGGGGATGTCTGCACTTCTTACTACCACAATGCCCAATATGGGTAAAACTATTGAAGCTTTTGTAGATGAGGGGATTAGAACTGATATTGGAATTATGGTTGGTGGGGCTCCTGTTACTGAAGATTTTGCTGAATCTATTGGTGCTGACGCTTATGGCAAAGATGCTATTGCGTGTGTAGAAGCGGCAAATTCTTTATCAGGTTTGGTAAGGGACGGGGCGTGACTCCGTCTACTGAGGAATTCCAAGAGAGATTGGACCGTATAAATTCAATTTTTACCGCAATACTGGATCGTGCTGAAGAGTCATCGCTAACTAGATGCCCTTACCGTGATAGCCAAGATTTATGTACGGCGCTTTTTTCCTGTAGAAATCAAGTCTCGATTGCAGGTAAACCGGATTCTTTTTCTTGTAGTCATGACGGTTCATTCGACTATCGTCCTGCCTGGGAATCAAATCCGAAAGGTTGGAAGCGTATGCAGGAAACAACCGCTGCGATACGCGATGAAGCTTTAAAAAACCGTCGGTCAAGTAACTAGTCCAATGACCAAAGTTATTTCTGGAGAGTCTTCTTGTTCGTCTGAATCAGATAAAACAATATTTGATTACGCCGATTTCCTTGATATTAAGTTAGCTAGTACNTGTTTCAGATCGGGCGACTGTCATGAGTGCATAGTAGAAGTTAATTCTGATACNGAGGTGCTTTCTGAGAAGACGGATTCAGAAGTTTTCCTTCCTGATGGTTATCGTCTCGCTTGCCAAGCTTATGTTCATTCTGGTGAAGGTGAAATAAGGTTCGAACCACTTAATCGCAAACCAAGAATTCTTACCTCAACAGTNACAAACACAGAAGAAGAAGTTCTTGATCCACTTGTGAGTGTCAGAGACAGTAAGGTTTTTTACGGAGATTTGTTTGTTGATCGCTATAGGGGTGGGTGTTACGGACTTGCTNTAGACCTTGGCACCACGACAGTAGTTATGGAACTTGTTGATCTGGAGTCNGGATTAGTTTGNACTTCNGCAAGTGTTGAGAANCCACAAAGTTTTGGTGGTAGTGATGTGATGTCGCGAATCTCTTACAGTTCAAGAAGCGACTATTTTGAAGAACTACAAAAAGCTACAGTAAGTGCAATAAACCGGGTTACTCAAAAGATGTGTGACGAAGTAGGAATTAGACCCCCTCTGATTTATGAAGTCGTGGTAGTAGGTAATACGACTATGCGAGACATTCTTTTTGGTGTGGATATCCAGTCAATTGGGCAACGACCTTATAAGTCCAAAATTGAAACCGATTTCTTAGAAGGAAAACTTACAACAACTTCTATTACGAGTCTGACACGTTTAATCGGTATTAGAGCTAATAGAGAAGCTCGTTTATACAGCTTGCCCTTAATCTCTAGTCATGTTGGAGCAGACACTCTTGCAGCTGCTTGGGCTGCAGGTATGAATCAATCAAAAACTACTGAAATGTTAGTGGACATAGGTACGAATACTGAGGTTGTCTTGTGGCACGATGGCAATATCTTTGTAGCTTCCTGTCCTGCAGGTCCTGCTTTCGAGGGAGGATTAGTTACACATGGAATGCGCGCATATGAAGGCGCTGTCGAATCTTTAAAGTTGGACTCGACAGGAAAAGTTTCTGATTTTTCTGTTATAGGAGACAGAGACCCCCTAGGTTTCTGTGGTTCTGGTTTAGTGGATTTACTTTCAGAACTAAGAATTAATCGAGTTATTGATGAAGTAGGAGTTTTTCAGGAAAATCCAAAAATTAGTGAAATGAAAGTCTTTGATGACAACGACTTAATTTTTTCGAGGGAGGATTGCAGTAATTTAGCTCAAGCTAAAGCAGCTAATTACTGTGGCCAGATCATTTTGATGCGTGTAGCTGGAGTAGACCCCGTTGATATAGAGAACTTGCATCTAGCAGGCGCTTTTGCAAATTATGTAAATTTGAAAAATGCAATAGAGATAGGGCTGTTGCCCCCTGTTGATTTACAAAGAGTTAATAAGATAGGGAATGCTGCTTTGGATGGAGCCAGGCAAGCTTTGAAGTCGCAATGGGCTCGTGATGAGATGGAGCGTTTGATTAGTGAAGTGACGCATATCGAGTTGGAAACAATACCAGAATTTTTTGAGATTTTTGTGGAAGGCTGTCTTCTTAAACCTATGCCTAAAGACGTATCGATTTTTGATCAAAGTGAAGAGAGGGTTGTTAGTGGATCAACAAAATAATGAGTTTTTGATCATCGGAGAGAATGTGCACACCACGAGGGCTATTACTAATAAGAGTCCGAGATTGGTTGAACAAAATGGAATCCAAGGACTCGGCTTTGAGTCTGTTGGAGGTGAGGAACTTTTTCTTCCGCTTTCTGAGGAAATTAAAAATAGTCAAGAATACAGACAGAAGCGTATTAAACACATGAAACTAGCCGTCCAAACGGGAATGTCAAATACAGATGAATCACTTGTCGCAGTGGAGTACTTGCGCAAATCGGTTGTTGATCAGGAGAAATCTGGCGCTCATTTTATCGATATAAACATTGATGAAATTTCTGTAAATCCTAATGAACAAGCTAAGGCTATGGATTGGCTTGTTACACAGTGTAAAGAGATGACTGCGTTGCCTTTATCAATTGATTCCTCATTACTAGAGTTGATTCGTACTGGCCTAGAAGCAGCATCTCGAGAAGGAGGAGATAGGAGAGTAATGCTTAATTCAGCGAGCCTTGAAAGATCCGAAGCTCTAGACCTAGCCGTTGAATTTAATGCACGAGTGATCGTTACTGCTGCCGGTGAAAGTGCGATGCCATCGGGCGTAGATGAAAGGGTGCAGAATGCTTCACGGATGATCAATTCCGCTTTGGAAATGGGAATAGAGATAGGCGATCTTTTTGTAGACCCTCTAGTGTTCCCGATTTCAGTTGATTCTTCTTATGGAAGAGACAGTCTTGATGCCATAGTTCAAATACGTAAAGAATTTGGTGAAGAAATTCATGTAACAGGCGGTATGAGCAACGTCTCATTCGGTATACCGATGAGAAGCGTTATAAATACGGTTTTCTTGGCATTGGTGATAGAAGCCGGTGCGGACAGTGGAATAATTGACCCAATAATGAATCCAATCGATCAAGTATTCGATGTTGATCGTTCTTCGGAGTCTTACGTTTTGGCTGAAAACACATTACTGGGCAAAGATGAGTTTTGTACTGAATATATTTCAGCATGGAGGGAAGGAAGAGTAGTTGCATTTTAAATTAAAAAAAATACTCGAAGAAAGTAATTTCGGAACAATTTTGGATGCGTTTACGGTTCCTGATTATTCCCAAAGTGTGGAGGCAAAATGACAAAAATGCGAATGAACCAAGCCATTTCTAAAGCTTTAGAAGATGAGATGAAACAAGACGAAACTGTTGTGATCTTTGGGGAAGATATTGCAGCGGCCGGAGGACCATTTAAAACTAGTGATGGTTTGCTAGAGCAATTTGGAGCAGAAAGAGTTAGAGATACTCCAATTTCTGAAATGGGATTTTTAGGTGCAGCCGTGGGGGCAGCAGCTACAGGTCTTCGTCCTGTAGCTGAAATAATGTTTATCGAATTTCTTGGAGTTGCACTTGATCAATTAGTTACAGAGGCAGCGAAGTTTCACTATTTGTCTTCAGGGCGCTACAAGGTGCCTCTCACCATAAGAGCATCAGTTGGTGCTGGTTTAGGATTTGGAACGCAACACTCCCAAACCCTTGAATCTTGGCTTTATGGCTGCCCGGGTGTGAAACTTGCTGCGGCTTCTGGCCCACAGAGTGCTTATAGTCTTTTGCGTGCTGCTATAAGAGATGAGAATCCGGTATTGGTACTTGAACCCCGTGTTTTGTATTCACAGCGAGACGATGTTGTGACAGGGGATTCAGCGATAGCTGAATTGGGTAAAGCAAAAGTTGTTTCCCCGGGGGAAGAAGCAACTGTTGTTGGTTTTGGATCTACTGTGTCTACGATTCAGACCGCTTTGGAAGGAGCAAACTTCTCAGCAGAAGTTATTGATTTGCAAACCCTGATCCCATGGGACCAAGAGGCAGTGAAGAATTCCGTATCGAAAACTGGCAAATTGGTTCTAGTTGAAGAGAATCCAAAGTCATTTGGCTGGGGCGCTGAAATAGCTGCAACTATTTCAACTGAACTATTCGATGTTTTAAAAGCCCCGGTTTTGAGAATTACNGCACCTGATGTGCCAATTCCATTTGCGAAAGACTTGGAGGAAAGGTACTTGCCAAATCCAGTATATGTAAAGTCGCAAATTGAAGAATTCCTCTCGACTGGAAATCTTCCGAAGACATGGTGGCATGAGCAGAAAGTAGGGATTTGATGGCAAAAGAACTTGACAGGCGTAAAGAGATTTCAGAAGATCGCCTTTTTAGATTTGAAAGAATGTTAGAGATACGTTCATTTGAGGATCGAGTGCAAGACCTATTTGCTGAAGGGCTTGTTCATGGGACGACTCATACATGTCAAGGGCAAGAAGCTGTAGCTGTTGGCATTGCCGCTTCATTGCGGCCTACAGATACGGTAACTTGCACATATAGAGGGCATGGTGTTGCACTCGCTCTAGGTCTGACCCCAGAGTCTTTGTTGGGAGAGATAATGGGCCGCCAAATAGGATCTGTAGGAGGAGTCGGTGGCTCCATGCATTTAGCTTTACCATCTATTGGCCTTCTTCCTACTTTTGCAATAGTAGGTGCAGGAATACCTGTTGCTGCAGGAGCTGCGTTGAGGCATCAAGTCATGGAAACCGATGATGTTGCGTTAGCTGTCTTTGGGGATGGCAGCACAAATATAGGTGCTTTTCACGAAGGTTTGAATCTTGCTTCAATCTGGAATTTACCTGTAGTTTTTGTTTGTGAGAACAATCAGTATGGCGAATATAGTCGCATTGAGAAAACTACTCCGATTGAAAATATTTGTGAACGTGCTGTGTCATATGGAATACCCGGTAAAAAGTTCGATGGACAGGATGTAGATGAAGTGGTGACCGCAGTCTCAGATGCGGTTGAAGTAGCACGTTCAGGGAATGGGCCGACACTTTTGGAATTAGAAACTTACAGATATGCAGGTCATTCTCGTGCGGATACAGCACCGTATAGACCTGAAGGTGAGTTTGATAAGTGGTACGAGAGAGATCCTATAAATACGTTTTGTGAACGTTTAAAAACGGAAGGTGTTCTTTCTGAGTCAAAAGAATCNGAGATAAGAAAAATTGTTGATCAAAGAATTGAAACAGCGGTTGAGACAGTAAAAGAAAGTCCTGTTCCTGCGGTTGAATCAATGTTTAAAAATATTTATGCATAAGGAGAGTTCATGAAGGAAACGGTAAATCTTCCCAAACTCGGTGACACTTCAGACGAAGTGTTAGTGATTGAATGGATCAGAGATGTAGGCGATCGAGTGGAAGAAGGGGATCCACTTGTTCTGGTTGAAACAGATAAAACTGAAGTTGAAATCGAATCTCCTCACACTGGAACAATCATTGAGGTAGTGGCTGCAAGCGATTCAGAAGTCTCAACTGGTAATCCATTGTGTGTCATTGAATCTGAGTAATTTTGATATCTGCTAACCGTTAGTGCAAAAGGAATATGTGGGCAAGATACCTGTAACGATTGTTGGGGGCTACCTGGGTTCAGGGAAAACCACCTTGATCAATAGTGTCATCTCTGAGGACCATGGTTTAAAGTTAGCTCTGTTGATAAATGATTTTGGCGACATAAATATAGACGCCTCTTTAATTGAATCTCAGGATGGCGATGTTTTAAGTCTTAGTAATGGGTGTGTCTGTTGCACTTTGACTGATGATTTCTCACAAACCATGGAGCAAATAAAAAATTCTGCTGACAGTTTCGATCGAGTGATTATCGAAATGAGTGGCATAGGCGAGCCAAGCAAAGTGGTTAGTTATGTCGACGAAACCGACTATTTTCTTGATGGAATAGTAGTTTTGTTAGATGTGGAAAAAATACAAGACTGGGCCGAAAATAAGTATGTTGGTCCTCTAATTGTAAGACAAATCGAATCAGCAGATTTGTTAGTTGGCACTCATCTTGATCTAGTAGACGACTTAAAAGCAAAAGAAATTGGAGATTGGTTAGAGAATTTTACGGATTCTGTATTTTTGCAAACCCCTATTTCTTTGGGTCTCCTAGTTGGTTTAGAAACGAATAACAAAATAGAAGGTGACACTGATTTCGACCACAATCATTTAACGATTACTGGATTTGTCGACCCTTTGGTGTCAAAAACCTTTCTAGAGGACTGGCTCTCGAGAAGACCAAAAGAAGTAGTGCGTGTAAAAGGAATAGTTGAAATACAGGGCGAAAATGGAAACCTGTTTGTTGTTCAAAGTTGCGGCTCGCGTGTTTCTATTCTTCCTTTTTCTGATAACCAGCAAGAAAAAATAAACGCATTAGTTGTTATAGCTACAAAGGGTGTTAGCAGAAAATCTATAGAAGCGTGGCTTCATGAGATCGGTCGTACTGATCATCACGATCATAATCATTAGGACCTATCGACAGTAAACCTTTTTTCCCAGTTTGTTTTCTCTAGAAAGTCTTTTATGAANTTGAGAAAAGAGGCGGCATATGCTCCATCGAAAGCACGGTGATCCCAAGCTAAAGAGAGAATCCCGATAGGTCTAATCACGATTGATTCTATTCCGTTGTTATCTTCAATGACTGTCGGTTTACGAGTGATCCCATCTGTCGAAAGAATAGCTACCTGAGGCTGGTTGATTATTGGGGCCTGAAACATAGTACCGAATGGACCGGCATTGGTAATTGTGAACGTTCCACCGCTTAGTTCATTTTGATGCAGTTTTTTATTTTTTGCTCTTATAGATACATCGTGTACTTGTCTGGCAACTTCTTGTATTGAGAGTTCGTCAACTCTGCGGATTACAGGTGCGATTAAACCTTCGAAATCCAGATCAACAGCTACCGCAATATTGATCTCATTGTTAATAAGCAAATCTGTTTCGTCTATAGTTGCGTTCAAGTGCGGAAATTGTTTTAGAGCTTCAGTCGTTGCTTGCATGATAAACGGAAGGTAAGTAAGACTAAATTTTTCTGATTTTTTCCAATTGGCCCCGTGCGTTTTTCTGACTTTCTCTACATTCTCATAGTCAACTTCCATTGCCGTAAGCACATGAGGGGAAATCAACTTTGATTTTTGCATGTGTTTGCCTATTTGGCGCCTAATTTTAGACATTGGCTTTTTGTTTATGTGCGTTTCGTCTGAGTTAGTCATATTTATTTTATTTAGAGATTCTGGGCTATTGCATCACCAATTGCACTAGTGCCAGTTATTCCATCGTTTATTTCATAACAGGCTTTAGAGATCCTGTCAGCTGCATCGTTTTCACCAAGGAAGTCGAGCATCATTGCCCCTGAAAGTATTGCCGCCACAGGATTTGCAATTCCTTTACCAGCTATATCTGGAGCAGAACCATGGACAGGTTCAAACATCGAGGGACCAGTTCTATCGGGATTAAGATTTGCAGAAGAGGCGAATCCGATGCCTCCAGAAACTGCTCCGCCTAGATCGGTCAAAATATCTCCAAACAGATTGTCGGTAACTATGACGTCATATTGTTCAGGTGATTGAACCATGTAAATGCATGCAGCATCACAGTGATTGTAGTCAGTCGAAACTTCTTTAAATTCGGTTGCTACTTCATTGAAAGTTCTTTCCCACAGATCACCTGCATAGGGCATAACATTTGTTTTATGAACCATTGTTAGATGTTTTTTTCGGTTCATCGCCAAATTGAATGCGAAACGAATAGCCCTCTCGACTCCATGTCGAGTGTTTATTGAACCTTGAGTCGCTATCTCATAAGGCGTTCCGTATCTGTGAAAACCACCTTCACCTGCGTATGGTCCTTCAGTATTTTCTCTAACCACTTGAAAATCAATATTATTTTCATCGAACTTGAAAGGTCTAAGGTTTACATACAAGTCAAGCTCAAATCTCATTTTGAGCAGAAGGCCTCTTTCGATTACTCCCGGAGGAACATTAGGGGTGCCGACAGCCCCCAGGTAAAGAGCATCAAGATCCTTCCATTCATTTAGAACACTATCTGGCAGAACCGTTCCATCATTTTCGTATCTCGTCCCGCCGAGGTCATAATCAACTGTCTCTACATCTACCCCAGAAGCATTGATTACTTTAAGGCCTTCGTTTATAACCTCTGGCCCAATTCCATCTCCGCCTATAATTCCAATTCGGTTTGTCATATTCTCACCCTTTAGTGAAGTTGTTCATTTCTTTTGGCACAAAACCATTAAGTTATTCTATTTTGCAATTAAATGAATCAGAAAGGGTCCCTTTAATTTAGTCATTTAAGATTAATTTTTTTGTTTTACCAAAGAATTTAGACATTGATTTATTAATCTGCTTCTCTCAATACACTCAATGGGAGGGGGAATTTGATGAGAAATAAAAAGACTAATCATCTTATTGATTTAGCACCAGCTTGGACTAATCCTGAGGTTAGTAGTCTCCCGATAGAAGGCTTTAGATATACATCTTTCGAGTTTTACGAAAAAGAGTGGAATCAAATGTGGACCAAGGTTTGGCTACTTCTAGGGCGAGTTAGCGAAATACCTTCCAAAGGCGACTATCAGATTGAAGAAATAGGAGCCGAATCGATAATTATGGTTCGGCAAGAGGACGGATCGGTTAGAGCTTTCTACAACGTTTGTCAACATAGAGGTTCACGTCTCACCAATAACACTAAGGGAAATGCTGAAGTTTTCGTATGCCCGTATCACAGTTGGGAATGGTCCTTCGACGGAACTCTTCTAGCGGTGCAAGACCCAGAAGACTTTCATCAAGGTAATCCTTGTGAAGAACTGACCTTGACGGAAGTGCCTTGCGAAATTTTTGCAGGCTTTATTTGGATTAATTTGGACCCGGATTGTGAACCTCTAAAAGACTTTTTAGGACCCTTATGGGATGAATGGTCAAGTTATGAAATAGATGAATGGACGCGGGTGCTAAACATTTCCACTAATGTTCCTTGCAACTGGAAAGTCATACAAGACAACTTTTGTGAGTCTTACCATCTGCCAACAGTTCATCCTCAACTAGCTGATTCGCATGAAGAGAACTATGCATATACACAATTTGATACGTCCGCTGAAGGGCACAATCGTATGATCATGATGGGAGCAACGCTTTCAAGAGGTTTACGCGGGGAAAATCCTAATCTGCCAGCCCCATTAGCTGAAAGAATGGAATATTGGGAACTAGATCCAAAAGATTTTACCGATCGTGTTTTTGACGTGAGAGTAGCCTTACAGAAAAAAATGAGAGAACTTGGAGGTGCAAGAGGGCATTCTCATTACGAAAATCTACGTGATGCACAGTTAACAGACTCACATCACTACAACCTATTTCCCAATTGTTCACTGACTTTTTCAGCGGATGGATTTTTATTGCAACGCATGCGTCCAGACTCATCGGATCCTCAAAAATGTCTTTTCGATCATTGGTANTACGCAAAAAATACAGAAATCGCAGATTCAGCGACAAATATCGAACTGACAGACAACAATGATTTGCAAGAAGTTATTCAATATGGAGAGCAGTCAATGGGTCTAATACCTGATCAAGACATAGCTATATCCATTATGCAACAACTCGGACTGCGATCAAGAGGGTATAGAGGTGGATATCTATCTGGGCAAGAAAGTAGGATTAGGCGTTTTCATGACGTTATAGACCGCTATATAGAAGAGTAATTTTAGAGCTTAAAGAGAGGAAAAAAANTGGAAGAAAAATGGTTCACTGATCATCCCCCCAGCGAACGCTGGCCTCATTACACGCGGGCAAATGCGGGTGAAGTTCTTCCTACCCCAGCAAGCCCATTTGGTCAAAGCTATGGATTTGATAACTGCATAATGAAAGGCTGGCAATTAGGTTCCACTAAAACAGGTTTCTATGAACTTGATGAGTATAGAGATAGCCCACCGGAGATGTGCGGATTTTTCGGGGGTTACTTTTATATAAATCTTTCTTGTATTCGCATGCAAGCTGTTAGGAATCCANCCATAACAGTTGAGCAGTTAGATCTTGCAATTTTTGGAGACCAACCAGACTCTCCAAAATACGAACCTCATCCAGAAGACGAAAAGCCCCATCTGCAGGATTTAGCTGATGCGCACATGCAGTTCGTTNTGACCGCTTCTGAATGGCCAGAGCTCANTGAAGAAAGAAAACTTGCCGATAAGGAACGTAAAGAAAGACCNAACTTGGGATCACTTAGCGATGAGGAGTTGGTCAAAAGGCTGCGAGATCTTCAACCGCTTATTGAAAATCTTTCACGGAATCAAATGGTTTCAGCGGGCTCATCTGGAATTGCACCTGGGATGCTGGCAGCTGTAGGTGAAGCAATAGGAGATCCAAGCATTCCTGTTCGTCTCTTATCAAGTCTTGGTGAAATAGATTCGGCTGCTCCATCATTTGCTATATGGGATATGTCCCGTTTGGTGAGAGGTTCCCGAATTATTTCTGAAATTTTTGATTCACATTCTGACTCCTTATTAGATGAACTCAAAAAATCTGATTCTGAAGAAGTAGCTAGATTTCTTGAAGCTTTTAACGAATTCGTATACGAGTATGGTTCACGTGGAGCAAATGAGTGGGAGTTGAGTAGTGAAACTTGGGAAACCGATCCATCTATAGCGTTAAAAGCCATAGACCAAGTTAGGTCTCAAAATGATGACCGCTCCCCAGTAATAGCCTCAGAACGTCTTGGCAGAGAAAGAGAAAATCTCATAGAAGAAGTAAGGAAAAAGTTGAATGAGATGGACAATGATGAACTGACTGGAACTTTTGAGGGGGCAATAACTGCAGCTAATATGATGATTTTTCGGGAGCGGTCCAAGACCACTCTAGTAAAGCCACTGCATGAAAGTCGGATGACTATTCGTGAATTAGGAAGACGCTATGCNGAGTCGGGAATACTTGATTCTGCTGANCAAATATTTATGCTTCTGGATGAAGAACTAGAAACCTTCATAGAGAATCCGGGATCATTTACAAAATCACTTGCGAAGCGTCACGAAGACTGGAAAGCACTGTGGGATTTAGAACCACCATTTTTTATAAGAGATGGAGTTGTCCCAGGTCTTTCTCAGTGGGATAGAAAATCTTTAGAGGAGAAGCCCTCAGCGTTAACCGTTGGAGATATTTTGACAGGGGTTCCAGGATCTCCTGGGACTACCCAGGGAAAAGCACGGATAGTTCTTGATCCGTCTAATCCTCCTGACTTATCACCAGGCGACATTATGGTCGCGCCGATAACAGATCCAGCGTGGACTCCACTTTTTCTAGCCGTAGAGGCCGTAATAGTAAACGTGGGAGCTCAAATCAGTCATGCTGTCATAGTAAGTAGAGAGTTAGGAATACCTTGTGTGGTTTCGGTAAATGAGGCCACGACACTTATACCTGATGGCTCTACTCTAGAAATAGATGGAACTTCAGGTGAAGTGAAAATTCTGGAATTGCCTTGAATTCTCCTGAAAGTGTGATGGCGCTGGCTAGACCCTGGGTATGTCCGCCANTACGCAATGTTCCGATTCTGGGCGACCAATACACTTCGCGAGAATTTTTTGATCGTGAATGGTCTTNCATGTGGACAAAAGTTTGGCTTTTAATGGGTCGATCTTCTGAATTACTTGAAGCTGGGTCCTACCAGGTGGAAGAGGTTGGACCTGAATCATTTATCATGATTCGACAGAATGATGGTTCAATCAAGGCTTTCTACAATGTCTGCCAACACCGTGGTTCGCGCCTTCTTTTTAATAATGAGGGCACCTCTGATCAAATAGTGTGTCCTTATCACGGCTGGGAATGGGCCAAAGACGGTTCATTGAGTCAAGTTCAAGACCCTGAAGACTTTATCGACGGTAACCCTTGTGATGATATGACCTTAGTAGAAGTAAATTGTGAACTTTTCGCTGGTTTTATTTGGATAAACATGGATCCTGAATGTATGGGTTTAAANGATTACCTCGGACCCGTTTGGGAAGAATTTGAAGCTTATGAAAGCCATGATTGGATTCGTGGGCCTTCATCCACAGTTGACGTCAATTGCAATTGGAAGATACCGCAGGATAATTCGTGTGAGTCTTATCATCTACCCTCAGTTCATCCTCAGGGACTGAAATGGATTGAACACAGCTATAAGTATTGTCATTTTGACTGGTGTGAGGAGGGGCATAATCGAATGTCTATACCAATGGTCACCCCATCTCATTCACTTTCAGGCGAAGAGCTGGAAGTAGATGATCAGTTGAGAGAGATGTTGGAACCATGGGGTCTAAATGCGGAAGATTTTGAAGGAAAAGAGTTTGAAACCCGACAAAAAGTCCAGTCAGTCAAAAGAGAAACTGGAAGTGAGCGTGGATACCAATTCGATCAACTTTTTGACGACCAGCTGACAGATGCNTACCATTACAACATATTTCCTAATGTCACACTTAGTTTCGCCGGGTCGGAATATATAGGACTTCAAAGAATGAGGCCGCACCGTCGTGATCCAGAAAGACACTATTATGACAATTTTATGTATTTGTCTCATGGCGCAGCTGAGCGAATAGGAGCCACCAAACCAGAAGAAAGAAGATTTTTTAAATATGGAACAGAGCTAATGAACAGACAAATTGCTGATCAAGATTTAGCGATAAGCACAGGACAGCAATTAGGGTTATCATCTCGCGGCTACAGCGGAGTACGCCTCGCGGGCCAAGAAGGCCGTGTGCAGAGATTCCATGATGTTTTGGATGAATACCTAGAGGGCTTTAGGCCTTAAAATAGGTTTATTGCATAGATGGCTTTTATTTATTCTTAATTAATTGAAGGAAGAATCAAATTACTGAACGACCTAGAAGCAAAATAGCTGGAAGTGAAATCTCACTTGACCACTACATAGGCGGTGAAAGAATTTCATCACCATCAGTGTTCAAAGTTCATTCCCCTCTTAAATGGGAAGAAGAGTTAGCTGAGGTATCGGCTGGAGATAGAAACACATCCGACCTGGCTATTGCTTCTGCATCGGAAGCATTTGAAGAGTGGGCAAATCTGGCCCCACAAGAACGTGCTTCTTTTTTGTATCGTCTGGCCGATCTCATCGACAAAGAAGTTCCAAAGATAGCAAGGGTTGAATGCACTGACATGGCTATGCGNTATGAAAGCCTTTTAAATAGAGTGNTTCCGCGTGGNGCCAGAAATTTTCGGGCTTACGCAGATTTGGCAAGTGAATATAAGGGAAGAGCCTGGGAGTCAAACGGTACAACAAATCTGATCCAGCGGCTTCCGGCAGGACCTACCGTAATCATCACTCCCTGGAATGCACCATTCATGCTTGCGACATGGAAAGTTGCTCCGGCATTAGCAGCTGGTAATACTGTCATCCTTAAACCAGCTGAGTGGGCGCCGCTTTCAGCCAGTATTCTCGCAGATCTAGTTGATCAAGCTGGTTTCCCACCAGGAGTTTTCAACGTAGTTCAGGGTATTGGTGAGGAAGTTGGTTCTTTTTTAACTGGAAATCCAAAAGTTAGAAGGATTTCATTTACAGGTTCGTGCGAAACAGCAAGAAAAATTGGGATAGAAGCCGCAAAAAACATTGTTCCTTTTACAGCAGAACTGGGCGGCAAAGGAGCCTTAGTAGTGCTTCAAGACGCTGATGTGGAACAAGCAGCTATCACTGCAGCGGGCCAGTACGACGATTCAGGGCAGGTCTGCTTAGCGGCAACAAGACTTATTGTCGCAGATGAAATCAGTGAACATTTTTTAGATTGTTTCCATCAAAATGTAGATAAGCATATTCTTGGGAGCAGTTTCGAAGATGCGACTACCATCACACCTCTTATCCACCCTGACCACCTTAAAAGAGTTGAAGCGTTTGTTGACAGAGCAGTAGTAAATGGTGATGAAATTCTCAGAGGCGGTAAGAGGTTGGATAGCCAGCAACTTTTTTATGAACCCACTCTCGTAAAACCTGCTTCAAATAAAAGTGAGATAGTTCAGAATGAAGTTTTTGGACCGGTTCTTACATTCCAGACTTTCGAAAAAGAAGAAGAGGCTATAAATCTTGCAAACAGTACCGAGTACGGTCTTTCTGCAACACTTTTCACCGATTCAATTGAAAAAGCAAAAACGTTAGGCTCTGCGCTACGAGCCGGAACAGTATGGGTAAATTGTTTCTTGGTGCGTGACTTAAGTGCTCCTTTCGGCGGGCTCGGTATTAGCGGATTGGGTCGTGAAGGTGGCGACTATGCATTAGATTTTCATTCGGATTTAAAAACCTTACAGATAAGAAACTTTGATGAATCATGAATAATTTTCAGAACCCTGAACGTATAAGACTTGTTGAATCGATGAAAGAATTAGGTTCAGTTTTCAGTGAAAGAGCTGACAAATACGATTCAGAAGCTTCATTTCCATACGAGAATTTCGCAGATTTGAAAGATGCAGGTTTTTTAGCTTTGTGCATTCCAGAAGACCATGGCGGTATGGGCGCGGATTTTGTGACTTATGCACTTATTTCAGAAGAGTTAGGCAGACATTGTGGATCAACTGCACTTACTTTTAATATGCACACAGCAAGCATGCTTCTTACTGGGCAGATATCGGATGATTTGGAAATGTCTTCAATGCAACGTCAAGATCATGCCGAGAAACGTTCCTTGATGTGGAAAGGTGTTGTGGAAAGTGGTCATATACACGCTCAACCTTTTAGCGAAGGTCATCAGGCAGGTGAGGGTGCTGGTATAAGTAGTCGAGCTGTTCCTGTCGAAGGCGGTTTTAGTGTTACAGGAAAAAAGATTTTTGCGTCCTTGTCTGAAGCCGCNGACAGGCACAATATAACTTGTCTTGTTGAAGGTGAAGAGGAAATAAGGTTTCTAGGTATTCCAGCGGGTAGTGATGGNCTGAAAATAGAGGGGGAGTGGGATCCCCTAGGGATGCGCGGAACTATTTCTAAAACTTTAACTTTTGAAAATGTTTTCGTGCCTGCGGAAAACGAATATTTGCCGCCGGGTTGCTTTGATCAGGTCGCATCTCGCTGGCCTTATTTTTATATGACATTGAGTTTTTCGTANTTGGGCATACAGCGTGCTGTAATGGATTTCACAGCTGAATACTTGAAAGGAAAATCTGGAACNAGTGAACGAAGAGATAACTTTCAAAAACAACATGGTTGGGCGGAAATGAAACTGGCATATGAAAAATCTCAATCGCTCACTTACCGTGTTTTATCGGAGGTGGGTCCGGATCCAACTCAAGATCAGTTGTCCAGGGCATGGGCAGCAACAGTAGTCGCTATGGAAACTGCACCTGAAATAGCTTCTATAGCAGTAAGAGTTTGCGGTGGACGTTCTTTGTTACGCCCACTGGCTCTAGAGCGCCTATATCGCGATGCTCGTTGTGGAGCGACAATGCTTCCTTGGAGCGCCGAGATCTGTATGGACAGACTTGGTCGATCTGGTCTTTATGATTGAAGTGGAATTTATGAATGATGTACCTTTAGAGAGAATTGACATATTCAAGGACCACTTCCTCCGTTGCGGAGTGACCAACAAAGATGTAGTTGCTGTTCTCGCAGAAACTCAGAGCCGTAGAGAGCTTGTAAACACAGTCGAACAAGCAATTGAAAAAATTGGTTCCAAGTCCACTACCACTGTGCTCCCCACTCCTCTTAATTACGGTCCTGTACCCATAAGGTCCACGGGTGCCAGTTTAGCTATAGGGGGTAATAGGTCCGTNGTAGCAGAATTAGCAGCTACCACTTTTGTAGTCGATTGCACAGTAGAAGGTTTGTTGCACGCCCCAGAGCGAGATCAAATCCTAGAAGGCGGAACCAGGATACTCATGATTTCTAACGAGCATCCTGAAGTTTTTGACAGGATTGGTTACGACCCCACTTTGACTGAACGGGTGGAAAATGGCGTTAATAGACTTTCTTCAGCGTCAATCATGAGAGTCTCCTCAGAAGCCGGTACCGATTTGACAGTTGATTTAAAAGGAGCCCAAGTAGCTGGTTCTGATGGAATAGCTCGTGCGCCAGGAGAAATTTCTCATTGGCCTGGTGGGCTTGTTCTATGTTTTCCGGATACGGGGTCCGTAAACGGCACAGTTGTCATGAAGCCGGGTGATGTGAATCTTACTTTTAAGGAGTATCTCCGTTCCACAATTAGCATGAAAATTGAATCGGATTACATTACTGATATCGATGGAGACGGACTTGATGCGGATCTCTTTTCTTCTTATTTAGCAGCATGGAATGAAGAAGATGCCTATGCAATAAGCCATTTAGGTTGGGGAATGAACCATCTTTGTAGATGGGATGCCTTGCCTATGTATGACAAGTCGGATTTTAATGGAACCGAGTTGCGTGCTTTCGCAGGCAATTTTTTATGGTCTACTGGAGCAAATGAAGTAGCGGGGAGATTTTGCCGTGGTCATTTTGATCTTCCTATGCGGGACTGCAGCGTTATTCTTGATGACCACCCAGTTGTTGAGTCAGGAACACTAATCAAAGATTTGGCTTGATATCAACTCAAGTGGCTTTAACAAAAAGGTGTTTTGTTCCGCTAATCAAATGCGATCTTAGCTTCTCGGAAGTTTTTGTTATTTCTATTTTTGATGTGCGTTTAAGAAGCTCTTGAATGGTTACCCGTAGTTCCATTCGAGCTAACCAGGCTCCTAGACAAAGGTGAGGTCCGTTTCTTCCAAAAGTTACATGGTCATTAGGATGGCGGCAGATATCAAATTTGTAGGGATCCTCAAATTTTCTTTCATCGTAGTTAGCTGATATCCACCAAAGTACAACCTTTTGCCCCTCTTTTATTTCGTGCCCAGAGAGTTCTAAGTCAGAAGTTGCCGTTCTGCGAAAGTGCGTAGTTACAGTTGTCCAGCGAAGAATTTCCTCGATTGCACTTTCTATAAGTTTTGGGTCATCTCTAAGTTTCTGCATTTCATCTGGATGCTCCACAAGTGCTCGCAGACCTTCTGTTAATGAGTATCTTGTTGTGTCATTGCCAGCTGCCACTAACAGGGTAAAGAAATTATTGAATTCCAGATCAGTAAGTGGCTGCCCATCATTAGTCGGTTCTAATAGACGTGTAATCAAATCTTGGTGTTGAGAGTTTCTTCTTTCTGAAGCGGCATTTTGAGCATATTTAAAAACTTCTAATCCAGCTGGGCTNCGGAAGGGAATTAATCTGAATTCTTCAGTATTTACCTTGTCAACTACATGATCCGTATATTCAGGGTCTGAGTTAGATAAAAGTTGGTCTCCTAAATCAACTAAAAGTTCACCGTCTTCATCAGGGACACCTAGTAAGCGCCCTAGCATTCGCATAGGAAGAATTCTTGCGACTTCGTCAACAAAGTCAAATTCAGTTTTCTCCAAGGCTCTTTCGATGATTTCAGTTGCTAGATTGCGGATCGGTTCTTCAAATGTTTCAACCGTTTGTCTTGTGAAACCGCGGTTTACTAATCTTCGAAGTCTCGTATGGTGTGGAGGGTCTAGTTCCATCATCGTCCGTCTTGCTTCAATTTCATCTGGGTCCATTTCTTCAAGTCGGATNCCATTTTTTGACGAAAATTCATCCCAGCGATGATTTGCTTCGATTACATCCTGATAGCGCGTTATTGACCAAAACCCAGAGTCATCTTTTTCTGGAGTCCAACAAACAGGTTCCTCATCTCGCATTCTTTTGAAAGTTGAATATGGAACACCTGAGATCCAGGTGTCATGCGAGGGTAGATCAGCAAACCCATCATCACTTTTTGGTTCCCAAGGGTGGGTTTCAATCACTTAGATCTTCCAGTGTTGTACCACCGTTCCATGTGACTCCTACACTCCGCCAGTATCCAGCAATCATNTCAGTTGGTTCTAATCGCTTGAGTTCCTCTACCGGAGATTCAAATAGTTTTATTTCGGCATTTCCAGTAAAGGCCTGGCTGGCTTCGCCATCGATTCCTTTCATCGTGACAAGCTCATTTATGGAGTCAGTTCCATCCGCCTCTATCCGAGGAAAAAATCTGCTATGAAGCATCGGTAGTGCATTTACGAAACCTGAATNTTCGCTTTGTCCGGTGATGGTGAACTTNGCTTCTATGAGTCTCCGTCCATAGGCAGAACAGGTTGCCCCAAAAGTTCCTCCTGGCTCCAGTTTCGGCCCAGCTTTTCCTNCATTTATTGGTCTGGTAAGCCAGATATCTCCCATTTTTTTTGGGTACCCCTGAATGTGTCCTCTGACCATTGCATAGTCTTTGTCAACCCAAATATAAACACACCTGCTGTATGTCTGATCTTTGTATTGACATCTAACTACGACAAAGCATTCTTTGTATTGGAGTCGATCAGGGTCGGTCACTTCGTTGAAATCTGCTGAGCAAGATTGCCAATCAGCCCAAATAATTGCGACAGCGCCGGGATCATCTGGAGCAAGGGAAAGGTTGTCTGGTAGCAGTTCAGCCACTGATTCAGGTTTTGTTCTGAATTCAATTGTTAACATATCACCCGAGTAGTGCCAGGGTGGATCCGGAACGATTGAAGCCTTGCCAGTAGAATCTCTTGGGAAAATAAAACCTTTAAGTCTTGCCATTAAGAAACTTTACACTAAGTTTCTACAAATTGGATTGCTGAATGAATTGGAGGATCGAGTGGAGGTAAGGAGAATAAGTTTCGAAGACTCTTTATTAGAAGTGCGTGTAGAGGGTGATTTATGTATAGCGAAAGATGGAAAAACATTTAGTGCTTCCGAAGTTCAACACTTGCCACCGTCAGAACCGACAAAAATTCTGTGCGTTCACCTTAATCATTCAAGTCGTGTAAAAGAGTTCCAAGCAAGCCTGCCGCCCGCCCCGACCTACTTCCAAAAACCACTATCTTCCTTGAATGCCCATAAGGGAGACGTAATTAGACCAAAAGGTTGTAGTTGGCTCAACTATGAAGGAGAAATTGTCATAGTCATTGGAAAGGAATGCCGCGGTATAAAACCTACGGAAGCTGCTGAATTTATTAGAGGATTTACGATTGGGAATGATTTTGGTCTGCATGATTTTCGTGACACTGATGCCGGCTCAATGTTNCGAGTAAAAGGGTCTGATTCTCTTTGNCCAGTTGGCCCCGGTCTAAAAGAAGNATGGGATTTTAGGTCTAAGCAAATACTTACTTATGTGAATGGTGAAGTGGTTCAAGATGGNAATACTGATGAAATGAAGTGGGACATGCATTATCTGGTCGCCGATTTAGCAAGAATAATGACTTTAAATCCGGGAGATATGATTTTCTCCGGAACNCCAGCTAATTCAAGACCAGTNAAACCTGGNGACANAGTAGAGGTGGAAGTTGAAGGGCTAGGAAAGCTCGAGAACAATGTCGTCGAAGGTCATTTCGGTGTCGATATTAATTTCGGAGCCCAGCCCAGTGAGTCGGAGGAAGTCATTTCAACTGCATTAGGTGGAGATTGGGAATTTCGAGGTATCAGATCACCCCAATAATTTTTCACCCCAATAGCTCTTTTTATGCAAATGTTCTAGGCTGATCTGTTATCCAAGTAAGTATTAGGAGGGGGATATGAAAAGGTCGAAGTTAGCTTGCGTGTTAATTGCTTTTTCGCTTCTTGCAGTAGCATGTGGAAGCGATGAAGAATCTGCACCAAGCACACTGAAGATAGGTTACGCTGCAGATTTTTCCGATTTAGGTGGATTTGCTGACATGCCAGCTAGTCAGGCAGCAAATCATTTTGTTGCGTTGGTCAACTGTTCGGGTGGAATTGACTCAAACAGCGGAATCGATATTGACGAGGTTTTAGCAACTGATCTAAGCAACTGTTCAGAAATGTCTGGTACGAAACTTGAAATGACGGTTGAAAATATTGCTGGTGATCCTGAAGTGACTCAAAGAGCTAGCCAATCGCTTATTGATGGGGGAGCATCTGCTCTTCTAGGTCCGGCATTTCCTGATTTTGGCGAACCGCTTCTACAGGTAGCTGCAGGAAATATGCCAGTTTTGTTCGTTGCATCAACTGAACCAATGCTCGCAGATTCTTCTCTTTTGGCTTTTCTTGTAGCGTTCGATGATACAGCACAAGCTTCTGCCGCAGCTGAATTTGCATTGGATCAGGGTTGGTCCACGGCTGTAACTTTTTCCGCTCCAGGTCCTTATTTCGGATATAACCCAGAAGTATTTACAGAAGTATTTACAGCGGGTGGAGGAAATGTAATTTCAGATTACAACTTCGTTCCAATTGAAGATATGGATTTCTCAGCGCAGGTCAACGAAATGGCTGGAGCGGGCCAAGCGCCTGATGTTGTTTATTCCGCCATGCTTTCTTTCCAAAGTGCAGTATTACGTGGCCAGCTAGATAGTGCTGGTGTAACTACTAATTACCTAGTAACTGATGCTTTTGAGGCAACTGGTGGATACTTCACTGACGGGGTAGAGGGCTTCTATCACACAACACACTCGTTCCCTTCAGAAGGAAGCAGAATAAAGGCTCTTGCTGACAGTTATGAGGCAGCAAATGGCTCTCCTCTTGAAAATGCTTCATTCGGTGGTCTGGCAGTTGACGCTGTAGCAGTCATAGTTGATGCGTTTGTTAGAACCAAGTCAACTGATCCAAAAGTTATTGGTGAGGCCATTGCAGTAGCCAAAGATGTAAATGGAGCTACAGGAGATCTGACTTATGTCGGAACTACTGGAGTGCCTGGAAAGCCTGTATATGTGCATCAAGTAGTAGGTGGTGCACCCACGCTTGCTGCCACAATCGACTAGGAGTTCATAAGCAGTGCTCGAAGTTGAGTCTTTAACGACCCGTTATGGCTCGATTTCAGCCCTAAGAGACGTTGGTTTATCTGTTGGTGCCGGTGAGGTAGTTTGCCTCATCGGTCCCAACGGAGCTGGCAAGACAACGCTTCTGTCAACTATTTCTGGTTTATTAAACCCAGTTGAGGGCTCCGTGAAGTTTGAAAATAAAGAGATCACTTCTTGGTCCCCGGATCGCATACTTCGTTCCGGACTCGCATTGGTTCCAGAACACAGAAGAATTTTTGGAGATCTAACAGTTGATGAAAACCTTTTGGTAGGTGGAGTCACAGTTTCTTCAGGAAGAAGGTTTGAACTCAAAGAGGAAATAATCTCTCTCTTTCCGGTTCTTGGTGAAAAACTTTCCACTGAAGCCGGGTACCTTTCAGGCGGTGAGGCGCAACAACTCGCTATAGGGAGAGCACTGATGAGTGAACCCAAAATTTTGTTAATGGATGAACCCGCCCTTGGATTGGCACCAGTCCTAGCCGAAGTAGTCTTTGAACTTATCAGTCAATTGCGTCAAAATGGACAGACTCTATTAGTGGTTGAACAAAATGCAAGACGCATATTAGAAGTGGCTGACAGAGGTTATGTGATGAGGTCAGGGAGAATCGTAATTTCAGGTGATTCCAATGAACTGATTTCACGAGATGATCTTTTTGAAGCGTATATAGGTAAAACGGACACAACTCATGAATGAACTAATTCAACAGATTGTTGACGGATTAGGACGTGGAGGAATCTATGCCCTAATAGCTTTGGGCATTGCGGTTATTTTCGGTGTCATGCATCTTGTTAACTTTGCGCATGGAGAGTTGATAACAGTCAGTGCTTATTCTGCTTACGGGCTTTTTCAAGCAGGGTGGAATTGGTGGGTTATCGTTCCAGCAGTAATTCTGATAGCCGGTATGACTTCGGTGGTTATAGAATTTTTAGCTTTTCGTTGGGTGAGAGGGGCACCCGATTTTACAATGCTGATGACCTCATTCGGAATCCATTTTGTTGTTCAGGCATTATTTGTTATGTATGTTTCGGCTAACTTTCGCCAGTTCCCAAGGCCAGACTGGATTTTCAATACAGTAAAAATCGCCGGTATAAGTTTTGAAGTCTTTGACATAGCAGTCATATTCTTCACGTTGCTAACTCTTATGGGAACGTTTTGGATTTTACAGAAAACAATGTTCGGAATAAGTCTAAGAGCTGCAGCAGAGGACTTTGACGCAGCAAGATTGATGGGAGTGAGAAGTGACAGAATAATCCGTGGCGCTTTTGCTTTATCGGGTGTTTTGGCAGGAGTCGCAGCAGTCTTTTGGTTAATGAGAAGCGGACAAGCAGGTCCAACAGCTGGGCTTACGCCGATGTTGAAAGGTGTTCTAGCTGCTCTTATAGGTGGTTTAGGAAGTTTGGGGGGAGCGGTACTGGGAGGAGTGACACTCGGCTTGGTGGAAGTGATGCTTATATCAAGACTTCCAGAAGGTCTGGTGGGCTTAACAGACGGAATTGTTTTCCTCTTGATAGCTTTCCTATTTGTTTTCCGTCCCCAAGGTTTCATATCAGTGCGCAGAGCGGAGCGTGTGTGATGTCAAAAGAAACTTTTTACTCACGCTTATTCACTCTTGTCGGACCCGTCTCTATTTTCACTGTCCTTGTTTGCGGAGGTCTTTTATACTCATCTTTTGGCGGTTCAGCTCGTGACGGTTTAGTAACACAGATGCTAATCAACGCAATAATCGTCTTAGGTATACAGATATACGTTGGCAACACAGGTGTTCTTTCCTTTGGGCATATAGGTTTTGGTGCAATCGCTGGATACGCGTTTGCTATTTGCGCAATTTCACCTACTAGAAAGAACTCTCAAATACCAGATGCACCATTTGGACTTTCAGGAGTTGATTTAACCCCTTTNCAATCTGTTCTTGTATCAATTCTAATAACCGTAATTGTTGCCTTCATCATAGGATTGGGTTTAGCAAGGTCAGGAGCTAGATCGGGCTCTGTGGCAGCAACGGTAATAACTCTCGCATTGCTTTTTGTGGTTCACGAAGTAGCAAAAAACTGGATTGATTTAACACGCGGCGGGAAAACAGGTCTGTCTTTCAGTCCCTTAGGCAATGCTACGTTGCAAGGTAGAGGCTGGATTTATGTAGCGCTCTTATTTGCAATTATTTCAGCGCGACTCTTCAAAGAAACTCGTTTAGGCAGGCTGGCGCAAGCTGCGAGAGAAGACGATCTGGCTGCCAGAGCAGTAGGTATAGATCCAGCAGTTCAGCAGATGATTTCCCTTTTGTTATCCGTGACACTCGTTTCTATGGGCGCTTCGTTGCGTGTTTTTGAGTTGGGAAGCATTAATCCTCGTCTCTTCTTTTTTAAATTTACTTTATTGACACTAACGATGCTGATTGTTGGTGGTCGTAACAGCGTCACAGGAGCAATAGTCGGTGTAGTCGTAATCACTGCAGGTAGTGAATTTACAAGGTACTTGGCGGGACCTTCTGTGGATGTAGCAGCACTTGACTGGATACTGCGTAGTGGATTAACGGACATTTTTCTTGGAGCATCCATGTTGGGCTTTATGATCTTCAAGCCAGCAGGTTTGTTGGGAGATTGGGAATTAGACAAGTGGCTCAAGAAATTTTTACCAGAAAAAACTACGACAGGGAGATCTAAACCCGGATTAGAAAATGATCAAGAGTTTGAACACCAGAGCCTAAACGTGGAAGGTGTGGTAGTAGATTTCGGAGGTTTTAGAGCGTTAGATCGAGCAGAAATTCGTGCAGGAACTGATGAAGTTGTTGGATTAATAGGTCCGAATGGAGCCGGCAAAACTACTTTACTTAATGTCATTACAGGAGTTGTTGACTGTAGTGAGGGTGATCTAAAGATAAATGGAAAGAGTCTCGAAGGCTTGCAGCCACACATGATAGCTAGGGCCGGGCTTGTCAGAACATTCCAAAATTTGAGATTGTTTCACCTTTTGTCCGTAAGGGAAAATATTGAAGTTGCCCGGTTGGCGTCTCCGGATGCAAATAAGAGATTAGGAACAGCAGCTATCGAAGAACTCATACAACTAACTGGTTTAGACGAATTAAGAAATAGGCGTGCGGGAGAGCTCGATTATGGAAACGCCCGTCGATTGGAGCTGGCAAGGGCAGCAGCGGCAAATCCCTCATTTTTATTACTAGATGAACCAACCAGTGGTATGAGCGACCATGAGTCAGAAGCGATGATCCATCAGGTGAGAAGCGTTGCATCACTTATAGGCGCAGGAGTTGTTGTAATCGATCACGATTTGAATTTCATCACAGGAATTTGTGATCGTGTATATGTGTTGGACCAAGGTCGTCTTATTTCAACTGGGTCACCTGAAGAAATTTCACGTGATGAAAAAGTTAGGGAAGCCTACTTAGGTAGTTCTTAAAGAAGCTAGTTATCTTGTTAACCATCCTCCATCAACAGGTAAATGGATCCCTGTGATCCAGGATGCTTCTTCAGACAAGAGGAAGCGAACTGCTTTTGCGACATCTTCTGGAAGACCGACTCTGGGTATAAGCAGTCTGGTTTTCAGATCTTCGAGTGTCTCGGGTGCAGTAATCCCTTCAAGAGATACAAAATCAGTAGCAATTGGGCCTGGAGCTACGGCATTTACGCGAATTGATTTTTTAGCTAGCTCAACTGACAAAGCTTTAGTGAGCATTTTGACTCCACCTTTTGAAGCGTTGTAATGGACCTGACAATAGCCTTTTGAAGATACAACAACTTCTGCTTCTACAGTGGAGATATTCACCACAGCCCCCCCTCCGGCTGCAGCAATATCACGAGAAACCTCCTGGGTCGTCAACCAAGTTCCCTTCAAGTTCACGTCGACAACTAAATCCCACTCTTCTTCTGTCAGTTCATCTAGGGACGTCATTGTTACAAGTCCGGCACAATTGACAAGTCCTGTAATTTTTCCAAATTCTTTTAAACCGGTGTCAGCTGCATGTCTAATTTCGTTTCGTTTTCGAACGTCCACTTTTTGGAAAATAGCTTCCCCGCCGTTGGAAAGTATTTCCTTGCAAGTGTCAACGCCTTTGGACTCATCAATATCTGCAATTATTAATGACTCACCCTTTGAAGAAAGCTCAAAACAAACAGCTTTTCCAATCCCTGAAGCTCCTCCAGTTACGAAGGTGACTTTTTTTCCATCAGACACATTTACCCCCAAATGCAGTTCAATTCTAAAGGTCCTCTGAATTCAAAACCCCTAAGTTCGACTTCAGAACCTGGTTTCAACTCAAACTCTCCTATACGGGTAAAAAGTCTCTGAGAAGCAGTTTTTACCACCTGTCTACCGAGCCATTCGCCGAGACAGCGATGCTCTCCCAAAGCGAATGCGGCATGGGGGCCTTCTTTTCTGTGAAGGTCAAACGATTCAGGGTCACTCCAGTGCTCTTCATCACGGTTTGCGGATCGCAGAATTCCTGACACTAAAGAGTTAGCTGGAATAGTTTTATCTCTAATTCTCACCTGAGACTTAGTTTGTCTTGTAATAGTTCCCACAGGTGAATGAAGTCTAAACACCTCTTCGACGCATTTGCGCCACAGCAGCTCATCTCTCTTCAATTCCTCTCGAAGTCTTGAATCCTCTAATACAGTTTTAACTACGAGTCCTATACCATCCCTTGGTTCGTTTATGCCACCACTTATCATCAACCTCACATTGTTGACTATTTCATCTTTAGAAAGAGCAGATTCACCGCCTTTTGGGTGAATAAATGCTGAAAGGGCTGTTTCATTTGGTCTTTTAGACAACTTTTCTAAACTTCCAGCTAAAACTTTCCCCAATGAATCTCTTGCAGCGTTGCCTTTAGCGGTAAGTGCAGGATCGTTTTCGAAGTTCGCTATATCGGAACAGAGACCCTCGCACCAATCCCAGACTTCTTCCCAACTGTGCGAATCTAAACCAAGAACAATTGCAAGTGCGGATGCGCTCACAGGAGTTGCAAAATCTTTCATTATCTCGACTTCGCCGTTTTCGATGAATTGATCAATGGTTCTATCAACTAATCCTGTTAGGTGCCTAGAAACAAAGCTGCCTGCAACCCCGCCAGCTTGAAAAGCAGGCAACATAACGTTTCGCGCTTTGGAAGAATCTGGTTTATCCATGGTTAGCATATTTGGTCCTAGAGCCCTAGCTAGAAAAGAAGGGTTGGTGGCAGCACTAAATATTTCCGGATGAGATTCCATAAAAGCAACATCTTCCCACTTGGTAATGAACCACATCTCGAGCGCAGGTACGAAACAAACCGGTTCGTGTTTACGTAATTCTGCGAGTATTGGATCAGGGTCTTTTTCAAGCGAAGAAAGTGTTAANGATTCGCTATAAGACATTTTATAAAATCTATCGACCTACAGGTATGGTAAATAGTAAGAAGCTTCCCAGTCAGTGAAACGATCTAACGACTCCTCCCAACTGGAATTAGCATTCAAATACTTTTCCCATTCAACTGTCTTGACTGCAGCAAATTGATCGACCATTTCTGCGCCGATAGCATTTTTGAAAACTTCATCTTGCAAGAGTTTTTCAATAGCTTCACCAAGATGTGNAGGAGCGTGTTCTTCCGTTGAAGCNACTTCAAGTGCATCACCGCTTTCTGCTTCAGGNCACTCCATATTTGATTCATAACCNANACGGGAAGCAGTCAGAACTGAAGCAATTGCAATATGGACCCCAGCAGCACCATCAGGCATCCTGTTTTCCAATCGAGTGGAGTGATCTCTTTCGGGGTTGACTCTTACAGTTGCGCACCTATGGTCATATCCCCAATTTTTCCAATATCCCGACAATTGTCCCGGTTGTAAGCGTTTATATGAATTAGCTGTTGGCGCACAAAGGGCTGACATCGCTTCCATATGGAATAGTTGACCAGAAATGCATGATTTCGCGAGATCGGAAAGTCCATCTTCTTTTTTTGAATCAAGCATTAGATTGTTGCCCTTTTTATCGCAAAGGCTGAAGTTTACATGGAGTCCATTTCCACCAAATTCCAGAATCGGCCTTGGCAAAAAAGTTAGCCTGAATCCTCTTTGAGCTGCCATATCCATTGCCATAGCTCTAAAGAGAAAAGCTTCGTCTGCACAAGCCATTGCATCGTCATATTCCAAAGTCATTTCAAATTGCCCAACATCGAATTCNGTATTGAAGGATTCGATTCTGAAACCTAATTGATCAGCTTTCTCATCTATGGCCATAGCTACACCCATGGGGTCGTTCATGGGACCAGTTCCGTAAACAAAAGATCCGGGAGAATCATATGGAACCCAGTTACCGTTNTTNTCCGGCTGCATCAAATANGCTTCGAATTCGATACCAACTTTTGGTACAAATCCGTGTTTTTCCNATGCNNCAACAGCATTTCGTAGAACTTTTCTAGGTGCTAATTCGAGCGGATTTCCATGCCTTTCCAGATCACCTATNACTACTCCTATATTTTCTTCCCAAGATGGGCGCANATCGGACATGTCGAAATGGCACTCCATGTCAGGCATCCCTTCAAGAAATCCTGTTCCTGGTACAGGGCCCATGTCGCGGTCGTAACCAAGCGCAAACACAGTCAAACTATGTTTTGTACCGCGATGAGCCAGGTGAGTTGGTAGATACTTTCCCCTAGCAAGGTTNAAGTGGTCTGGCCACAGTACTCGTACTCTTCTATAGTCATTTTCTGCCATGGAACCCCTTTGATAAGTGAAATAAATTAGTTCAATTATTTCAAAATTTCATCAATAACCTGACCCAAAGAGTATGTTTAGTCGATATTTGACTAATTTTCTAATGGGAACACTTCCTATAATTNATCTTTNGATTTATNTTCNACTTTTNGGAACTNGAAAAATTTAGAAGGAACTTTNTATGGGNGAGATAATNGGTGCAGGAGTAGTNTCACANGTTCCGNCAATAGTAATGCCCGANGNNGATAGAAAAAGACTNAATNATGGACANGATNTTTCNTTAGTNGANGGNNTNGANCGTTTGAGGTCCGAGCGNTTAGANANANTNAATCCAGANACNNTTGTNGTNATNGACACACATTGGTTCACCACAGTNGANCATATCATNACGGCNCATGACAGACGANAAGGNATTTTNACTTCCGATGANCTCCCNAGAGGCATGTCNCAAGTNNCTTANGANATGCCNGGAGACCCNGAANTNGCTTTCGNACTGGAAAAACTAGCTNNAGNTAGAGAAGANACAAGAATACTTGCCTGNGANGACCCNTATTTGCCNGTTCACTANCCGACNATNAATTTACTNNGTTTTNTACAACGNNAAGAAANNTGGNTCTCTGTANGCGTATGTCANACAGCNGAAGTCGAAGATTTTCTNCTTNTAGGNGAGTTGNTNNGNAAAACAATTGANACATTGGACCGTAATGTTGTCATNCTNGCCTCAGGTGGACTCAGCCACCGNTTTTGGCCTTTNAGNGATTTTGCAAAACANGAATCANCNTCTTTAGAAAATATTCGCACTCCGGAAGCNCGNAAAGCGGANGAAGAANTNATNNAANTATGGGAAAATGGTNATCACGNAGNAGTAATNGATTTTTATCCNGAGTATCGCACTTATGCACCNGAAGGATTTTTCGGTCATTATCTGATAATGGCAGGAGCATTAGGAGGGAGACTCTGCGAGGCGTCAGGAGAAAAATACTCAGACTATGAATCTGCAGCTGGTACCGGTCAGGTGCATATGTGGTTTGATCGACCAGAAGATGGTTGGACGAAAAGTTGATTGGAGATTAGATGCGCCTAGCAAATGTGAACGGTAGAGGGTCAGTGATAATAGATAATCGTGTGGTAGACGTAGAGGAGGCTACAGATGGAAGTATCAGCAGTGACCCGATGGAGCTCGCTGATAATCTAAATCATCCGGTTCTCTCGGAGTTGACACTTAATGACGACAGTCCTGAGTTGAACGAATTAACTTTAGGGCCTCCAATTCCTAACCCTGGAAAGATAATAGCCATAGCTATCAACTATAGAAGCCATGCGGAAGAGGCAAAGAAAGAAATACCAACAG
>PATJ01000015.1 GCA_002713545.1 Acidimicrobiaceae bacterium
TAATGCGGCTGTATGGCCTCGTTTTAGCATTTGTTTTATTTCTTCTAATCCCGAATCAGAAGCATTGGCTGAATCAACTGTAAGAGTTAACACCCCCGGAGCTATGGCTTTAATCGTTTGCATTGTTTCTTCTAACAATTCGTCTCTTTCTTCAACTTTTGTTAAAACAACGATCACTTGGCTCCGACTACTCCAAGCTAAAGTCAAAAGTCTTTCGATACGGCCAGGCGGGAGTGGACGGTCTATACCGTGGACTATCATCACTAAATCCAAATTAGAAACGAGAACTTGCTCTACTCTTTCATCTGAGGGGTCGCGACGAGATAATTTATTCTTGCGGGGTAAAACCTCCTCGATAACAGTGCCGATCTCCGGAATATCTGCCAATCTGACCCAATCACCTGTTACCGGCGCTACTGCTCCCTGGGATCTATTGGAATCTGATACAGCTCTTACTATTCCTTTTTTTGATATTACGTCGCACTCACCACGATCAACCCGAATAATTCGCCCAAGTTCGTGATAGAGCGATACAAGATCCTCGGTAGCCCCGTAATCCAAAAGGTCGACAGTCATATAGAAATATTAGATCCAAATCATGTTAACCAAGGCGAAGGGTTTCCAAAGGTTCAAGACGTGCCGCTTTCATAGAGGGGTAGAGACCAGATGCGACAGCCACCGCGACTGAAACTAAACTCCAACCTGCTAAAGAGGGCAAAGAAAGAATCATTACATAATCACGGGACCAAGAAGTGAACCAAACAACACCCGCTCCTGCTAGCGCCCCAAAGATTCCCCCCAATACACCTATCACCAATGCTTCAAAAAGAAACTGCATTGCTATTGTCGTACGCGTGTGCCCCAAAGCACGCCGAATACCTATCTCGGCAGAACGTTGAATCACAGAGATAGACATAACATTGGCTATTCCAACGCCACCTACTATTAGGGCCAAACCGCCCATTAATTTCGTTAAATTATTCAGACTCTCGTCTACTTGAGATTCTGCATCAAGAAGATCTGTCGGCACACTAGTCCGAGCTCCGTCAGGCCCTCCCAAACTAACCACGGTCGGTATTTCTTCTGCCACTAATTGGGTATTGGTGGGGGCGCGAACATATAGTCGAGTCGGGTCTTGGTTTTCTATTTCCCAGTCTTTTTCCGCCGTTGAAAAAGCTATAAAAACTGCAGAATCCATTGAAGGTTCAAGCAAAACCCAATCAAGTACACCTACAACACCATAATCAATTCCATTCAAAGAAATAGTTCGTTGCTCTCCTCTTAGATAACCGTATTCATCTGCCAAATCTCTTCCGATTACAGCAACGCGGGCGGCGCGATCATAGTCAAATTGATTGATGAACCTTCCGCTCACCATCGGGACTTCCATGGTTTCTGGAAGGTTTAAACCAGTAGCAATAATTGGGACCGGAAAAGCCCTGTAGTAGTCTTCTGCAGCATCAAAAGGCAACGTCACTACATTAGAAATCTGATACGTGCCAGTCACAGATGAAACGTCGGGAAGACGAGATACTCGCTCAGCAGCATCTGCAGGTATCCGTGGAGTTTGACCGAAACCTCCCAGAGCATCCTGAGCATTGGCCACTATCAAATCTGTACCTANTTCTTGNAGCTGNGCCTTTAAATANCCTTTNGAGCTNTCATTTATNCCNATAGCCGAAACAATCGCNCCCACTCCNAAAATCGGNCCNAGCANTATTAAAAGNGTTCGAACTTTTCGAGCTGTNAGTCCAGATACAGCTACNCTCACCAAATCAATGAAACGCTTCACTTTTCNGAACCNAGTATCAAATCTTNAACTATTTCTCCATCTTTCATNGAAATTTTTCGATCNGTNGAATCTGCTATTTCCATNTCATGNGTGACTAGACAAACAGCTCTTTCTGGNGATTTTAAATCTGCAAAAACTTCCATAATATTTTCGGCATTTTCGGAATCGAGTGCTCCCGTTGGTTCATCAGCCAGCACCACTAAAGGGTCTGTGACTATAGCTCTTGCGATTGCAACTCTCTGCTGCTCTCCGCCCGACAACTGAACCGGTCTATGATTTTCCCTGCCTCCAAGTCCTAACTTGTTCAAAGACTCCGCAGCTTTTTTCTTACGCTCTTTAGGCGATAAGCCCCTATACAACAGAGCGGTTTCCACATTACCCAATGCACTCAAGTGTGGGATCAAATGAAACTGTTGAAAGACAAACCCTATTGCGTCTCCGCGCAAACGTGAACGTTGAAAATCGTTCATACTCGTTGCATCTACGCCTTTTACTTTGACATTTCCTTTTGATGGAACGTCCAAAAGCCCCAACAGCCCCAACATGGTTGATTTACCAGACCCAGAGGGACCCACTATTGACATGAAATCACTCGAAAAAATATCTAACGAAACTTGATGCAAGGCATGCACTTCAACATCAGTTCCATAGATACGCGATACAGACTCCAACGAAAGCAGGCTTTCAGACATCTAGAAACACCTCTTAAGAGCGATCAATTTCTATTATCACGAACTCTTCTGGTGAAACTCCAGAAATTATTTCCACCCACGCACCATCTAACATGCCTGTTTGAACAACTCGTCTTTCAATCGTTCCGTCTCTACTAACAACCCTAATTTTCTCGGAAGAGTCCTCCGTTAGAACTGCTGCAATTGGCACAACTATCGCATCAACCGCTTCAGCTACGACCACATCTATGGCTAATACAGCCCCTTCAACGGCAATCAATTCCTTGAAAGATTCAATCTCACCTTCGTAAAGTTCACTTGCCCCATTCCTGGTAACTGCATCATCAAGTTGCGCAATAATTCCATCTGATTCTTGATCCCCTGCATCCATTTCTATTACTACTTTTTGACCTATTTCTAGTTTTGCTCGATCTGATGGTCTTGCGAATAACACCACTTTAAAAGTTGGCTCTGTAAGAGCTAGTATTTCCGTACCCGAAGGAACAAAGTCTTCTTTTTCAAAATTTACTCTTCCTACTCTTGCGGGCCAAGTAGCAACAATCATGTCTCCCGGCATGAAGAAAACATCATCACGAAGCGAACGTATAGGCACTTCGACTGATACTTCTCCTGCTTTCATAAGAGCAGAACCTTCTAAGACCTCGTAATCAACTCCCTGCTGAGCGGTACCTGTAACGGAATAATTAATGGAGGTATCTACTGTTACGGCTTGATCTGCCCTAACAGTAACCACCGATGTCTCACCTTCAAGAATAGTTCCACCACCTATTATGCTCAGTTCAGGCAAGTCGGGAGACTGCACTAGCACAGTGGCTTCCATTTGACTACTCAATTGGTATTCTGAATTCTGGGCCTCCAAAAGACGAACAGTCAAACTTTCGTCAACTTCTACAAGGTCATCATCCCTGATCTCTATAGATATTGAAGTTTTTTTACCACCCTTGGGAATGGTTATGTCACCACTCGGGATTATGTAATCAGCACCTGCTTCNACCTCACCTACTATTTCAAAAAAAACAATTAATTCTTCAGCTAATTCNTCGGTNGTTTCTAAATAGAAGGAAGCCATTCCCGGTTCTGATACATAATCACTTGATGATGCAAGAAATAAAACCGGCATATCAGGAGCTTCAGGATCATCTATCACAACAGTCGCCATATCAGATTCTGCCAAAACCCAACGGGAAGCTTTAGCAACTCTCAGTTCTTCAGTTTTAGATTTGAGCAAAGGAGCCAGTCTCTCAAATTCTTCCTGTTCACTATCCGTTCGTTCTTCTTGTGCTTCTTCTAAGGCATCTTCGTAAGCGTCTAATGCTTTTGCCCTAGCTGCAGCGGTAATACTCTGATTACGGTAATTCCGCTCGGCTTCGTCATAAGAGTCTTTTAGATTTAACAAGTTTTCAGCTTCGGAAGGTGAAAAATCATACTCCCAAGCTTGAGATCCTGAAATAATTAGTTCGTCTACAAGCTCTTGTTCCACATCGGTAAAAATTTTTTCAGAATCAGATAATTCCGAGTACCTTTCATCTAATTCTTTTATCTCAGTTTCCAAGTCATAAATTTTTANGTCTTGAGGGGCGATACTTTCTNTATTCTCAAACCCTCCGAGAATCGAAATTTCTAGATCTTCGTTAGCTTCCAGATCATCATCTGACAAAATGTCTATTTCAAATGTCAATTTTTCTGTACCGGCTGGAATTAAAAATTTATTATCACTTACTTCAAAATCTTTTCCTTCACTTGTATCACCAGAAAAACTAATACTTACTTCTATATCTTCTTCCGGTGCTGGAACGGAAGTAACTTCAACTGACACCTTTCCACCCTCTAAAACCACTGAAGGACTAGCTGAAATTCCAACTATGGGTATTTCCTGAAGCTCAGAAACCGCTATACCTTGCCGTTCTACCAGGTCCTGAATTCCCTCACTCAAAGGAGAACCGATTGTAACCCCTACGGTATTAACCGCTCCCAACCTGTAGCCGTAAGGGTTGGCAATTAAAGAAAAATTTACCAACTCGTCGACTTCAGTTATGCCAGTCTTAAAACCAAAATCGTCCTGCCATTCTGCTAAACCGTTTCTCGTTTCTTCAGTAAAAAACTGATCGACAATTCCAACTTCATAGCCTGCGTTTGTGAGAATATTTTCGAGTTGTTCAACATCAGGACCTTGGGCTCCAACGTTTAACTCTCGATAGAAAGAGAAATCTCCATTTACAGCAACAGATGGTCTACCGTCTAAAGAAAAAAGCTCAGTTGAAGCATTAACCGTGTCACCTTCTTTCAGGTTTAAAGAAGTTAAACGTCCTGCGGAAACTGAGTTTATTGATTGAAGCTCTTCTCTGCGCATTTCACCATTTATTGTTATTTCTTCTGTCAAAGTTCGAACGCTAACTTTTTCTGCAATAAGACGATCAACGCTAACGTCGCTCACTTCGTCACTTTCTGAAGAGAGCAAAATAGCTGCTGCTACCCCCGCTCCAAGAAGCAAAAAAACCAGAATAGTAAATACCCGCTTCAACATTTTTCTCCTTTAGACGCTCTCTTATATTTGTATTCTCTTGTAGGGAAATTTTCTCTAATGTTATTTTTCACAATCAATCACCGTCCAATGAAAGTTCAGATGCACATGATCGAATGTCGTCGGTGTTTATAGAACCATCTGGACTCTGAAACTGACTCGGGTTTAATAGCCCATTTTGATCCGGAGAAAGATCTCCGACATCCCAACCTTTTCTATTAAGGCATTCACCTAGCGCTATTGTTTGTTCATTTTGTTCTTTTATCTCGTCGGGTGTCATTTCATTTCGAGACTCTTGGAACTCCTGAAAAGTGCTCGCTATATTTGTTCGACTATTNCAAAGCACTAAAGCTTGCAGGTAGTCAGGGTTGTTTGCTGGATCTTCAGGCCCTCCTTCTTGGTTGGGCAGCCCAATAAATTCATAACCTTCAGAAGATAGGCAAGAATTAAAGTCGTCTAGCGTGTCCATCAGTTTCACTCCTGCGTTTTCTTCTTCCTCGGCTATAGGAATGGTAACTTTTGGAGGTTCCGTTGTAGTTGTAGTTGTCGTGCTTGTCGTGCTTGTCGTGCTTGTCGTGCTTACAGCAGCTGCTTTTTCTGAANCTATTGTGCTTGGTAGTTCTTCTAACGATTCAGGAGCATCTGTGGAAACTTCTTTCAACTCTTCTACTGTTTCTTCAACTTTCTCTTCAACAACCTCGGTAAGCATATTTGTGGTAGTGGGNGGCAAGGTCACAAGAACTTCATTATCGAATGCCCCAGGAGGTAAAACTATTTCTCCAACTTCATCAGGCGTCAGGATTACGACTGTTCGCGAACCAACAGAGTCGCCAGTGTCACTACAAGAAACTCCAATAAATAAGCTTACGAAAAGCAAAAAAATGGAATTACGAAACATTAAGCATCCTCTTGAGTTATTTTAGATTTTTTTAATCNACTAACTTTACATGTCTTACTTTTTGAAACACTTCNTGCAGTAATCTTTTCATGCTAGGGACGAAACTTTTGTGGAGATGATGGGAATCGAACCCACGGCCTCTACGTTGCGAACGTAGCGCTCTAGCCAACTGAGCTACACCCCCTAGCGAGTGAAGCGTATCTACGAAGCTGTACTTAATGGAAAATTTTTATATAGCTTCGGGATAGTCGTAATCTTCTTCCATTGAACTAGCAATAAAAGAATGTGTAAGTACAACAGAAGTTTGGTCTGTCTCCAGATCACGGCGCTGTGTGATAAGAGCCACGAAACCAACTAAAACTAAATCAACGACAAAATGNACAGTCCAAAGAAAAATACCGCCTACCGCTACAGAAGCTAAAAAAGTGAAAACTGCTATACCACCCAAAATAATAGACACGTCTCTACGTCTTCTTTTTGCCGAGAGCGCACTTTGCGGCGATGAAACCTTATAGCCCTTTATTGACGGAACGCTATAAACGTCAAGGTGATTAGCGATACCTGNAGCAGAAGATCTTGATGAAATTTGATTTCTTATTATCGGAGGAACCAGAACTGCTGCCCATAAAGCTCCCAGACCAAGAAGTATCAACATCCTATCACCCTTAAATTCGCCGCAATAGAAAAACAATAGTATAGGTTTATTGCAATTACAGGGATACTTTCGCGCTTTAAGCGCGATAAAGATTACTTAAAGCGCGAAAAAAAACTACTATTAAGATCTATACCAGTTTCCAGACTTTCCACCGGTCTTTTCTANTAGTTTGACTTCTTCAATAGTAATTGACTTATCCACAGCCTTACACATATCGTAAATAGTCAACGCTGNGACAGAACAAGCTGTTAGNGCTTCTATCTCNACNCCGGTTTTTCCAAATGTTTTGACAGTCNCCTCTATCTCGACGTGCCTTTCTTTGATTTTAAAATCCACAGAAACGAAATTAATTACCAGCGGATGGCAAAGCGGAATCAAATCTGATGTTTTTTTCGCAGCCTGAATTCCAGCAACTCTTGCGACTCCCAACACATCACCTTTTTTAAGCTCTTGCTTCTTCAAGGCCTCTATAGTTTCAACACCCATAAAAACTTTTCCNGATGCAGTCGCACTTCTATTCGTATCCTCTTTACACCCAACGTCTACCATCTGCGCTTTTCCGTCTTCGTCTACGTGCGTCAATTTCTCACTATCAGGCTTCAAAATCTTTCCTTTTCATCCACCGATTTGAGACATACTTCTAGCAGGACGGATGAAATCAACATTTCCGATCCCATGACCTTCACGCTTTGCTCGAACCGCCCGCTCTAAGAGCTCGCATATTTCTTTATCAGTACTTTCAGATCTAAGTACTTCCTTAAGGTCGAATTCCTCATTTGAAAACAGACAGTTTCGGAATTGTCCGTCTGCGGTGATTCTTATTCGATCGCAAGTGTCACAGAATTTTTCAGTAACACTAGCCACGATCCCAATTTCTCCCCGACCATCTAAATATCTGAATCGACTGGCCGGTGCGTTTGAACGTTCAACAGGCTCTAAAGGATAAACAGCATTTATTTTAGAAAATATCTCTTTTAAAGAAACAACCGAAAGAGTTGACCACTTTTCGTCAGCATCAAGAGGCATAAACTCTATGAATCTAACGATTACACCCAGTTCTCTTCCAAACTTTGCAAAATCTATTATTTCGTCTTCGTTAATTCCGCGCATTACCACAACATTTATTTTCACAGGAGATAAACCTGCAGCAATAGAAGCTTCGATGCCGGTTATCACCTTTTCCATCTCATCTCGCAGAGTAATTTCTTTAAATCTTTCTGCTTTTAAAGAGTCGATAGAAATATTGACTCTATTTAAACCTGCGTCAAAGAAAATCTGCGCNTTCTTGCTTAGATTTATTCCGTTAGTGGTAAGAGCAATTTCTATCGGTAACTCGGAAAGCATAGAAATCAAATCTGGGAGATTTGCGCGCAAGGTTGGTTCGCCCCCAGTAAGGCGNACACTATTTATTCCGTAATTTTTAACCAGAATTTTAGTTATACGAGTAATTTCCTCAAAAGTTAAAAGTTCTTCTCGTTTTAGCCAATCTAGACCCTCTTCAGGCATGCAATACTGGCAGCGAAAATTACATCTGTCCGTTACAGATATTCGAAAATCTTTATGAACTCGACCAAAAAGATCAACTAGTTCTNTANCCATAAATTAAGCGTAGAGGATCAATTTATTTCTGGCTCGCTTAATTGCATGACATCAACTAAATCTCCCTCTTTTACCCCTTCTCCATTTGGCAAAACGGCAAGACCTTGAGCATTCGCCATTGCTGCGAGTTGATGTGATCCTTGTCCTTCCAAAAATGACACTTCATAGGAATCCTTTTTTTTCGCAAGGGTAACCCTGGCAAAATGAACTTTGCCGTCTTTTCGGCGTTTTAATGAAGTAGTTGCCTTAGCTTTCAGGTATGGCCGCCAAATTTGTTCGTATCCCATTATTTTTAGCAAAGCCGGTCGCATGAAAAGCTCAAAGGAAACCATCGCTGAAACGGGGTTTCCCGGTAAGCCAAAAATTGGCACACCATTTAGCAAGCCAAAAGCAAGAGGTTTCGCCGGTTTGATAGCTACTTGCATCCATTTCATTTCTCCTAGGCGATCGAGTACGACTTTGACGTAATCAAAATCTCCCATGCTCACCCCACCCGATGTCACTATCGCATCACATTTTTCAACACCAGAAAAAAGTGCGGATTCTATATCTTTCTCGTCATCTGGAATTAACCCCAGATCAATAACTTCAACTCCCATCTCATCTAAAAGAGCTTTTATGGAGTGACGATTGGAGTCGCGAATTTGTCCAGGTTTCAGATCTGAGGCGCCTTGAACTAATTCATCCCCTGTTGACATCACCCCTACTATCGGTCTTTTAAATACAGTTACTTTTTCAAGTCCTATTGTTGCAAAGACACCTATATGCGCAGCGCCGATTAAAGTTCCCGGATCAAATAGCTCTGTACCTTTAACAAAGTCCTCTCCTGGTTGACGGATGAAGTTTCCATTTTTAACACCTTCTTCCACTATTACTGAATCACTTGTTTCAACTTCTCTGGTTTTTTCGACCATTACCACAGAATCTGCCCCTTGAGGGATTACAGCACCCGTCATAATTCTGACTGCTTCACCGGATCCAACTTCAAAATCAGGAACTTTTCCAGCCGGTAAAGTTCCTATAACTTTTAATTCGACTGGTGCACTTTCCGTGTCAGACGCTCTGACCGCGTAACCGTCCATTGCCGTGTTTGGAAATGGCGGAATGTCATCATTTGAAATAACTGTTTCAGCTAATACAAGTCCGCGTGATTTCGAAATCTCAACCTCTTCAGCAGAAAGTTTTGAACACTTGCCAAATACGAATTCTTGTGCTTCTTCTAATTCGATCACAGTTCGAGAGTAGCGACTAAATGCGCTTATTCACCAGTCCCAAGTGAATGTTCCGAGCCTTTCAATAACCTTTTAAAATTTGCTCGGTGTCTTACAAGAATCAAAATAGACAGAGAAAGCGCTGCGAATAGTTCTTCTAGATCAGATTCAAACAGACCCACACACAAAGGCATCAACATTGCAATTGAAATAGATGCTACAGAAACCTTTTTTGAAATTTTTGCTACTAATAAAAAACCTACTGTGCATAATCCCCCGACTAAAGGAAATAGCACCCAACAGCCTCCTGCTCCTGTTGCAACTCCTTTTCCTCCACGAAATTTTCTTGTTATTGGAAAAACATGCCCTAGTACTGATGCAAGCCAACACGTAAGACCCAGTGAGGTGTCATCAATCAATAGCCCGATTGCAGCGGCAATAGATCCTTTACTGAAGTCAGCAAGAAGAACAAGTATCCCTGCACGGCGGCCAACTAAACGTAAAACATTTGTCGCCCCAGGATTGCCAGAACCTGACTGCGTGGGATCAAAACCTTTTCTGTTAGAAACAAGATGAGCAGACGGAAGGCTCCCTAAAAAATAACAAAGAGAAATCGCCAACACCCAAAGGAAGACCATCCCTATAGCATGACCGATAATTAAGAAAAAATCATGTCATTGTTTAATAGCTGTATCTTTTATAGTTCAGTTCTTAAAGAATTAAATTGGGTGCGATTATGCCAACATACATTTATAGGTGTCAGACCTGTGAAAAAGAGTTCGAGATAGTTCAATCTTTCAAAGATGATCCTCTGGAAGAATGCCCTTCTGATTGCCTAGGTGCAGTTAAAAAAGTATTTTCTGGGGTTGGAATCTCTTTTAAAGGCTCCGGTTTCTACAAAAATGATCACGGGGCAAATTCAAAAAATAAACCCTCAGACACCACTCCGAAGGAACCATCAAAAGAAAACGAAAAGAAAAAATCAGATTCACCTAAAGAAAAAACTTCTACTGAATCCAGCAAAAAAGAGACTAAACCTTCAAAGAAGTCCAGTTCTTCTTCAACTTGATCAAAAGTATCTAAGCTCCAGAAACAGTCAATTCATTTATTACCACTGTCGAACCCGCTGAGCTCATTGGAAGCCACTCCAAATCATTTCCCACTTCGCTCACGTCTTTCAACATTTTTTGAATTGTCGAACCTATTGTAAACTCACGAAGCGGTTCAGATAACTCCCCATTGCTGATTCTCAACCCCTCCGCTCCGGTTGAAAAATCTCCACTGATCGGATTAACACCTGAATGCAAGCCTGTAACACTCTGGATCAAAATTCCATTATCTATACCCGCAATCAAATCGACGGGATTCCTGCCTCCAGGGTTAAGGGATATCGCTTGAATCCCAACCCCCGGNGTTGAAGCGTAACTTCGTATCGCTGAACCAGTAGAAGTCGATGATGCCTTTCTAGCTGTCCAAACATTGTGTAAAAACATTTTCAATTCACCATTTTCTATAAGAACATTACGCCGAGTTGCTANACCTTCACCATCAGTTTCGGTAGCAGTAAACGCTTGAGGGTTCGTAGGNTCATCGACAAGAGAAATGATGGGACTCGCTACTTCCTCGCCTAGACGATCGGCAAACAGGGATCTGCCTTTTAATACCATTTCAGCACTCAAAGTGCTCCCTACTATTTGCAAAAATTGCGCAGAGACCCAAGGGTCTAATACGACAGTTAATCTCTCCGACTTTGGCTTGGTCGAACCAAGCATTCTCGTAGCTCTATCCGAGGCATCAGATGCTGCCTTTGCAATATCTAGCTCTTCTGGACTTCTACCTATAGAAAAGCCAAAACCAGTTTGAGTCTCGTTGTTCTCTTCGGCGAGAGCGTAAACCATTAAAGAGCAACCACTCTCTTTAGAGGAGGAACGTATCCCAGTGCTTGTGGCTATAGCGGACTCACTCACAACATCTGTGTATTCCGAAGACTCAATACCACTAATTCTCTTGTCGGTCTGCAACGTGAGTTTTTCTAGTTCGAGGGCATAATCTATTTTTTCACTCGTGGAAAGTGAGTTAACACCATCGCTGTAAACCTCAAGTGAAACACTCTTCACTCCGTCAGGTTCAGCTAGTCCTGAAAACTCATCCGGACTAGCAAAACTAGCGTTGTCTCGAGCTTCATTTAAAACTTCTAATAACTCATTTTCTTCTAAAGTGCCCGCATAAGCAAAACCTTGACGCCCATCTTTTATTACTCTTACGCCTATACCTTGTGACTCTGCGACCGTCAGTGATTCAATTTCGCCCTCGTAAGCACGTATTTCTGTTTCCCTGTCGCTTGTCACGACAGCTTCTACCTGCTCGTCTGAATTACCCCAACCGGTTACGCGTTCTGCTATTTCAATTAATTCAGCCGACATTACGTTGCTGTGCCTCCTACAGTTAAACGCTTCACACGTAAAGTCGGAGTTCCATCTCCCACCGGAACTCCTTGACCATCNTTTCCGCATGTACCAGGTGAACCCATTGCGAAATCATCAGCAATAGCATCAATATCTAAAAGAACTTGNGGGCCATTACCAATCAAATTGCCATCTCTAATAGGAGCTCCTAGTTTTCCGTTCTCGATCAAATAAGCTTCCGTCATACCAAAAACAAAATCACCTGTTGCTGTGTTAACTTGGCCGCCACCCAATTGAGCGACATAAATCCCGTACTCAGTATCTTCGATAATTTCTTTTGGGTTGCCGTCTCCTGCGGCTAGAAAAGTATTAGTCATTCTTACCATNGGCAGATGTCTATAACTTTGCCTCCGTCCATTNCCTGAACTCAATCGTCCATGCTTGCGAGCTCGTTGCCAATCCCACATGTAGTCGGTTAAAACTCCATCTTCGATTAAAACATTTTGGTGTGCAGGGTTTCCTTCATCATCTATCGCAAATCTCCCCCACTCTCCGACCATTGTTCCGTCATCCACCAAAGTCACATTTGGAGCGGCTACTACTTCCCCTTGTTTGCCTGCAAATACTGAAGCCGACTTTTCAATCAAATCTGCCTCGAGGCCATGCCCACAAGCTTCATGAAAAAGTACACCNCCACCCCCCGGACCTACGACTACTGGCATTTCGCCGCTAGGTGCGGGGACAGAATCTAATTTGGTGACAGCTCTCGTGGCAGCTTTACGCGCTACCTCAACCACGTTCACGTCTTCAAATAGCTCAAAACCAACTGTCATACCAACAGATTCTCTTCCCGTCTGCATGCCTGCATCGCCTGCTGCCACGCAGGAAACTGAAAAAAAGCTTCTTATCTGCCTATCTCCGGTTAAGAGGCCTTCGCTGTTTGCTATCTGTACAATCCGATGACTGTCTCCGTACCTAGCCGCTACTTGCGTTACAGGAAGTCCAGCTTCACGCACTGATTCGTCTGCAGATTTNAATAAAGCAACTTTTTTACTTTTTGATACTTCTTTCGGCAATATTTCTATTTCGGAGATATTTGGGATTCTTTCATTTCCCAAATCAATTTCAACAATCGATTCAGAATTACTTCGCGCTGCAGATGACGCAGCTTTTGCCGCTTTATGAAGACCTGAAGCTGAAAGATCGGCTGTATGAGCAAATCCCGTGGTTTCTCCCGAAACCACGCGAATTCCTGCCCCTCTGTCTCTACCGTTGTTCAATTCTTCGACCAAACCATCGTCGAGAACTGCTGAGGTCGATCTTCTATCTTCCACAAAAATCTCCGCGAATGACCCCCCTGACTTCATTGCTGAAGAAAGAACTTCTTCCAAAATATCTGATGATACTATTTGTGTTTCAGTCAAGAATTTTCCTTTTCGATCGCCCACTAGAACTCTATTTAATTATTTCGTTTTTAAAAAAATTATCCCTGATTATAAAATCAAGCCTTAAATGCGTATCGTACCTAGGTGGAGCTTAAGACGGGACTTCGTGGTGCGGCCTTTTTGAAAGTAGAAGAAAAGGATCTATCGATCGCCTTTAACTCAGGTGCGGTACCGGTCCTTGCCACACCAAGAGTTGTAGCTCTCATGGAANAAGCAACGCTTGATGCTATTGAAGAAAGTTTAGAAAAAAACAGAACTACTGTAGGTATGAGAGTGCGAATAGATCACTTAACACCAATTTCTCTGGGCAAGAGTATTGCGGCTCATGCGATTCTCGAACAAGTTGATGGAAGAAGATTAACTTTTTCAGCAACAGTGGAAACTGAAAAAGAAAAACTTCTCGTGGCTAACGCAACAATTACGCGAGTAATAGTTAACACCGAAGAATTTCTTGACGGTGTTAAGTCTTAAAGTTTTCGAATTCAATGATTAAAGACTTTCTAAAGAAAAGCACTAATCCGAAGGCTGACTCTTCCCTGCCCACAATGAGCCTAAAAACAGGGATGAAATGGTGGTTAGAGATAGCACTCATACTCTTCTTTTATTTAATTTACTCTTTCGCCCGTAATCAATTCGGTTCAGCAAGCGTGTCGCCAAGTAAAGCTTTAGAAAATGCTGAGATGATTATTGATTTAGAAAAATCAATAGGAACCTTCAAGGAACTTCAAATACAGAATTTTTTCATCGAATGGACTTGGTTTATTCAATTCTGGAATGTTTTTTATGGAACTTTTCATTTTGGGGTAACAATTTTTGCGCTGGTTTGGCTGTACATAAAGTTTCCATCGAAATACTCACGACAACGATTCTTTCTTTTAAGCTCGACTGGTACTGCACTAATTGGATTTAGCCTTTTTCCTTTAATGCCCCCCCGTCTTCTTTCTAATTGTGGGGAGTTTGGAGCATGTTTAACTGGTGCATACCCTTTTGTTGACACTCTTTCAGAAGTTGGAGGTCTTTGGTCTTTTGACTCCGGGACTATGCAGAAAGTAAGCAATCAATTTGCCGCAATGCCAAGCCTTCATTTTGCCTGGTCTCTCTGGTGCGCCATAGCCTTATACCCAATCTTAAAAAGTCGAAGATTGAAACTGTTGATTTGTTTATACCCGGCAGCCACTACTTTCTCCGTAATAGTTACTGCTAATCATTACTGGGTTGACGTTTTAGGAGGCGTCATGTCTCTGGGATTAGGGTTTTATATAACAGAAATCTTGATGTCGTCAAAAATACGACTTTTGCCTTCGTCTTTTCGAAGAAATACTTAAATAAAAGCAGTTGGGATATGGAAAACTCTTGCTGTCTTCTAAAATTAAGCAGACGATATTTGTCGTGACGTAGAAAGAATGGCTTTGGTTTTAGACTCAATCAATTTCCCCGAAGACCTCAGTGACCTCAACTCGGAAGAGTTGGAAACTCTGTCTTCAGAAATCCGAACACTTCTTGTTGAAACGGTAGAGAATAACGGCGGTCATCTTGGTTCAAACCTAGGAATCGTAGAATTGACATTAGCTTTGCATCGCGTATTTGATTCCCCTAACGACACGATTCTTTGGGATACAGGTCATCAAACTTACGTTCACAAAATTCTTACGGGACGAAAAAAAGAGTTCACTAATCTTCGCTTACCGGATGGGATTTCCGGATATCCGTCCCGAGAAGAGTCACCACACGACTGGATAGAGAATTCTCATGCCTCAACTGTGCTTTCTTATGCTCATGGTCTTGCCTCTGCATACTCTTTGTCAGATGATCAGCGGCGTGTTGTAGCTGTAATTGGGGATGGCTCTCTTACAGGAGGTATGGCTTTTGAAGGTCTTAACAATCTAGGTCATAGTGGGAAAAAGGTAACAATAATTCTTAATGACAACGGCCGTTCATACGCTCCGACCATAAGTCGACTATCAGAAAGCCTTATAAGAATCCGATCAAATCCAACTTATATGAGGAGACAACGTCGTTTAGAAAAAATGGCTGAAAGTATTCCATGGGTAGGAGAAATCCTAGAACGAGGGATTAGCGCTACCAAAGCGGCCATAAGAGAAATGTTCGAACCTCCTGCATTCTTTGAGGCCTTAGGAATTACATATTTGGGCCCTTTTGATGGACACAATATTGAAGAAATTGAACAAGCATTAAGTAACGCTGTTGAATTTGAGGGACCGGTTGTTGTTCACGCACTTACTCAAAAGGGAAGGGGTCACGCACCAGCCGAACAAGACTCGATCAAACATATGCACGACACTTCTGGTATGAAATCGGGTAGCTACACAGAAGCTTTTTCCGAAGCTATTGTTAAGGCGGGTGAATCAAATTCGAAAGTAGTTGCCATTACAGCCGCCATGCCTGATTCAACAGGCCTTCTTTCATTCAGAGAAAGATTCCCCGAACGCTGTTTTGACGTTGGTATTGCCGAGCAGCATGCTGTAACTGCAGCTGCTGGCATGGCCATGGGCGGTTTAAGGCCCGTAATAGCTGTATATTCAACTTTTCTTACTAGAGCTATCGATCAAATAAATCTTGACGTTGGGCTCCATGAACTTCCAGTAATTTTCTGTATCGATAGAGCTGGTGTTACAGGTGACGATGGAGCTTCCCATCATGGTCTTCTTGACATATCACTTCTTTCAAAGGTTCCAAAAATGAAAATTTTTGCACCCTCTTCATACCAAGAGCTGCAGCAAATGCTCGAGGATGCACTTGACATCACAGAAGGGCCCATTGCAATCCGTTGGCCAAAAACTCCTGCTCCACAGGTTGAATGGACAGAAGTTGGAACTGGCGTAGAGTCGCGAAAAGTAACTGAAAGCAATGGCGACACCAAAGAAGTGTGCATTTTGGCTGCAGGGAAAATGCTCTCCGAAGCTGTCGCTGCGTCAGAACAGCTCAAAGATATCGGAGTAACTGTTTGGGACCCTCGAATTATCAGTCCTCTAAATACAGAAATGCTTGATGATGCTAAAAAACACAAACTGGTCGTAACTATTGAGGATGGTTACATAGAAGGGGGTTTCGGATCTGCCGTTCTGGAGCGCTTAAATCGAGAAAAGTCAGATTGTCGAGTCATCAATCTGGGTGTTCCTCTTTCTTTCCACTCTCACAACAAACCAGACGATTTACTCTCCTCATTTGGTCTTGACTCAACAGGAATAGCNGAAAAGATAAGAGAAACTATTTCTGAGTTCTAATAAGACTTAAGAATAAAAAGGCTGTTCGCCCGAGCTGTGATCAGTTACATCAACAACATCTTTTATTTCAGGTACCGCTTCTAGAATTGATGCTCTAATACCTTCGGTTAATGTCGCCTGACTCATAGCACACCCTTGACAACCGCCCCCCATGGACACGTGAGCAGTTGAACCTTCCACACCTACAAGGGTCGCAAAACCACCATGCGAAGCAAGNGCTGGGTTAACTTTTTGCTCTAAAAGCTGATTGATCCTGTCGGGAACATCACCTGTTAACTCCAATTCCCCTATATCACCGAGCGGATTTGGCCTATTAGGGTTTCGTATGACCAGACCACCTTGATCGGCGTTTTGTGGGATGTCAAGTGTGGCTCCAGCTAATTTATCCTTGCTCGCCGAGGGAATAATCACCGTCAATTCACCTACTTCATATGAAATATCTTCATCATCCANTTCTTCTACGGGAACGAATGCCAAATCGTACGAGTACTCAACGCCGGATACTCCGCTAACAGCAACTCTCAGACCCAGTTTTTCNGCATCTGACTCTTCTGATCGAACGGCTAGAACTTTCACCGAAGCTTCTTCACTTATTTCAAGAATTGACACTTTTCCCCCTTACGCGAAGTTTCACTATTAAATCCTAACTTGAAGAAACTTAGTTTCAATTCTACGTGAAGAAGACGATAGATTTCGAGTATGGAATCTACAACTGTGCAAGTCAGATACGAAAATGAAATCGCAATTTTGGAATTGGACGATGGGAAAGCAAATGCTCTAGGTCACGATGCAATAGGTTCTCTGGTTGAAAAACTAGACGAAGTTCAAGATGCTGGGGCAGTCGTAATATCAGGTAGACCTGGAAAATTTTCAGCGGGTTTTGACCTTGCGGTTATGAAATCAGGCGANGATGCCGCACGAGAAATGTTAAGGAGTGGAGTGGAACTATTTCTCAAGTGCTACTCATTTCCAAGGCCAATCGTTGCTGCTTGCACCGGACATGCTTTAGCTGCAGGAGCCATTTTGTTGATGTCTTGTGATTTAAGGATTGGAGCAAAAGGAGAATTTAAGATAGGTCTACCAGAACTTGCTATTGGTATGTCACTACCTTTTTTCGCAACCGAACTTGCGAGAGATCGTATTTCAAAACGACATTTCACTAAAGCAACTGCGCTTGGACAAACATTTGATCCNGAANGTGCATGCGATGCCGGATTTCTTGACGAGATCGTCGCTCCAGATGAAGTGCTTTCTACTGCACTAGCCAGAGCAGAATCTTTTAAATCAATTGGAAAAACTCAGCTTTCTCTTACGCGTTCCACATCGAGNGGGGAAACCATAAAAAGAATAGAAGACAGCCTTGAAACAGATCTAAGTCTTTTTGTGGTTAGCCAATAAAACTTTTATGAACAAGGTGTATGACGCTCTTTTTTTAGTATCTTTTGGGGGTCCCGAGAGTCCTGAGGAAATCAAACCTTTTCTTGAAAGGATTACAGAGGGTAAAAATATTCCCTCTAATCGTCTCGAAGAAATAGCTCAGCGTTATGAAACAGTAGGTGGNGTTTCTCCTTTAAATGCCAACATGCGCGACATAAAGGAAAAACTTGAAATAGAAATANAAAATCGAGATATAGATATTCCAATTTTTCTCGGATACAGAAATGTTGACCCTCTGATTAGCAACACAGTAAATGAAATGAAGGATTCGGGTGTCTCTAAGTGTTTGGTGTGGCTTTCATCTCCCTACAGTTCCTACAGTTCTTGCCGGCAGTACACCGAAAACATAGAAAATGCTTGCTCCCACATTAAAAATGCTCCACAAACAGAACAAATAAGACGTCATCATGACCACCCTGGATTGATAGAACCCGCTGCCGACTGTCTTCGATCAGCAATTGACGAGATCCCCAGCGCTCTAAGAGATGAAACTGTATTGCTTTTTTCGGCTCATAGCCTTCCAGTGAGCATGGCTGAAACATGTCGATATGAATCTGAAATTAATGAAGCTGCATCGCTTGTCGCTAATAAGGTGGATCCCGATAAACGCTTACGTAGAGAGGTAGTTTGGCAATCACGAAGCGGACCTCCTTCTATTCCTTGGTTAGAACCNGATATAAATGACAAATTGGATCAACTGGCTTCTGAAGGTGTGAAAGCAGTTGTAGTTTCTCCTATTGGATTTCCAGTAGAGAACTTTGAGATTCTCTGGGATCTTGATTTCGAGGCCTCAAACAAAGCGGCATCACTAGGGATGNCTTTCAGTCGGGCTAACTCCGTCAACAATGATTCAAGATTTATAAGTATGATTGCTGATCTACTATGCGAGAGGATCGACAAACCCACACTCGCCGTATCTGCTTTGGGCAGCTTAAAAATCGCACCAAAAAAGTGTGAAAAAGACTGTTGCCCCAACAAATAATCAAAAAATACTAATTTGTTGTTATAAAGTCGGCAAAAATATGCNTTTTACCGTTCTAGGGTCCACTGTCACGTTCAGTTGGCAAGGTAATTTTGAGTTGCCGATGAATCACGCTCAAATTGCTAAAGAAGCCTTAAATATGCGCATAGCAACCCTGTCCTCAAATATTGCAAATGGGTTGCTTTTGGACACAGGAAAAGCAGGTGAACTCCTGGCCGCCTGCGGGGACCCTAGTGTTGATAAAGCAATAAGGAATCTAGGTGATACTTGGCAAGAAGCTGGTCTTCCACCTGAATCTATTGAAAAGCCTTGGACAGAAGCGCAAATAAAAAATCTTATATCAGTGGGAGGCAACGAACTCCTAGACATTTTGGATGAACTTGTAAATGGAATCACCCGCTGCAAGATCCATTAATTTAAAACTTTGGAGCAGACATGAATAAACAACAAAAACTTTTGCCGGATGAAATTAACTTTGCAAAAGAGATAGTCGGAGTACCTGTCGAAGAGGAGATGCAAGAATCCTTCCTTGCTTATTCACTTTCCGTTATTACATCTAGAGCTATACCTGATGTCAAAGATGGTTTGAAGCCAGTTCAGCGAAGGATTCTCTACACGATGCTGAGAATGGGACTTAGACCGGAAAATCCACATCGTAAAAGTGCCAGAGTCGTAGGCGACACTATGGGTCGTTATCACCCGCACGGTGACGCAGCTATTTACGACGCTCTCGTNCGGATGGGGCAGGATTTCTCTCGTGGAATGACGCTCGTAGATAAACAAGGCAATTTTGGTTCTCTTGATGATCCGCCTGCTGCGCCTCGCTACACAGAATGCCGGCTTGCAGAAACTGCAATGGAGATGCTCAGGGAGATTGATGAAGATACAGTCGATTTTCGACCCACTTATGATGGGGAAAGCGAAGAACCTACTTGTTTGCCTGCACTCTTACCNAACCTTCTAGTTAACGGCACTTCAGGTATAGCTGTCGGTATGGCGACCAATATGCCTACTCATAATCTTGTAGAAGTTGGTGCTGCGATTTCTTTAATAATGAAAAAAAGACGACCAAAACCGACGATAAGCGAAATTATGGATGTCATACCCGGACCCGATTTCCCCAGTGGAGGAATANTCATAAATGACAACCTTGAGGAAATATACAAAACCGGAAAAGGAACGATAAGAATTCGCGCAAAGGCGCACGTTGAACCTTCTGGAAAAAACCGACAGGCAGTTGTCATAACTGAGCTCCCCTATTTGGTGGGTCCTGAAAGAGTAATAAGCAAACTTAAAGAACTCAACGAAGCCAGCAAGCTCAATGGAGTAATGGATTTNAAAAATTTGTCTGATCGTGAATCAGGTTTAAAAATACAAATAACTGTAAAACCAGGCCACAATCCACAGGCTGTTCTTGCTGACCTCTACAAAATGACCCCGCTTGAGGAAACATTTAGCATTAACAATGTCGTTTTAGTGGATGGCGAACCTCGCACTTTAGGCATATACGACCTATGCGATTATTACATAAAGCACCGTTTACAAGTCGTAGTCAGAAGAACAAAATACCGACTCTCTCAGGCAAAAGCCCGACTTAACATCGTTAAGGGACTCCTGATCGCACTTGACTCAATTGATGAAGTTGTCTCNATAATAAGAAAATCTGAAGATACGGCNGAGGCACGAAATGCTTTGATGAAAAAATTTAAATTAACACAACTACAAACGGACCATATCCTCGACATGCCTTTGAAAAGACTCACGGCATTAGAAAAAAGAAAGTTAGAAGAAGAGCAAGCTGAATTGAAAAAAGCTATAACTGGTTTCAACACCCTACTTAAATCAGACACTCGTCAAAAAACACTTGTGATCAAAGAGTTAGATGAAGTCGTTCAGCAATTTGGAAGAGAACGTCGCACCGAAATAATCAGTTCAGATGACTTGCCGGTATTCGAAACTACGGAAGTAGACGAAGACATAGAAGACGAACCTTGTGTTGTCACTCTCTCATCTTCCGGTCAAATAGGAAGATTAGGCGTGGATGGGGCCAAGAAAGCCAGCCCAGGAAGACATGACATACTTCTTGCATCTCTCCTCACAAGCACCACATCAACTGTTACTGCTGTTACTTCTGAGGGACGAGCCCTTCACGTCCTTGCTGCTGAACTAGTAGATGCTTCTGGAAGAACGCGTGGCGGAAGTGCTACCCAGCTTTTTGGCACGAATAAAGGTGAAATAATCCAGACGATTTTGACAAATTCAAAAGAACATCTTGTATTAGTAACTGAGAGTGGTGTAATTAAACGACTAACGACTGAAGAGATACAGAAAACTCAAAACGCAAAGCAAATAATAAAGCTAAAACCAGGTGACCGTGTTGCTAGCGCTTTCTGCGCTCCTGACAAAATTGATATTGGAATAACCGCTTCTGATGGACAATTCCTAAGAATGCCGATTTCTAGTGTAAGTATCCAAGGCAGAGGTGCAGCGGGGGTTGCTGGAATGAAATTAAAAAATGGTTCGATAATAGTAGCTGCAGAGGCCATCCTTGGAGATGACTTCGTGACTACTGTCTTCAGTAATCAAACTGCGAAAGTAACTCCGGTTGCAGAATTTGAATCAAGAGGACGTAACGGAGTCGGTGTCCGCATAACAAAGATTGCTGAAGACTCAAAAGTAACGATTGCTAAAATCGGGCCTCTGACAAATCTTCTTGCTGTAATGGCTACGGACGATGACCCAAAAAAACCTGATCCAAACCCTGTCCAACTTTTACTCGAGTCAAGCAAAAGGGACCTAGTGGGTACAACAACCGAAAGACAGATTCTTACTCTTGGAGTAAGCAGGTGGTGAAAATAATATGACTGCGTCTAAGACAAAAGCTGAGTCAAAGAAACCGACTGCATCGAAAGCAAAGGCACCAAGAACTAAAAAAAATACCCTCAACGGTTACGGCGCTGACGATATACAAACTTTAGAAGGCCTTGAAGCCGTCAGAAAAAGACCCGGCATGTATATAGGAGGAACCGGAAGTCAAGGACTTATGCACCTTGTCTGGGAATTAGTAGATAACGCTGTCGATGAAGCTGCTGCCGGTTTCGCAACCCGTTTAGAGGTCATTCTTAACCGTGATGGTTCTGTTGAAATATCTGATAACGGTCGAGGAATACCCGTAGACATTCATTCAGGTAAAAAAGTTTCGGCTCTAGAAGTAGTTTTAACTGAACTGCATGCAGGGGGAAAGTTTGGAGGAGGTGCATACGGAGCATCTGGAGGATTACATGGTGTAGGTGCTTCAGTAGTAAATGCTTTATCTTCAAAGCTAATAGCTCAAGTCGATCGAGAAGGCAGCACTCATGAACTCGGGTTCAAGGCAAGAGTCCCGGGAACCTTTAGTGGTTCGTCCTTTAAGCAAAGCCACCAGGTGAAGAAAATAAAGAAAATAAGTCCAACAAAATCAGGAACACGCATACGTTTTTGGCCAGATCAAGATATTTTTGACAAAGAGGCTCGAATCGACTTCGAAGAAATATGCGCCCGCTTAACTCGTTCCTGTTTTCTTGTACCTGGTCTGAAAGTTACTGCTACTGATAAAAGAAGTGGAAACAGCTCAAAACCTTTTAATTTTGTATCAAGAGGAGGTCTTGCAGATCTAGTTAATCATCTCTCGGTNGGTGAAAATGTAACTGAAGTAATAACACTTTCAGGGTTTGAATCCTTTATTGAAAAAGTTCCAGTTGACGGGAAAATGAAAGAAGTTGATAGAGACTGCAAAGTGGAAATAGCTATCAGATGGGTAAGTGGATTTGATACCACAATACAATCTTTCGTAAATACGATTCCCACTTCGCAAGGGGGAACACATATAACAGGATTTGACAGAGCTCTGACAAGAGCTACAAACGACATACTCCTAAAAGACACTCGCAAACTTGCAAAACTTGCGAAAGAAAACAAAAACCGCGCTACCAAAGAAGATGTTCAAGAGGGGCTAGTTGCAGCCATAAAAGTAATTTTTCCCGAGCCACAGTTTCGCGGACAGACTAAACAAGAACTCGGTACGCCAGCAATTGAAAAAATAGTCTATGACATAGTTAAACAGGGATTAACAGATTGGTTCAACGGCGCCGGCCCTAAACGCCACGTNAATCTACTCAGAGACAAAATGTCTAACGCAATCATTAACAGAGTCAGCTCGAAACAGCTTCTTGAAACGAAGCGTCGNGCTGCAAGTATGGGTTCAACAGGNATGCCAGAAAAANTAGCCGACTGCCGAGTTCATGGNCCTGATTCCGAACTAATCATAGTCGAGGGAGACTCTGCTGCTGGACCTGCTAAAGCTGGGAGGAACTCTGAGAATATGGCTATTTTACCTCTCAGGGGAAAGGTTGTTAATGCTGANAAGTCCTCACTTAAACAGGTTTTAGACAATACGGAAGCCCAAGCCCTTTTTACAGCGGTGGGTGCAGGGTCTGGTGAAGAATTTGAAATAGAAGCTGCAAGATACGGAAGGATAATTATTCTTTGCGACGCTGATGTCGATGGGAGTCACATACGCTGCCTACTCTTAACACTTATGCATAAATACATGCGGCCAATGCTTGAAGATGGACGTGTCTTCGCTGCTCAACCTCCACTTTTTTCAACCAGAATTGGAGACACTATCCACAGAGCTTTCTCAGAAAATGAGAGAGATGCCATTACAGCCAAATTAACAAAAGGCGGCCGAAAAGCTGAGAACATAACTTGGAACAGGTTTAAAGGGCTAGGAGAAATGAACGTGGATGAACTAGCTGAATGCGCTCTAAACCCAAAAACACGAATACTNCGTCAAATGAAAATGAGNGACGTAGCTGCTGCTAAAAAAGCNGCAAAAGCTTTTGACACTCTGATGGGTTCGGATGTGGGAAAGCGTCGCGACTATTTGATCGCCAACAGCAATCTTCTAGACCAGTCAGCTCTAGACATCTAATGTCTGAGCTCCCACGATCATTTTCACACTCATCTGCTTCCACCTTTAAGCAGTGCCCGCGACGTTGGAAACACAAATANATAGACAAATTGCCNGACCCTACGGGAGAAGCAGCTCTTGTGGGNCAATTCGCTCATGACGTTCTCGAACAACTTTGTAAAGANAAGTCNACACTACGGACTGAATTAAAAGCCAAAGAAATAGCAGCGAATATTTGGCCAAAAGTCGCGGAAAGAAAAGACTTCAAAAATCTTAATCTAAATTCAGAAGAGCAACTAGCGTTCCGATGGAAAGCATGGAATGCCATCAAAGGNTTATGGGACTTAGAAGACCCGTCAGCAATCTCAGTCGAGGCNACTGAGCAAAGGGTGTCAGCCTCACTTTCAGGAGTTCCCTTTTTAGGAATAATTGATCGACTCGATAGAGAGGAAAATGGATTGGTAGTTGTCGACTATAAAACAGGAAAACTNCCCAAATACGGCAACGACACTTTCAATCAAGTGCTGTTGTATGCCGCAGCTGTTGAGNGTAAAACCGGTGAGCAACCTTCCAGAGTGCGACTTCTATACCTCGGCAAAGAAACGATGGAAACTGAAGTCTCGGTGGATCTGGTGAACAANGTAGTTGAAGATTTGTCCGATACCTGGGATCGACTTAGAACCAACTTAGAAAATAACGAATTTGAACCCGTAACAACTCCTCTTTGTGGCTGGTGCTCTTTTGTTGTTCAATGTCCTGCTGGAACTAAGTTTATAAAAAAAAGAGCCTCACTAGGAAAACTTAGATCTGACGCACCNGCTAGATTAGCGCTCGGACTCTAAGGGTCGGATCTTTTACGTTTCTTCCAAAAAATTGCAAAAGCGAATAAAAGCAAGGTAGCAATTAGTGCACCTAGCCGNTTTGCTCTATCTGCATTCTCATCAATGCTTTCAACTGGTGGCANTTCAAAAGGTTGAAAATCTTCACTGTTTTGATCAGATCCTTTGCCCTGATCTCCAACAGAATCTCTATTCGTATCAGTATTTTCAGAAAGTTCTTCGACAGCTTCAAAAGCATTACTATTAGTTTCACTCTCGCCATCTAATAAAGCATCCACGGGGCTTTCTTCCGGTGCTGCGGGACGCGAGCGTACTGCTTCAGGATCATAAGTGGCCATAAGAATCCTCCTCATCAGAATTATTTTCAGAATAGCCACCTTCTAACAGAAGAGTCAAAAGTTCATCAAATTCTGCTGCTGCTTCTGCTGCACCTGACCTGTTGCCCAAACCATGTATAGGTAAAGATTGCGCTGAAGCTTCTGCTATAGCCGTGCGTAAATGAATCTTTGGTAATGGGAAATCAGAATAAACTTCTTCAAGCTTTGAGTTCCAATAACTGTCATCTCGAGTTCTTCCAAGTCGGTTGACAGCAATTCCAGCTATGTTTGGCTTGGAATCGATTCGACGCGTACGGATCTTTTCTATTGTCTGAATCATTCTTGCTACACCATCAACTGACCATGCTCCAGGCTCTGTAACTACAAGAGTCACATCAACTGCAAAAAGAGCGTTTACCGTAAGTAATCCAAGTGATGGAGGACAGTCAACAATGATTAGAGGCCATTTCGAATTTTCAAAAGAAAGTGACAATCGATTCTGCGCCCCCAGAGGATCAGTAGCAAGTCGTGGTTCACAAATCGAAAGTGTCGGAGTGGAAGCAGCAATATAAGGAACCCGACCGCAGTCAGATGGCCAATTAGATCTTTCTGCGATTTCATTGATACCCCCAAAAAAATCGTCTTCTAATACATCCACCACTCCCTTAGCAGGTTCGAACACACCCAGTCCTGTAGTTGCATTACCCTGTGGGTCTAAATCGACAATCAAGGTTTCTAAATTTTTTTTAGCAGCGGAAGAAGCGAGTCCTAAAGTCACACTGGTTTTCCCTACGCCACCCTTTTGATTCACTATCGCTATTGAGACCACATAGAAAACCTAGACCAGTTTGCGACACAAAAGTTGTAAATGGCTTAAACAGGTATCGTATATCGATGCCAGAACTACCCGAGGTCGAATCAATCCGCTGTCAATTAGAACCTCTGATTGCTGGAAAAACAATATTAACCGGCGATTCTTTTCGCTCAAAAAAATTTCTACAAGCAAAGCTGGCTTCTGGTTTTTATGTAAAAAAAGTCGAACGGAGAGGTAAATACCTCATATTGAACCTTGAAAAAGAATTAAATCAAAAAATAAAATTCAAGGAACTCATCATTCATCTTGGAATGACAGGAAGCGTCTCAGTAGTAGAAGAAAAACCGGACGACCTTTACATAAGAGCTCAATGGCAGCTCAATAACGGTAAAATTTTACTTTTTAGGGATATCCGACGTTTCGGCAGAGTCGCAGTTGTGGATCCCGGTGATTACAAGTCGCTGCCAACTTTAAATNGTATCGGTCCTGAACCTTTTGACCCAAAACTAACTGCGGTCAGTTTCTATGAAGCTTTNTCTTCCTCAAGAAGTCAAATAAAAACTAAACTCCTTTCTCAGCGGATTATTGCTGGGTTGGGGAACATATATGTCGATGAATCGCTTTGGCGATCAAAGATAAATCCTGTTGCTAGGAGANTTGGGAAAGAGCGTTCTCAAAAGCTACTCATCTCAATAAGGGAAGTTTTGCATGAAGCAATCGAAAATGGTGGCACTACTTTTCGTGATTATAGAACGCCCGATGGATTAACAGGAAAAAATCAACATAATCTCGATTGCTACGGCCGAGCTGGGGAAGCTTGTAAAAGCTGCTCTTCTATATTAAAGAATCGAGTTATTGGTCAACGGTCGACGACTTGGTGCCCGCAGTGCCAAATTAGCTAATTACTCTATGAGCTAACCAACCGATAATGTGAGTATGATCGCTTGAGAGGTGAAAATTGAACCGAGATCTTTCTCAAACTGATGAAGCAGTNAGCGAACCGGATGATTTTTTAAATTTGCTGATATCTCAAATTGGTTCGAGTGGAAAAATCGAAGTCGCTCGTGACAAAGTCAGCGAACCTGTAATTCGATCATGGTGTGACGCCATGTCAGAAAGCAACCCTCTTTATATAAACCGAGATGTTGCGAACGAATCAAAACATAACGGAATTATTGCGCCGCCTGCAATGCTGCAGGTTTGGACNATGTCTGGCCTGCATCTTGGCAGTCAATTTCAAAGAAATNCGGAAGATTCTCCTAGCGCCGAGGTTTACCAACTTCTAGATGAAGCTGGTTTTACGGGAGTGGTGGCAACGAACGCTATTTATCACTATGACAAAGTAATTAAACCTGGTGATTTGATTTCTGGTAGCCAGAAACTACTCGACGTTTCAGAACAAAAAGCAACAGCTATAGGAGTAGGTCATTTTGTTACCACCGAAACAATATATTCTGATGCCTCCGGCGAACAGGTCGGTTCGATGGAATTTCGAGTACTNAAATTCCGACCAGGCACCGGCAAAAAAAATGAACAGTCACCCAAAAAACCACCAAGACCTAAGCCAGCTTCTAACATTTCAACTGACTGGTTTTGGGATGCCTGCAACAATAAAGAGCTGCGAATTCAATCGTGTGAAGACTGCGCAAATCTTCAACATCCTCCTGCCGTTCGTTGCCTTTCATGTGGTTCTGATTCGTTGAGTAGTGTTATTGCATCTGGCAGGGGCTTACTCCACAGTTGGGCGATTGCCCACTATCCTCAAGTCCCAGCGTTTGACTATCCGCTAATAGTTGGCTTGGTCGAATTAGAAGAAGGAGTTCGCTTAGTTTCTAATATCACTGGCATCCAAACAGAGGATCTGGAGATCGGAATGCCATTAGAGGTTGATTGGCTCGATGTTGATAATGAATTTATATTGCATCAGTTCAAGCCAACACAAAGTGAAAAACAGAAATCAAAATCTGATAGTGATGCGACTGATAACAATAAGTATCAAGTTTCCAACTCCGATCAAAATGATTTAGAAACACAAATTGCTAAAGAGCTCGATCTAAATGATATCCAAATAGGTGATGAACTGCCGGTCTCTTTAGTTCCGATAACTACGCTTCTTATAGTTTCGACCGCTCTAGCTACTCGCGACTACCAAGACGTACACCATGACCCCAAAGCTGCCCAATCTAAAGGCATGCCTGATATTTTTATGAATATTCTTACTTCAGCAGGAATCGTAAGTCGTTGGATAAACGATTGGGCCGGATCCGAGACTGACTGGAAATCTATTGATTTAAAACTAGGCGCACCTAATCATCCAGGTGACACTATGACCCTTTCGGGTTCAGTTACCGACATGAATAAAAACGGAAACCAGGTGTCCTTAGATATTGCTTTTACGGGTAAGAACTCCAGAGGGATGCACGTTGCAGGAACTGCAGAAATACTTCTGCCGGAAATTAGTGAGGAAGATTAAATGACCTTTGATTTTTCTTCTAAAACTGCAATTGTAGGAATCGGCGCTACAGAGTTTTCAAAGGAGTCAGGTCGAACCCCAATGGAACTTGCTGTTGAGGCTTGTGAAGCGGCATTAGAAGATGCCGGCGTAGACGCTTCCAATGTAGATGGAATAGTAACTTTCAGTTCCGAGCAAAATTTTGAAATAGAAGTTGCAAGGAATTTAAGAATTCCTTCCTTGAGTCACTTCAGTATGATCCCTCATGGCGGAGGAGCAGCATGTGGAACTATTGGTCAAGCTGCTTCAGCAATTTTTTCAGGTTCTGCTGACTACGTTCTTTGCTACAGAGCTTTCAATGAGAGGTCATGGCACCGTTTCGGTAGTGGAGTTCAGGATCGTCATGGCGGAGCAGAAGCTTTCGATGTTACTTTCGGCTGGACTTCACCGTTCGGTCTTTTAACCCCTGCAAGCTGGGTCGCTATGTTTGCTACTCGCTACATGCACTTATCCGGAGCTACTTCTGAAGACTTTGGTCGTGTAGCAGTCACTGACAGAAAATTTGCTGCGACAAATCCTGCAGCTTTTTTCTATGAAAGACCAATTACTTTAGAGGATCATCAAGAAAGCAGATGGATCGTTGAACCGCTTCACCTACTAGACTGTTGCCAAGAATCTGACGGCGGGCAGGCAATTCTTGTAACATCCCTAGAGCGTGCTAGAGATCTTCAGAATCCCCCTGCGGTAATAGCATCAGCCGCTCAAGGCTCTACGGATGACCAACAAGCCATGCGAAGCTACTACAGAGATGACATTACAAGAATTCCTGAAATGAAGTTATGTGCAGATCGATTATGGGAAAATACCGGTCTAGGACCTTCAGATATCCAAGTTGCTAATATCTACGATCACTTCACGCCCCTATTCCTTCCACAACTAGAGGAATTCGGATTCTGCGAAAAAGGTGAAGCGAAGGAGTTTTTGCGCGATGGTAATATCGAAATGGGTGGCTTATTGCCAACGAATACAAATGGCGGCCAATTAGGGGAAGCTTACATACATGGCATGAACGGTATAGCAGAGGCAGTCCGTCAGATACGAGGAACCTCGGTTAATCAAGTTGAAAACGTCGAAAACGCTTTAGTTACAGCTGGAACTTCCGTCCCTACTAGTGCACTCATTTTGAGTCAAGATCACTAAAAAATTTTCTATATGACCCATTTCAGGTTGGTGGGAGATCTACGCTCACGTTATGGGTCTTAAGCGTTTTATTTTCTGCTTTTTTTCTGTCGCCATTTTGGCTACCGCTACAATGCCAGAAGTCTATGCCGGACCTTATGACAAGGAAATAGGAAACCTGCAAAAACAGATAAACGAGTTAGATTCTGACATCGGCAAAATAAAAGATGACATTCAAACCGAAAAGAACAAAATAATCGACTTTCAGAACGAACTTTTAGAAATTGATGAAACTATTACGGAAACTGAAGCTTTAATAAATAGCGAAGATACTCAACTTGCAAAACATCCAATAAGACTTGAATTATTGGCAGACGATTACATAAAAGTCTGGTCATCTCGCTCAGAACCGTTCCAGCTGCGGCGTGAGCTGGCTATCGATTCTTATGTACGAAACGACGAAAGGATGAATTCTGTTCTAACACAATCAGCCCAATTAACTGATGAAACCCTTCGCGGGATAAGAAGTCAGATACTTTACAAGGCCCTTATTGACGAAACCGAAGGAAGACTTGAATCCGTTGATTCTAAAATGCGTATTACTGGCGATCGCGTGTTAGAGGTCCATGAGGAGATCGCAGAAGCCCGAAACAAACAGAAAGATTATGTCCAACTCCAGGAAGAAGCTCGTTCCCGTATCCCTACAGCAAACGAAAAGATTTCGAATGTACGTTCAAAAATAAACACCTTGGAAAGCGAGATCGAAAATTTAAAAGTTGAGATAGACATACTTGACGGGGAAATAGAAAGATACCGACTTTTAGAGTTGTCAAAACAATGGACTGGACTACCTGGTACTGATATTCGTCGACCGGCTCTAGCAATTAAAATCGACAATGTTTCAATTGCTAGACCACAAGCAGGAATCAATCAGGCTGATGTCGTTTACGAAGAACTCGTCGAAGCCGGACTGACGCGCCTTATAGCTATTTTTCAAACAACAGACTCTAGAGTAGTGGGACCTGTTCGTTCAGCTAGAACTTCTGACCCACCTCTTCTAACAGGTTTTGACAGCCCACTCTTCGCTTACTCCGGAGCTAACCGTGGAACCAGAGAAGTAGTAAGAGACTCCGACCTGACTGATGTTGGATACGACGCTTCTCGTGAAAGTTACTGGCGTTCAACATCACGAAGAGCGCCACACAATCTTTTCACTTCAACAGAAAGACTGTGGTCAAAACATCCTAATAGAGATGAAATTCCCAAACCTCCATTTACTTTTAGGACTGAAAATTCACCTCTTCACGCAAATGCTAAAAAAGCAAGCAGCGTTTTTATTGATTTCGGACATGCAGAAATAGATTACGCATGGAATGGCACAGGGTGGGAACGCACACACAACGGCGAGCCTCACGGCGACGGCGACGGCGTGCGAGTCGCTCCCACTAACATAGTCATACAATTTACTTCTTACGGAAAAAGTGCCGCTGACTCAAGGTCTCCTGAGGCTATAACTAAAGGAAGCGGCGATGTTTGGGTATTTACTGACGGACATCTAATAGAAGGCAAATGGGAAAGAAAGAAAGATTCAGAACCAGCGGAAATAACTTCAGATGGAACACCTATCAGATTGACCCCCGGTAATACATGGGTTGCGCTAGCGAAACCTGGAACAGCAACTTGGCGTTAAAACAAACTTAATTAAATAGCAAGAAGATCCGAAGGGGCGTTTCCATCAGAGGTTACGGTAAGACGCTTTGCCCCATCTTCTAAAACCAGAATTGTATGTTCGAACTGCGCCGTACGCCTTCCATCTCTGGTGCTTGCTGTCCAATTATCACTCCACATCTGTGCTGATGGATCACCGAGNGTCAACATTGGTTCAATTGTAAAAGTCATACCTGNAAGTATCTCTGTTGAAGCATACGGGTCGTAATAATGAGGGATTTGAAGTGANCTGTGGAACTCGGTTCCAACACCATGTCCNATAAATTCTCGAACCACTCCTAGAGAATGACGCTTTGCATGTCTTTCTATCGCTCTCCCAATAACGTTCACAGGTCTACCNGGCTTGACTGCTTCTATACCNAAATCCATAGCCTTACGAGTTTCTTTGATCAATTGAATATCTCTTTCGGTTACTTCACCGACCGGAAAAGTAACCGAGGTGTCTCCATGAACACCATCGTNATAAACCGTAACGTCTATATTTATGATGTCTCCTTCTTGCAATGGGCGACTATCTGGGATCCCATGACATATGACTTCATTAACTGATGTGCAAACAGATTTTGGGAAACCTCTGTAATTAAGTGGACTTGGATAAGCATCGAACGACAAGATCATCTCATGTACTATTTCATCAATTTTGTCTGTTGTAACTCCAGGAGCAACGTTGGAACCTGCTTCTAATAGAACTGAAGCTGCTATCTCTCCTGCTTTCTCCATACGTTTTATCTCATCTGCATCTCTTACTAGTGATGAAGTTGAGTTTCCTGGATCACCGGTCAACGCATAAGGGGGCTTATTAATATTAGATGGAACCAGTCGGGTGGGACTTACAAGCCCTGCCTCGACTGGTGGCGTTGAGGGAGGGGCTTTAGGGGTTAATTTACGTTTTCTTTTAGACACCAAATAAGACTACTTTGTTTGGCTACCAGATAAAACGGCTGAGACTGTCTGCGACACATGCGGGTCTTTCGACGCCCTCAATTTCAATACTCGCACGAACCACAGTTTGGACACCACCTTCTATCTCTACAGCGTCAACTAGTTCTGCACTTGCACGCACCATNGATTCAACCTTTAATGGTGCAGGAAACCTGACACGGTCTGTGCCGTAATTAATTCCCATTGATATTCCGTCAACCTGAAAAATCTCAGGCAGGAGACAATTAGTCAGAGAAAGAGTCAGGTATCCATGTGCAATTGTTTTGCCAAAGGGACCAGCAGCAGCTTTTTGTGGGTCCACATGTATCCACTGTTTATCACCTGTCGCTTCTGCAAATAAATCTATACGTTCTTGGTCAACTAATATCCAGTTACTGCAACCAAGATGCTCCCCCACAGCTTCAAGTAGTTCAGATGGTGATCTAAAAATTTTCATTCTATTTTCCATGTTCTCTATTGGCAGCAAAACTATTAGCTCTTCTGAAGATACACGTAATCGTGTTTTTCTGATAGAAATAACCAACTCCCTATTAAAAAATGTNACTAATGGCAACAACTGGCAAAAAAACTATCCTTGCTGCACTGATAGCAAATCTGGGAATAGCTATCGCAAAATTTATAGGTTTTGCGGTAACTAAATCCTCCACGATGCTTGCTGAAGGAATTCACTCCAGTGCAGATTCAGCCAACCAACTACTTCTATTGCTGGGCACACAAAGAGCTAAACGTGAGCCCAGTTCCAAGCATCCTTTCGGATATGGCCGTGAACGATATTTTTGGNCGTTTGTAGTGGNTTTAATTTTGTTTTCTTTGGGTTCGCTGTTTGCGATTTATGAAGGTATAGAAAAAATCCGNCANCCTCANACNCTNNATAANGCNANTTGGGCTATNGGAATTNTANTTTTCGGAATATTNATTGANTCATTTTCTTTCAGAACNGCGATNGTTGAAGCAAAAACNATNAAGGGTNANACTACTTGGTCTAANTTTGTANTNCGNTCAAAACAACCNGAAATCCCAGTNGTNCTTCTNGAAGANGCNGGNGCATTGTTTGGAATGGTTATTGCTCTNGCNGCNATNTCNNTGGTGAAAATAACTGGAGANCCNATNTGGGATGGANTCGGCACACTNTCTATNGGANTCCTTTTAGGNGTNATNGCNACTATTCTTGCCCGTGAAATGCANAGNCTCATTATCGGTGAAGCTGCNACTGAAGAAGACCTTTCAAAAATTGTAAGTNNNATTGAAAACAANAGTCAGGTNNCTNANTTAGTGGAAATNNGAACNCAACACTTAGGGCCAGAGGAAATTCTCATAGGTGTTAGGGTCGCGTTTCATGAAACTCTTCAAACTAAAGAAATAGCTAACCTCATAAATCAATTAGAAGCTGATATAAGAAGCGAACTCAAAACCGCTGGCCCTATTTTCATAGAGCCCGAAATAACCGAAAGCAACTAAATTTTGCGGGTTCAATACAGACTGGTACTATCGAATTAGCGATTGGACAAGTCATGAAGATAGAAGAGATAGACCTTTTAGATCTAGACAGATTCCTCGCACAAGAACATCACGAAATGTTTAGCTACCTTCGCAAAGAGGATCCCGTAAGTTGGCATGCCGAACCAGATGGACCTGGTTTCTGGAATATTGTTCGTCATGCAGATCTTGTTGAAGTAAATAGGAATGCTGAAGTTTTCTCTTCTGAAACTGGGGGAATCTCTATAGCAGATCCTCATGAACATGAAGACGGTTCAAAGGGTTTTGATCTTCGAGGAACTCAGATGTTGTATACGGATCCGCCTAAGCACACTCGTTACAGGAAGTTAGTAAACCGCGGTTTCACCCCAAGAATGATCGGGTTACTTGAAAAATATTTACGTTTTAGAACCGTTCTGATAGTTGACGCAGTTATCGAAAAGGGAAGTTGTGATTTTGTAGTAGATGTCGCAGCCGAGCTGCCCTTGCAAGCTATTGCTGAAATAATGGGTGTCCCACAAGATGAAAGAAATAAACTCTTTGAGTGGTCTAACAGAATGATTGGGATCGAAGACCCTGAGTACGCAGGTCAAGATAATCAAGCTGCTGCGTTCGAGCTATACGCGTATGCAAATGACTTAGCTAATAAAAGACGTGAAAACCCGCAAGATGATTTAATCACTCGGCTGATCAACGCCGAAATAATAGGAGACGATGGTGAGCCTACCGTTCTAAACGAACAAGAAATCGATGGGTTCATGCTACTTATGGCTGTCGCTGGAAATGAAACAACACGTAATGCGACTTCACATGGCTTGTGGGCGTTGATAGAACACCCTGATCAGTTTGATTTATTAAAATCAGACACCGAAGGGCTGATCGATACTGCAGTAGATGAAATCGTTAGATTCGCTAGTCCTGTTTTACATTTCCGAAGAACGGCAACTCAAGATACGGAAATAAATGGTCAAAAGATAAGTGCTGGGGACAAAGTAGTAATGTGGCACGTTTCAGCCAATAGAGATGATTCAGAATTTGAAAATCCTTTTTCATTAGATATTCGACGTTCGCCAAACAATCACGTTGGATTTGGTGGTGGTGGACCTCATTTTTGCCTCGGTGCAAACCTTGCAAGACTTGAGTTGAAAATAATTTTTGAAGAGCTCTGTCGAAGAATGCCAGATGTTTCCCTTGATGGGCAACCTTCACGTCTTAGATCAAATTTCATTAACGGGGTTAAGCATATGCCCATCTCCTTTACTCCAGGAGACAAGGTCAACCCTGAACCAAACTTTGATAACTAGCCGATAATAGCTCTAAGTAAACTTTTTGCAGTCTGCTTGTTTGAATGCTTGATTTGAAGTTAGGAAATTTTTGATTTAAAAATTGAGGCTAGAGAGATTTCTGTGCGAGTTGTTAACCATGCGCCTAGTAGAAGAACGATGACTCCAAACAACTCCCAAAAGGAGAGTCTCTCTCCTAAAATGAAGACTCCTAAAAGAGAAGCAACAATTGGAATTAAGTAAGTGACTATTGAAGTTCTCAGTGCACCAACCCTTCCAGTCAGAGTCGTTGCAGCCGCATAAGCTACTCCAGTTCCTCCTATACCTACAGCCAAATTTGCCCCGACCGCCTTCCATGACCAAGTAGAATTCATCATTCCATATACGCCAAAAGGCAACGTAAGAAGAGATGAGACCGCAAGCACGCGAGATAAAACAGGCAGAGAGCCATACTTTCTTTGCAGTGGTCCGGCTATGTTTACCGAAACCGCATAAGAAGTTATAGCTAACAACACCAACAAAACTCCCAGAGCGCTGGTTCCACCTCCATTTACCGTAGGTAAACCAACCATTGAAATACCCATAACGCCTAATAGCAGCCCAAAGACCTGAACTTTTCTAATCGTCACACCGAATATTAAAAACCCGATTATCAAAGTCATTATCGGCATTGCGCTATTGAGCATTCCGGTGACTGAGGAATCAATCCACTGTTGCGCTATTGGAAACATAGTGAAAGGAAAAGCCATCCAAGTAAAAGCTAGAAAAACTATCGCCCACCAATCTGATGCTTCAATAGGTTTTCTAGATGATGGAAGCAATACGACTGCGAATAACCCTAAAGTAGGTCTCAACCATGTAATTAATCCTGGATGTTCTGCTTCAAGAGCTATATCCATGAAAAAAAATGAAGAGCCCCATATGCTTGCCGCAGTTAATAATAAAACCCAGTCAAATCTTTCAAATGGCTTTACTTCGCTTATAAAATCAGGGCTTTGTTTTTCACTTTCTCTCACGTCTGAAAGATACCGGCATATTAGATTTACTACTAAGAGGTTGTAATGATGATAAAAAAAATTTTACTTGCTCTCTATTTTTTATTTGTTGTAAATGCGTGCTCAGAGGCATCCACAACAACCCAAACACCCACAACAACCCAAACACCCACAACAACCCAAACACCCACAACAACCCAAACACCCACAACAAC
>PATJ01000016.1 GCA_002713545.1 Acidimicrobiaceae bacterium
GAACGGATCTGAATGTCCTCACCAGCATCTACCTCAACAGTGCCCAAAGATCCATCACCAAGTGACGAACCAGAAGACGCAGGTGCAGCAGGAGCTGCAGTAGTAGCNGCTGGTGCAGCAGTAGTAGCAGTTGCAGCAGAAGAACTGCTGGAAGAACTACTATCATCACTATCGCTACCTCCACAAGCAGTTGAGATTAACCCAAGTACTAAAAAGAGACTAAAAGACTTTCTGAGTATGTTCATAATTTCCTCCAAAGACTAATAAAAACATAACATTTTCTTTTCAATCTGTCATATACGTAATGCATGAATAAGATTCCTGTAGATTTCTTATATGACAAAAATTGACGTGGAAATTACAAGTCAACGCGATGACGGTGATTGGACATGGAGAGCNGTAGGAGCNCGNGAACCTAAAGGAACNATNGATGCTTCTCTTTTACCTACGAATTCAGTTGTCGGNTCACAATTTTTAGTCGAAACAGAATATTTTCTTGACGGAATAGTTATAACAAAAGTCTTTGACAAGAAANAAGAATCGGGAAAATCCGAAACTCTTGAAATACTCGGTTCGGGAACGAAAACAGATCTTGTAACTACTCAGCTTGCTAAGGGCAAAAAGAGGAAAGGAATGTCTAAACNNTCCCCTTCTTCTTCGACTTCNCGAACAAATGAACGCGAAAAGAAGAAGAAGACTTCTCGTGAAAAAGAANAGCCATCAAACAAGGCAACTCGNAAACCNAGAAAACAAACCAAAAGAGTCCCTGATGCTCAATTTCCTAAAAGTAAGCGTCTAAAAGCAAAAAGGCATCATCGAAATGAAACTGTAAAAAATTTACCGGAAGATATGAAGCGAATAGNAGANATACTGNTGCAAAAAGGACTCCCCGGTTTACGTGAATCGATTTCTGTACAAAATGAAATTGCTAAAAAAGCTGGAGAACCCGAAATTCCGGTGGAAATTCTATTAAAGGTTGCCGAGCAGATTTATCCAAACTTACGTACCGCCGAATGGCTNGACCGGGCTGATGGTGCTTTGCGCGGGATGGACAGTGTGGATCTACGTGATATTAGGTCCGTAATAGTTGCTTCTGAAAATGTTCAAAAAAATAATGAAGTGAGGTCTTTATCTGAAAAGTTGAAGGAAGGTTTTAATAAGAGAGTCGAGACCGATCAACAAAATTGGCTTAAAGATGTTATTTCTACACTTAAAGAAGGACGAGTTGTTAGAGCTCTACGTTTATCATCACGTCCTCCAAAAGCTGGATTTCCACTTCCTGAAGATCTACTCACTTCGCTAACGGAGGCAACAAACGCTGCCTTAGCAGCCGACGTAACCCAATCTCGTTGGGGAACAATAGCTGAAGCAGCAGCTTTTTCACCTATTCATGACAGGGTTGTTCCAGAAGGTGTCCCGAAAAACCCAAATGAAGAGTTGCTTAAAATAATTCGTAGGATCGCTTCGAAGGCACCTTCGATTGCGGAAAAATTCAATTCTTCGTTGGTTTAAAAACAAAAATTGAACACAAGTTCACGTGGCAGACTTTTCAATGTAACTTCGTGTGATGATAATTGAATATGAAACACGAGGGCATATTGCTCTAATAACCTTAAATAGACCAGAGGCTAGAAATGCTGTTAATCATGAAGTTGCTACCGGTATTGAAAAAGCACTAGATGACTTTGAAGGTGATGAAACTCTCTGGACAGGAATTCTTTGTGCAAATGGCCCTGCCTTTTCTGCAGGAGCTGATCTCAAAGCAATTTCAGCAGGGGAATTGAATCTAGCTACTAAAAGAGGCGGATTCGGGGGGATAGTTGCACGTGAGCGAGTCAAGCCATTGATAGCAGCAGTTGATGGACCTGCACTAGCTGGAGGAACTGAATTAGCCCTAGCATGCGATTTAATTGTGGCAAGCACTGCTGCCAGATTTGGACTTCCTGAAGTTAAGCGTTCTCTTATAGCTTCAGCAGGCGGTTTAGTACGTCTGCCAAGAGTTCTACCAAAGAACATAGCAATGCAAATGGCGCTAACTGGGGAGCCCATAACCGCTGAAGATGCTTATAAATTCGGAATGGTAAATAGTTTAGTGGATGCCGGCGGGGCTTTGGAAGAAGCAATTTCTCTCGCAAATATAATTAATGAAAATGCCCCTCTGGCAGTTAGGTCCACTCGACGATCGCTCCTGGAGTCACTTACATTGAACGATTATGAAGGAATGAAGTTTGCTATAGAGGAAACAGCTGCGCTAACTGAAACTGAGGATTACAAAGAGGGGCCATTAGCTTTTATTGAAAAGCGGCCACCTGTCTGGAAGGGAAAGTAGTCACTGGTTTAAAGGTAACCGTTGTCGTGCAAGAAAGTTTTAAGCCCATCAGCTAGCAGCAAAGACTCGACATCCTTAAGGGGCGTCCACTTGCAATCACTTGCATCCGAGGCGGGAGATGGTCGAGTGTCACCTTCAATGAGCACTTCAAAATCGAGTATTACTTTGTGTGATTTATCCGAGATTATTTCCCCCGAACCTACAAATAATTTACATTTTCCCCGTAACCCTGTTTCTTCGTAAAGCTCCCTCTCTACTGCACGCTCAAGAGATTCGTTAACGAGAACGTGCCCACCTGGAATAGACCATTTCCCTACTTCTGGTGGATTAGCACGTTTGACAAGAAGAATTTTCCCATCAATGATTGCAATTGCGCCCACGCACAATTCAGGTCTCGTCATTACCTGATTCAATTGGCCTGTATACCTGTATCAAGCGCGCAACCATTCCCTGGGTCTCAAAAAAATTCTTAGTCTCTCTATCGCCAGGTAAAGCAAAGGAATCTATTCCGATTACTTTTTGTTTGATTGCTTCTTCAGTCAGAAAATTTATAACAGACTCCCCCACACCGACGGATCGAGCTTCTTGCAATACAAAAAGTTCTTTTATAGAAGCAATTATCTGTTCATTATTAGTAGTGGAAAATTCTAATACTCCATAAGCGACAATCGCTTCNCCAAATAGNCCGACGACCACACGGTGATCTGAAGATGTAAGCCAGTGTGAAAAATTAGTAATGGAATCATCNGAAAAAGTTTTAAGGTTTAGAAAAACTTCGCCCCCGCGTTTAGTTCTTAATTCAGAAACCGCTTCACTACGCAGAAAACTTAGGATTTCTAGATCTTCACGTGAGGCTAAACGCGAAGATTCTATCAGGGTTCTGCCCTGCGTAACTTAAACACTGGCTCCGCAATGAGGACACTCACCGGTTTCTTTCGCTATCTGCGCTTCGATGATAAGAAAACAACTTGGACAAATGACCTCACCTTTGCGTCTTGCTTCAACCGAGTCCTCTTCCCCTTGAACAGGAGCCTCTTTTTTTGAAGCAGTAGAAGGGTCTCCTCCTCTTCTTCTTCTTCATCTTCCCCAGATGCAATGCGGTCTTTAAGAATCGCATCAAGATCAGCTTCTACATCTGCTGGATCTTCGTCGTCATCATCTTCACTAGAATCTGCAACTGGAGTTGGACCACTTTCGTCGTCCTCATCATCGTCATCATCATCGTCATCTAAGGGCGCGTCTTCTAAATCTTCTTCTTCTTCTATATCTTCCGGGAATTCTTCTTCTTCGAAATCCGCTGGATTTTCATCTTCGTTATTTTCTTCTTCTTCAGACATTGTTCCTCACAAAGCGATCAGGATGAAAAACATCCCGCGGCCGGATAATAGACACAATTTCTCACAAAGTGGTAGTTTTTCTAGGAATTTTTTGAATTATTACTAAATCTTTCCCTACGTTTCACGTCACTTTTCTTTTCGGCTTCCAAACGTTCTAGGTCATTTCCTGTTGAATGGTCGACAAATTTCATCATTTCTGCAATGGCGAAATGTCCGGCTTTTTCAGCAATCAGCGTGTGCATCTCCTGACAGACCTGTCTGTATGCGGGATGACCCTGCGGAGTGGTACGCAATTCAAGCATGTGCATAGCTTCTCTAGCGTTAAGGTGCATCAGAAATCTGACACGATATGCAAGTGAAACAGCGTAAGAAGCTTGCTCAGGAAACGGNTCAAGTAAATCATCATGCAAACTCATTGATCGCTCCATAGCAGATTCGAATTCACTTGATGTACCCGCATCTTGAAGCTCATCAGGGGAGACAAAACCGTGGTAAGGGGAAAGTTTTTGCCATTCAATCGTCATCATTCNGTGNCGCTGCAANTCACGAAANGCTCCATAGTCTGCAAGAATATCAAACCTATAAGANGGTCTTTCCAGTGCTCTTCCGGGTCGGTGCCTCCGGTTTTCTCTNTCTCCTTCAAGNGCCTTCAATACTGTTATACGCTCTTCGGTNGTCATTCTNCGTACNCGATCTTCTACATCTCTATCGGACCTNTCAGTATGNGGATAAAGNGATGAAGCAANAAGNTTTACTTCCGCATCNGGGTCNTAATCGGTTAAATCCACCGTTGGGTNNGGTAAGGGTGTTTTTGTCTTAGGNAAGTAATGTTCCGATAAATCANTNAGTCTCTCACGAGTGTCACTCATATAGTCTGAAGTTTGCTGCCCTCTATCTGGCATGTCCACACGTTTCAAGAACGATGGGATTACTTTTCGCAACTCAGACAAAATCATTTCTGCATATTCACGAGCTTCAGGTAGAGGGTGTGACCTCATCCTTAACAAAAGTGACTCGTAGGCTTGCCCAGAGCCATATATACCGACATTGGAAAGTGAAGCTGCTGGCAACACTCCCCTAACTGAATCGAGAGCTTTTGCTTTTATAGCCTGACGGTAAGCGAAGTCTGAATCACTTTCAGTTTTTGGCACTGTATTCGTGAAATATTCACGCATCGTTTCGACTAAATTTGAATAAGTATCAAATAGGTAATCCATGTCAGCTATGTATCGGGTAGCTAATGGTGAAGCCATAACTTCGGGGTCTCGATAGTAGCGATATCGACCATCTAAACGTGTGTTATAAGAAATGTAGCGTGTGGACTGCTCTAGATAGGACATCAACCTGCCCCATTCAAGCACCTTAGTTAACAGGTTTGAAGCCTGCTCACAAGCTAAGTGGACTCCCCCCAGTTGTGCGACACTGTCATCGCCGTATTCAAAAAACACCAGATCGTATAGTTCCTCTGCTCTTTTTAAACCAACTGTGGCATCGATGGTTTCATCTCCCGAGATATCGAGCTCACCCACAAACTCATCAAGAAATAGACGGCGTAAACTTTTTGCAGATCGTGAGTATCTTGCAAAGAGAGCGCCCTTGACTACCTCAGGTAGATTTACCAGAGCGAATACAGGTTGGTCTAGATTTGTGAAGTAACGACGAAGTATGTCTTCTTCATCGGAATCAAACTGTTCAGCCGCATAAAATGTCATTTCGACGATCGTAGGTGCTTTTTTTCACAGAGTCGCGGATTCTTATGAAGCAAAAAAATCTTTAGCTTCTTTTAGAAGAGAAGGGTTCTTCCAACAATCTAAAACAGTCATTGCTAAACTTTTCGCTGAATCCAATAGACCCTCATCCCCTTCCTTGCTCTTTGCACATTTTTCGAAATCAACTGTATGAATGGCAGTTCCTTTTGGAGCTACCTTGACCATCGGATGTATTGAAGGCACTACATGACTGACATTACCTAAATCAGTCGACCCCACTACCCCACCGTCATCTGCAACTTTAATAACCCTGCCTAGCGATTCAGAATTTTTCATATAAGCCTCTAGAAGTGGTGTATTGTCGAGCACATCAGCGTATGGCTCGTTTATCCAGTCAATTTGAATGTCGCAAGCAGCTGATCTGGCACCGCCTTTAAGCGTTTCAACTAAACGGGTTTTCAAAATTTCAAGTTTTTCCATGCTTGAAGACCGGGCGTACCAGATGGTTTCGGCTGCTTCCGGAACGATATTGGCTTTCTGGCCACCGTTAGTAAAAATGCCATGAAGGCGTTCGTAGGGTGCTATGTGCTGTCTNAGAGCNGCTACACCCATNTAACCCAATACTGCCCCGTCTAAAGCATTGATNCCNTTCTCAGGNGCCGCCGCNGCGTGAGCTGCTTTTCCGGTATAAGTCGCNTTAAGTTGCTGGACNGCAAGGCTACTTATATTTGGNAAGTCTGCATCNGCAGGATGNATCATTAAGACTGCTTCNACAGAGTCAAAAGCGCCTTTATTTAACATACGTACTTTGCCCCCGCCACCNTCTTCTGCTGGGGTGCCAAGAATCCTTAGCCGNCCGTTAAAAGNTTCGGTNAANGCCGATGCNGCTAAACCAGCTCCGACACCGGCAGCGGCAATAATATTGTGACCACAAGCNTGNCCNATNCCAGGTAATGCGTCATATTCACACAAAAGAGCAANAACGGGACCTGANGAACCAANATTTGCTTCAAAAGCGGTTTCCAATTCGTATGCGCCTGTTTCTACATCTAGCCCTTTTNCACTTAAGGTTTTAGTTAAACATTGATGTGCAAAGTGCTCCTCATAGGCGAGTTCAGGCTGAGCATGAATCGAATGTGACAATTCGATAAGTTCAGGGGCGATTGAATCTATGTAGCTACAGACCTTCTGCTTAGCCTCTAGTAAAAGCAANTCTTCACTACTCATAGAAGCAGTTTAACGCTTATTCAAATGTTCTTTACACAAGAAAATCCATGTTCTAAGTCATCAATNATGTCGTCGATTGTTTCCAATCCGACAGATAGGCGTACTAAACCAGGTTCAACTCCAGTTGACTTTTGCTCCTCTTCGCTCAACTGTGAATGCGTAGTTGAGGCTGGGTGTATTACTAAACTTCTCACGTCACCAATATTTGCAACATGACTGTGTAATTGCAGTGAGTTAACGAACTTTTCACCTGCTTTTGCGCCACCTTTTATGATGAATGCTGGTACAGAGCCGTAGCCGTTTCTTGCCCCGTACGAGTTCGCTCTTTCATGCCATGGACTGTCAGAGAGACCNGCAAACTGAATTCTCTCTACCTGTTCGTGGTTTGAAAGAAATTCGACCACTTCTATCGCATTAGCGAAATGTCTTTCCATTCTTAGACTCAGAGTCTCAAGACCTTGTAGAAAGTTAAAAGCATTCTGTGGAGTCACTGATGATCCAAGATCTCTTAGCAACTGAACTCTAGCTTTAATTATGTACGATCCATGTCCGAGAGCNGGCCAGTATTGAAGGCCATGNTAACTCGGATCNGGTTCCACAAAGTTCTTGAAACGGCTACTTGCGCTGTAGTCAAATTTTCCNCCNTCTACAATAATTCCACCGATTGANTTTCCNTGNCCACCGATAAATTTGGTCATTGAGTGCACGACNATATCTGCGCCTAGTGAAATTGGGTTAATTAAGTAAGGCGTCGCAACCGTATTATCGACAATAAGCGGTATTCCGTAATTGTGACCAACTTCAGCCACTCCGGAAATATTTAAGAAGTCATTCTTAGGATTGCCTATTGACTCTCCATAGAAGACCTTTGTTTCTGGCCGTATAGCAGCTTCCCACTCTGAAAGGTCATCTGGATCTTTCACAAAGGTTGTAGTGATCCCCATTTTTGGAAATGTGTAGTGCAATAGGTTGTAAGTTCCGCCGTACAAGGAAGAGGAAGCGACTATGTGGTCCCCTGCTTCCGCAAGATTTAGAATCGCAAGTGTTTCAGCAGCCTGTCCAGATGATGTTGCCAACGCACCCGGGATTCCTATCGCAGTTTCTGTCCCCTTTTCAAGTGCTTGTAATCTTGATTCGAGAACCATCTGAGTTGGATTCATNATCCGCGTATAGATATTTCCAACNTCTGATAANGCAAATAAGTTNGCCGCATGTTCAGAATCTCTGAANACATAGGAAGTTGTTTGATATATGGGTGCAGCACGACTGCCTGTATCAGTATCAGGTTGCTGTCCTGCATGTATTTGAAGTGTTTCGAACCCTGTATAACTAGTCATATTTCTCCTTTAGGGAGAAACCCAATACCCACGAGTCAAATACTCGGACACTTTGTTGTTCCGTTGGAACCGCATCCTTGCTAAGCAAGTAGGCACCTTGGGTGTCCTCCCAGGTTGCCGGGCGCAAAAGCGCCGCTCTTAATGTTCTTTAGAATCTAACANNGAGTGTCAAATATCACAACAGGTTCCGTAATCGGTTTATACCGATTATGTTTAACTGTTCGAAAAGATCGGTAAAAATTGAACAACTATTTATATGCATGGCAACTCGAAGCGCTTTCCTCATGGTTGAGGTGTGGTCGAAGCGGCATTATTGAAGCTGTTACTGGATCAGGTAAAACCAATGTTGCTATAGCGGCAATTAAAGATGCCCGTCGAAGAGACTTATTNGTTCTTGTNGTCGTTCCTAGTCGAGTGCTAATGGAACAATGGACTAAACGCTTACTCGAGTCATTACCGGATTCAAGAATTGGGAGGCTCGGGGATAATTTTAGTGACCGTGCGGATGACTGCGACATATTAGTTACGACCAGACATTCAGCTAGCGCTAAAAAACCACTACCACCCGATGGTAAGAGCGGATTTATTGTTGCTGACGAATGCCACGGGTTTGGTGGAGGAGTTCTAAGGAAGTCACTTCTACATGAATATGAAGAACGACTGGGTTTGACCGCCACACTTGAACGCTCTGATGATGCGGTCGATAAAACTTTAATTCCTTATTTTGGAGGAGTTTCTTACAGGTACGATTTCATTAAAGCTATTGAAGATGGCGTTTGTGCCCAACCACGAGTCGCTTTTGTGGCGGTTCCACTATCAAAAGAGGAACGGAGTGAATACGAAGACACAGAGGCTCTCCTTGTGACCGCAAGGCAAACGTTACGAGAAATCGAAGACATGCCACAAAATCCTTTCAATGCTTTCCTTTCAGCTGTGGCTTATCTTGCTGAAAAAGATGCAGGTCCGAATGGAAAAGCCGCCATTGCGTATTTAGATGCGTTTAGTAGACGTCGCGAAATAGTCGCTGGGAGTAAAACAAAGTATGAAGTGTTAAACAGGTTCGCACCTGTAATGGAATCCTCAAATGGAACAATTCTTTTCACTCAAACAGTTAGCGCTGCAAATAATGCAATCACTCGATTAGATCCATTGCTTAAAATTGATTTAATCACCGGTGCGACAAACAGAAACGAAAGAGAGAAACTCCTCAACTCGTTGAGAGAAGGAACGTTAGATGTTATAGCGGCGCCGCGTGTCCTGGATGAAGGNATAGACGTTCCAGACGCAAATCTTGGNGTTGTTATAAGTGCGAGTCGAACACGCCGACAAATGATTCAGAGAATGGGACGTATTCTTCGAAGAAAAGAAATCGGCAGTGGTGCCCGCTTTGTCATACTATTCTCGCGCGACACTCTTGAAGATCCGACNGCACATGAAAGAGACGGTTTCATGGAAGAGATCGAAAATATTAGTGAAACTTCTAAAATCTTTGATGTGGACGAATACGACAAATTGGGAACTTTTTTAGAATATGCAGGTCCAAAAATCCTTCCCGATATTAGAAAAGTCGGCCCGATGTCTGATATTGATCAATTGCCGGACGGTATTGACCCCGTAGAAGAGTACGCATGGTTGAGTTATTTGTCTTGGGATAAAGACACAGAACGACATAAGGAAGTATGGGATAACCCACCAGTATCGACTATTACGCCTCCTTACTTGGAGTTTGATACCCCGTTGTTTCCTGAGATTTCAAAAGAAAAGAAAACGCGCGCCAAGTCAGAAAGATTGTCCACTGGGGAAAACCCAGTTCAACTATTTGAAACAGATGGTGGATACGTATTGCAATGCACTGGTTGTGAAGCGCTTTCTGAATTAACTCCCTTCCGCTGGAAAGCATTAGAATCAGTTGTTGAATGCAGTTGTCTTTGGTAACTGAGTAAAGATGACTGATATGTGCTGGGAGCTTTCGGATGCGACACATGAAAAGTACAGAGTCAACTCAAAATATCCTTCAAGAGTTAGACACAGAAGGTGCTGTAATAATTGATTCCCTTCTTTCTGAGTCACTCATAGAGAAAATAAAAAATGATTTGCGTCCCTATTTAGATGCTTCCCCAGACGGCATCAATAACTTTTCAGGGAAATCAACTAAAAGAATAGGTGCCCTAATGGCGCGTTCACCTGCTTGTAGAGATTTAGCACTTAATAGCTTGATTAATGAGCTGTGTTCAAAATTTCTAGAAGAATTCAGTGATGGCTACCAGTTGAATTTCACACAAGCAATAGAAATTTCGCCATCAGAAACCACACAACCGCTCCACAGGGATCGCGGGGTATGGGGTAATTATCTGAGCCGTAAAATCGAAACTCAATTTAGTACTGTATGGGCGATAAGTGATTTCACTGAAGCGAACGGAGCGACCCGCATAGTGCCGGGGTCTCATAAGTGGGAAAAAGACCGCGAAGCAACTGAAAAAGAAATAGTATTTGCAGAAATGCCTTCTGGGTCTGTTCTTCTCTATGGGGGATCTATTCTGCATGGTGGCGGGGCTAACACCACTAAAAGTGAGAAGCGACTAGCTGTCTTAATTCACTACAGTCTCTCATGGTTGAGACAAGAAGAAAATCAGTATCTTTCTTGCCCGCCAAATATAGCTTCTCAACTACCTTCTGAATTGAGAAGTTTAATGGGTTACTCATTAGTCAATCCAATTCTTGGATTTTTTTCTCCTCATAACAAAAAAGGTGTGGAGTTAGTTTCGCCAAAACACTTATTTGACGAATAAACTCACAAAGAAAAACTAGGAGTAGAAATGAAATTTATACAAATCATGGAATTTACTGGAAGCGCTGAAGAAGCAATAAATTCGATTAATAACTACATTGACATTGCTGGTGAAGAAACAAAAGTAAAAAAAGCAACCGTATGTGAAGATAGAGATACACCGGGACGACTATTGCAAGTCATTGAGTTCGACTCATACGAAGATGCAATGATTAATAACGATCTAGAGGTAACAAAAAAGGCCTCTGAAGAAGATACGAGCAGCTTTGGTGACGTAGAGTTCAAAAACCTCAATGTAGTCGAAGTGTTTGAACTGTAGTTCTTAACAAATTTAACTAAAAATGAGACGTCATAATCTTGTAGCCACAAGTGTTTTGATCCTTTTTCTTTTACAGGCATGCACGAGTGAGTCAGAAGATGTTAACGAGCTGTTAACTGAAACAAAAGTAGAATCAANTGCTTCAACAACAGTCAGTGAACTTACTGATTCGATAACGCCCATTGATGATTCGATGGTAGCGAGCACCACTCAGTTCGATTACAGCAAGATCGACTACGGTGGTGATGAACCTGGATTCCTTTATGACGATCAAGATGCTTCTAAGTTAAGTACTAATTGGCGGATTGACCTTTTAGCAGAGCTTCGTGTTAAACCCCCCGACTTTCAAGTGCCATATGTGCGAGAAGAATGGGGTCCAGGTTGGATTGACGAGGATAGAAACTGTATTAACACGCGTCACGAAGTTCTATTTGACGAATCACTCGAAGACACTACTTTTGACGCAGACGGTTGCAAGGTTGTAGGTGGTGAATGGTACGACTATTTTTCTGATTCAATTATTTTTGACCCTTCAGAGTTAGACATCGACCACATGGTTCCGCTTGCAAACGCTCATGTATCTGGAGCTGCGAATTGGCCTCTTGAAACAAAAATCAGTTTTTATAATGATTTGAATGATCCGCAACATTTAATCGCAGTAACTTCTTCTGCGAATCGTTCAAAAGGTGCAAAAGGTCCGGAAGTTTGGCGGCCACCGAATGAAGACCATTGGTGTCAATACGCTTATTCGTGGATCGAGATAAAAGCACGGTGGAATTTATCAGTAACTGAAAGTGAATTCTATTCACTTGAGGAAATGCTTGATTCATGTGAAGGACTTCCTGAACTTACTTACTGGTTCTCGAATTGGCTTTTGAGAAAAGGGGCTATGTCAGAGCAAGACATGGCTATTACTGAAAAAGAAGAAGAAGCTGAAACGGAAATATCTACGAATTCCAATGACCCGCTGGTTGAAGAGATTTCTACTGAGAGTGTTCTCGAGTACGAAGGGTTAGAACTTTTGGATCAATCTCCTGTGCTTAGTCCTGGCGTAAATGAGATATGGGTTAGACAAGTTGTTGAAGGGATTCAAGTCGACAGAATGGCTATTCTGCACGTGCCTGAAACTCTAGAAGAAGGTGAAAGTTATCCTCTCGTTTTTGCATTTCACGGCAACGGCGGCGAAGCGTGGACGTGGGTCGAAGAATTATCTGATTTGGTTAATAACGAAAAATTCATTGGCGTATATCCGCAAGGTCATTTCGACTCTTGGAATATGGGGGCTGAACAGTCAAAAGCAGATGATGTATCATTTGTCTCCTATTTACTTACTAGGGTCTCAGAGTATCCAGCAGTAAGTACCGATAAGCCTTTTGCTCTAGGTGTATCAAATGGCGGCGGTATGGCTTTAATGCTCGCTTCTCGAACTGATTTGTTTAATTCGGTGGCGAGTATTGTTACCCACTTGTGGGAGTCAGAAGAATTACTACAGGGACTTGAAGCAACATCAGTAATGCAATTATCCGGAATGGAAGACGACCTGATCCCCTACTACGGGGGGAAATCTCCTGTGGGTCATACTTTTTTAAGTGCTGAAGACAGCGCCTATAAGTGGGCAGAAAAAAATTCTTGCGAATCAATACCTGAAATTAGTGTGATTTTTGAAGAAGAAGGTGTTAAACGTTGGCGCTGGAATGATTGTGCTAATAATGCAAGAGTCGAGCACTACGCATTCCCTGGAATGGGACACGGTATCGACGAATCTGGAATCAACATTAATTCGATTATTTTTGATTTTTTTGATTTTGGCAAAACTTCAATTAAAACCAATAATAGTTTGCAGTACGATTCAGAACTTCTACCAATACACAACTATTTGCGAGATGCCGTTCGTGGTTTTTCGGAACCTGAACACAATCCCGCCAATTTGCATGATCCAAGCAAAGTAGTTGAAATAGACGGTCTTCTAATGACTGCTGTCTCCGGGAAAGAGCATATAGAGGATCCGCAAAACTATGAACAGCTATACAACTGTGGACTTGAGACTTGGTATATGTATCCAGAAAAGAATTATTTTGAACCTGGGCAGTGTGTGCTCTCTGAAATTCCAGATTGGGCTTCTCAGATAATTCCAGACAATCTAGGAAGCTATTGGGCTCCAGGATTTTTAGATGAAAGAACCCTTTTTTATACGATTGCAGTTTGGGACAATGAGGGCGCCGCACTAAAAAATGAAGCAGGAGGGGCGTGTATAGGAGTTATTACTGCTTCGGGAACTGCGCCAAACTTAAAATGGACTGATTCAGGTGCACCTGTTACATGCAGTAGATTAGGCGAATATAACGATTTAGAGCCAGAACCAGAAGCTATCGACGCTGCTGCGATAGCTCATAATGGCAAGGAATACGTCATTTATGGGGGTGGCCATATTTATGCACTGGAAATAGATCCGGTTACGAAACAGGCATTGGGAGATCTTTTTTGGGACACCGATGACCCTTATATTCACCACCTAGCTAATGGTCCAAACATTGACGAAGATACTGGCGAAATAACGGATGAAGGATTATGGGTTGAAGCTGCATATATGGAACAGCACGAGGAATGGTTTTATCTATTTGTCAATTGGTATTCATGCTGCAGGGGGCCAGAGTCCACCTATGAAATCAGGGTTGGTAGGTCTAAGTCTCCGACTGGTCCATTCGTAGATAAACAAGGCACAGATTTGCGAGATTTTGGAGGGAGTCTATTACTAGACTTAGATAGTAGTTCCGAAAAAACCGGCCCTGGGCACGCTGGGCTGTTCACTTTTAAGGAAAGTGAACAAGATGTAACGATCATGACATTTCACTATTACCCAACTGATTGGAATATCGGAGATTGGGAACAGGATCCCCTATCTGATTGGACAGATGGAGTTTGGAATAGCGACACAAGTGCATCTCCATGGTCTTACATAGGAGCTAGAGAACTTATATGGGAAAATGGGTGGCCCGTATTGAGTGCTGACGAGTTTGACTTCCAGCGATATTGGAATTCTCAATAATTATTTAGTTAATGTACTCGAGAGAGTTCAATCACGTTTGGGAGAATATCTTCTACCCAGTCACTTACCGATCAGATTATTCATGNGTTGTCAACTCTCACATATTAAAAAGTCACAACACCGCGTGCTATCTCGCCGTTTAGCATCTCCTCGCAAGCCTGATTAATTTCTTCAATCTTGTAATGCTTAGAAATCAATTTTTGAACCGGTAAACTTCCGGAGAGGTACATGTGTGCGTATTTTTCGAAATCGACTGCGGTGTCTGCACTTCCGTAGATTGTTCCCGTTAATCTTTTTTCTTGTCTGAACACATCAGTCGCATCGATTTGTAGTCGCGAATCTGTTGGTGGCACCCCCACCAATAAAGCTAAACCGCGCTCGCGTAAAGAAGGNAGNAGCATTTCAGCAATTTTGACACTTCCTACAGCATCAAACGCATAGTCAGCTCCCAACCCGTCAGTTAATTCTTTTACGACTTCGACGGTGTTATCATCCGCTTTTACAAAATGGGTGGCTCCCATAGTGCGCGCGATTATTTCTTTACTTTCCACTCGGTCGACNGCAATTATTTTCTCTGCTCCTGCTTGCACACAGCCCATAATTATTGACAAACCTACGCCACCAGAACCGTACACAACGACTGAAGAACCTTTATGAACTGACGCTTGATTTAGGACCGCCCCCACACCCGTCGTTACTGCGCATCCAATTAATGCTGCAATTTCAGGCGGAGTACCGTCAGGCATTTTGGTACAAATTATGTCAGGAACAACTGCATGTGTCGCCCAACAAGCCAAACCAGACAACTGTAGTACGGGTTTATTCTCGGAGTCAGTTAGCCGGGTTGTTCCATCTAGCATTTTTCCTTGTCCGAGCATCTTCGTGTACGTTTTGCAATGGTTTGTATTACCTGCTGCACATTGTGGACATTGTTTGCAATAAGGGAACCAATTAAGGAGAACGTTTTGACCAACTCTTACATTGCTAACTCCTTCTCCTGCTTCGATTACAGTGCCCGCACCTTCGTGCCCAAGAACGACCGGAAGTTCTTGTTTGGCCAGACCTGTTACAACGTGATAATCGCTATGACATATGCCGAATGCATCGATTTTAACTAATACTTCGTTACTTTTAGGGTTCGCTAATTGCAACTCTTCTATTTCCAGGGGTTGATTAAGTTCTCTTAATACTGCTGCAGTTATTTTCAAAGTTTTTCCTAATTCGATATCCGTTTTCCGAGAATTCTCTGATGGGGATTTTTGTTTCTTCCTGAAAAGTATCAAAGCATTTGCAATTGGATTAATCAAGTGCAAATGCCACTATTATTTTTTTATGAATCAGGAAAGTTTTTGGCAAAACGATGAGTTAAGCGACTTAGAAAATTGTCATATCAGTTTATACAGAAATCATTTTTCAGAAAATGAAGCTGATCTGTACTTGTCAAATCTGAAGAAAATTAATTGGAAACAAAATGAAATTGTAGTTTTCGGAACTAAACATTTAGAACCGCGAGAAACTGCATGGTTTGGAGACTCGGGAGTTAGCTACAAATACTCCGGCATCGTCCATAAAGCTAAACCTTGGTTTCCACTTCTAGAAGATATTCGTGTACGGGTCCAAGTAGCCAGCGGAGCCATTTTCAACTCAGTTTTACTCAATCGCTACAGAGATGAAAATGACGGTGTCGCTTGGCACGCTGACGATGAACCTGAACTTGGTGCGTTTCCAACTATTGGATCAGTAAGTTTCGGTGCAAGTCGTAAATTCCAATTAAGAGAGAAAAGTANAAAAGGTGAAATTTTTACTACGTTTTTGCACCACGGCGACCTACTTATTATGCATCCACCCACCCAGCAGCACTGGTTGCACTGTGTGCCGAAAAGCAGAAAAAAAACAACCGAAAGAATAAATTTAACATTTAGGGAAATAGTGTGAACTAGTTATTTTTTTCACTCAAATATGTTCGCACTGCTGAAGAAAGTTGTACTGTCTCTGTCTTATAACTTTTCAACTCCTCAGGGAGAGAGTTCAATGCGGCTACTAGGTCATTAGATAGAACAGGGTCTCTCTTAATTACTTCTAGGGGCCACCTATGGATNCGTATCGTAAAAGCGATCGCTTTTGAATTGGGCACTTTACGCAAAGTCTGCCTTTCAACTCTCACGATCAACTTTGAGGGGTCCTTTTCGGATATTTGATGATCGCGATCTAAAGCCAGTTCTCCGCATGCTGTTAAGGACCATCCTGTTCGCGCAACTAACATCTCATTAGAAATGCGGTCCATAAANGTGCTTGGGCGAGGAATTAAATCCACGTCATAACGTGGAACGGGTGAATGTATGTCGTCTAGAGAAAGCCCTAATTTTGAATGTGGGTCCCAATGAGTTGGAAAACATACACTTGCTGCAGTGAGAACCCAACTGTCAGAGTTTCGTTCCATTAAACAAACATCTTCTTGCACCAAACGGCCGCACTTGTCAATTGGGTGTAGTGGTTCATCTANAACAGGCACAGGAATTGATCGTTGCAGTAGCCAATATTCGATAGCTTGCAGCAGTTTGCTGCTTGCTGCTTCGCTACCCGCTAAATGAATGCCGACCGGCCCTTTTTTCTTTAGTAATAAATCCTCTTCTCGTCCTTGATCTATTTGCAGCCAATTATTTTCTTCGATAGCGCGCGTTCTCATTTTCCATGAGAACACACCTGCATCAAATGGAGAAACTTCTAGGGCTTCATTTGGCTGTAGGCGATTCATTACTTCTCGACAAGTAAAAAGTGCAGCATCATTACTACTTTTGGTAACTGGGGTCCAACTGCTTTAAAAAGTGATAACAACGCTCAGATTCTTCGATGTCCCCAATTTCATTTGATAGTTTTGCTAGTCCTTCCAAAGAGCGCAAAAAACCCAGATTTTCTACATTTTCCCAGAGCACGAAGCCAGACCCTTTCCAACCACTTTGTCTCAATCGATCCAACCCACGATGGTAACCGACTCTATACGCGGCGTAAGATTCGATTTGATCTCTCCCGAAGTCACCTAAAGTAGCCCATGCCATCAAATCGTTCGGCCAATTGATCAGCACTTCGGCTACTGCATCGCGTATTTGTTCTTCAGGTTTTTGCAATGCTTCTTTTAACGATTCTGCTGCTATTGAGTTTTCTGGGGGTAGAACAGTTTCTGGTGGGCCGTTTTTACTGAGACTTACTTCGTGACTATCGTTCATTTGGAATCTTTTCTGTTTGCTTTGTCGACTTTCTTCTCCCACTCTAAAAAAACTTGTTTAGTGGCTTCTTTTAATGTTAGATCACTTATTTTGGCTAGTAGTGAAATGTCGTCGTGTTCAGGTTTAACACCATACGGACCTATCTTTATTCTTATTTCTGTGTCGTGAACTTTAACAGTCTCTTCGGTTCTCGAAAGAACTTCTTTACTTACTGGATATATTCGCATACCTAAAGTTCCAGTTTCTTTAGCGATTATTTGCACTATTTTTTCTCGGATATTTTCCGAACATAAAACTTTCAGTTCATGTCCGGGTCTAGTTTTTTTCATGATTACTGGAATTATCCACGCATCATCAGCGCCACTATTGATTAAATTAGGTATCAAATGACCCAAGACTTCTGGAGTCACATCATCAACTGTTGTTTCAATAACAATTGATTCCGATCTAAAAGAATTATCACTTTCAGTTATAACCATATTTAAAACATTCGGGTGAGTTGCCGGCTCGTAAAAACCAGCTCCGAAGCCACTCTCAATAATTCTTCCTTCAGGAATAGGTCCCCATGCGTCAGTCATTGTTACTAATAAAGCCGCGCCTGTGGGTGTAACTGTCTCAAATTCTGTATCTACGCCTCTTACGCAACAACCTTTTAATATGTCCATAGTCGCCGGAGCGGGATTAGGCAGTAAACCATGAGCAGTTTCAACAGAACCAGCGCCCATTCCTACGTTTGTAGAAATAACTTTTGATATTTGCAAGGACTTAAGAGCGGACCACGCTCCAACAATGTCGATTATTGCGTCGATCGACCCAACTTCGTGAAAATGAACTTCCTCCACATCGATTCCATGTCTTTTAGCTTCAACTTCGGCTAACAATTTGAAGGATTTTCTTGCACCGTCGGCTACTTCAATCTGTAAAGAACTGTTAGCTATCAGAGAATCTATGTCGGACCACGAACGATGATGTGCGGTATCATCACAACTTATTTCAGCTCGTGTAGAAAGAAGGCCTTGTTTGACTATTTTGTCCACTTTCATCTGCCAACCATCAACTTTCAATGAAAGGATTGCGTCTCGTACAAAGTCTTCTGATGCGCCTACATCAAATAACGCTCCCAGTAGCATGTCTCCCGAGATGCCGACNGCAGGATTTATCCACAAATTTCTATTCATCTAGCAAGTTCAGTATTCTCATNGCAGCACATGCAGCCCCATAACCGTTGTCTATTCCCACTAAGTTAATNCCCGGTGAACATGACGACAGTATCGATAAGCTTGCGGTCACCCCATCTAGNCTCGCNCCNTAACNAGTAGATGTTGGAACAGCAATTATCGGATTAGGTATCAATCCTGCTAGGACAGTTGGTAGTGACGCTTCCATACCAGCCACAGCAACCACGAGGGACTTTTCGGAAATTTGAGGCACCACATCAAGCAATCGATGTATTCCTGCGACACCCACATCGTTCAACACTTTCACTTCTCCGCCCATGGCTACAAGAGTTGACCGACACTCTTCAACTACAAATTGGTCTGCCGTGCCGCCAGAAATAATCGTTATTTCATGCGAGAGTTTTTTATTGGCATGCGCCCATGTAAGTGTTCGACCGACGAAACTCGTTGGATTGAGATCCATCAACATCTCACAATGAGCAGGGTCAGCCCTAGTTACAATTATTGGCTGTTTAGTTGTAAGAAGCAAATTTTCGACTATTTCTTTGCATTGTTCGGGTGTCTTCCCAGGGGCGTAAACCGCTTCTGGAATGCCGATTCTCGTAAATCTACCAGTGTCAAACTTGGAGTGGCTTAGGTCCAAATAGTGCTTATTGGAAGATTCATTCATTTTTCAGAGCCAAGTTTAAATTTCCGGACCTCAATCCTTTGAGATCCAAGGTTACGTATTGGTATCCAAGTTTTTCAATCTCTTCAACCAGAACACTTGCATGTTCCGCAACTCGAATAAATTCATCCGGAGGAACTTCGATGCGCGCTGTATCTCCATAATGACGGACACGCACATTATCAAAGCCATACTTCCTTAAAATTTCTTCAGATCGGTCCACTGTTGACATGATATTGACGGTAATAGAAGTTCCATAAGGAACTCGGGAAGCGAGACAAGGTTGTGCGGGACGTTGCCAATTTGGCAAATGCCAGTGTTTAGCTAGTTCCCTTACGTTTTCTTTAGTTAGTCCGGCTTCAACTAAAGGAAACTCTCCCCCATACTCTGAGGCTGCTGATTGGCCCGGCCTGTAGTCGTCTAGGTCATCAACGTTGACACCAAGTAGAATATTCGCATTTAAATCCTTAGATATTGGGAGGAGTTCTTTCATCAATGAATGCTTGCACCAATAGCAGCGATTTTTATCATTAATCAGGTATTCGTCGTTTGAAAATTCGTCAGTTTTAACTTGTTTCCATGTAAGTCCAATTTCATCCGCTAGTTCTTCGCAATTATGCAGATCGGAAGCTCCTAAAGAGGGAGAAACAGCAGTAACCGCTGTTACATTTGCGTGACCTAAAGATTTGAGGGCCGCGGCTGCTAGTAACGTTGAATCCACCCCTCCGGAGAAGGCAACAATTACCGTTTTATAGGCGGATAGTACGTTAAGAAGTCGGGCAGATATAACTTCTAAGTTTTCACTCTCTTCTTGTTCGCCGCTCATTGGAATAGTTCAGGAAAAGTCCCTAAGCATTTTTTGCAATTCCAGTTGGTGTTGTTCTTCAGTTGAAATGTAGTTTCTTGCGATCTCTTCGAGGAAGACTGATTTGCCTTCTACCAAATCGAGTAAGTTTCTATAAAGAGATATGGCTTGCAACTCATGCTCAAGACTCTCACGCAAAATGGGTTCTATTCCGTGATCGAATGTCTCTTTAACTGACGTAATCTTTGTAGAAGGGTGACCGCCCAAACCAGTAAGTATCTCACCCATTTCTTGAGCGTGAAGTAAGGATTCCGTAGCTTGTGCTTTCATAAATTCCACGAGAGGAAGTCGATGCGGTCCTGTAATCATCAACGAGTAATGCGTGTATCTAACGACACCTGAGAGTTCGGCTTCGATTATCGCGTTTAAAGCATCAGCTAAATCCGTTTCATTAATATCAGAGTTCATAGAAGCAACCTACTAAACCAACAGCAACTAGTGTCGAATAGTCGAAAGTAAAATTCTTCTGAATAAACCTTTACTTTTATAATCACATATTCTTTTAAGAAAAATAGATAGAGATTGGCGAGAGGAATGAAAGACCTGAGTCCTGATAGAGGTTTCCCTGTAGAGGAGTTTGAAAAACGACTCTCGAGATTGCAAGAATTGATGGGCAACAAAGGCCTCTCAGCATTTCTGGTGTGCACTGAACCTGAAGTGAGATATTTAACAGGATTTCACACACCTTTCTGGCAGAGCCCAACAAGACCATGGTTCCTCATTGTGCCACTTACAGGTAAGCCAATCGCTGTTATCCCTAGTATCGGTGAAGTTGCCATGCGAGAAACTTGGTTGGATGATGTCAGGACTTGGAGCTCACCAAATCCAATAGACGAAGGAGTGACCCTACTCAGCGAGACTTTGCAAGAGGTTCTGGATATACATTCAAAGAAGTTGGGTGGAAGTCTGCAAATCGGACTCCCAATCGGAAGTGAAACTCATTTAAGAATGCCCTTACTTGACTTTGAAAAACTGAAAAACACAATTTTTCCACATATTTTTGTCGATTCGACAGAGATTCTTAAATCGTTACGCAGTATAAAATCTGAACTCGAAATTCAAAAGATATCTAAAATTTGTAAAATCGTTTCTCAAGGATTTTCAGAGATTTCGAATTTTGTCAGTATTGGTATGACTGAACGAGAAGCTTTCCAAGCCTTTAGGATCAGACTTCTAGAGTTAGGCGCTGATGAAGTGCCCTACTTAGTAGGAGCTACCGGCCCTGGCTTTTCTGACATAATCAAACAACCTTCTGACCGAATTATCGAGTCTGGAGACCTAATAATGTTTGATACCGGTTCAATTTACGACGGCTATTTCTGCGATTTCGATCGCAATATGGCTTTTGAATTTATTACTGACGATGCAAGAAGTGCATACGAGATTGCGTGGAATGCAACAGAAGCTGCGCTTAAGTTAGCTTCACCCGGCAATACCACCAGTGATCTCTGGCAGGCCATGGCATCAGTATTAGAAACAGAATCAGCGTCTAACGACTCCGTGGGACGATTTGGTCATGGAATAGGCATGCAAGTTACTGAGTGGCCGTCTAACACGGAAAATGATTTAAGCGTTCTTGAAGAAGGGATGGTTTTAACCGTAGAGCCTAACCTTACGTGGGGTAACGGGTACGTAATGGTGCATGAAGAAAATTTCGTTGTTAGGTCAGAGGGAATCGAATTGCTATCAATACGGGCGCGCCCAGAAATAGAATTAATTTATTAGTTCCATACGATTGATGTGTTGGCACCTATCGCTCGACCTTCTGTTCTAACCCCTTTTGCTATCATTTGCGGGCCGATGACTTTCCATAGTTCAGGAAGACGGTAATGAGGTACACGCGGAAATAAGTGATGTAAAGCGTGGTGATCATGTCCCCTAATTAACAAAGTGGAACCTGGAAACACGGCAACTCTGGTGTCCACGTAGCGTCCTTGTTTTTCAGCTGGATGGTGTGGATACCAGGCAAAAACAAATATTAACCAGGCATTTGAAATCCGAGCAGGCAGATACCAAAGCAAGAGAAACTCCCATACAAAGCCAAAAATAAAAGCAGCTATGAGTATCGAATGCATAAAAATCCAAAAACGTAGTGCATATTTGCCAGTTTTAAGCGTCGTGGCTTTCGGTACATCGGTATCAGCCTGATTGGCGAATACGTTTCGGATTTTACTGGGCAAGAAACGAGACGCATGTTTAGAAAAAGCAAAAACAGGTGTAAAGGTGCTAATAACAGCTATCCCCCACCATGAGACAGGAAGTTCTCTAATAGGACCTTTCGTGTGGTAGTCAGGATCTCGCTTAGGGTCATTCGTAAAGGCGTGATGTCGCATGTGTTGAATCCTGTGCGTCCAATAGTCAAATCCCAATGGAAGCGAAGATATCGAGCCAATCAGATCTTCACCCCAACGGTAGCGTGAGTGTCTGCCCCATATGTTTCCATGGGTAGCTTCGTGCATCGGCATATAAAAAGTCGTCGCTAGAACCGTGTTGCAACACAGGCCCAACCAAAGTGGGATAATACCTGCGATTCCCAGTGCTAAAACTGAGACCCATAAGAACAGAACAATTAAGAACTCGAAGACAATTCGATATTCAAACATGTCTCGAAATGGACTTACCAGCAACCGTTCATCTCTTTTTTCCATTTGTCGCAATGAAAAATTATTCATAGAAACACCCAATTTAAAGAATTTAATACCCAAGCAGCATACAACTCTTTCCGGTTCGAGGTCTAAAGTTGAGTCCAGACATGATAAAAACAAAATCCTCGATTGTGGAAATTCGCATATACAAATTTCCTTTACCTGCAAAAAGTCTTTACAACATGTCTAGTTCAGCTGTGCAAACACCAGAATCCACGATTGTCGAGATAATTGATAATAAAGGAACAATCGGGTACGGCGAAGCCTGCATGGCCACCTCTGAAGCGCAAAGGTCGACAAATGAAAGTATCCGAGTTTCTTTATCAATTCTCGGCCCGTCACTAATAGGTGTAAACCCGACGGACTTGTCTCTGATAAACGAAACGATGGGAAACGCATTAGTTGGGGAACAAGAAGCCAAGGCTGCCATCGATATTGCTTGTTGGGACTTAATTGGAAAAAAACTTGATGTGAGTGTTGCTGAGCTTTTAGGGGGAAATATTAATCGAGAAGTTCTGACTTACCATGTTGTTGGAATTGCTTCGCCTGAAGAGGCATCAGCAGAGGCGAGAAGATTGCAAAAAATGGGGATTACTCGGCTTCAACTCAAGGCAGGTGGTCGGCGTATCGAAGCTGATATATCTAGCATAAAGGCTGTATCAAAAGCGACNGACGAAGAAACGGTTTTAGATGTGGATACCAATTGCGGATGGACGCAAACTGAAGCTACCGAGGTTTCGAAGTTAACTTCAGGAATCGATTTTTCTTTGGAACAGCCCTGCAGGACTAACGAAGAACTTATAGCAATTAAGTCCAAAATTTTTCACCCACTAATAATCGATGAGTCTGCAACCGATATAAAAACGATTTCTGATTTGGTTTACAGAAAAATTGCAGATGGCTTTGGAATGAAAATCACAAGGGTCGGGGGTTTATCAGCTATGCGGTCAATACGAGACTTTTGCCTAAAAACTGCAACACCAATGAGTTCTGATGATGCGTGGGGCGGAGATATTATTGCCGCTGCTGGGGTTGCACTAGGGTCAACTATTCCACGTAACTTAAATCGCGGAGCTTGGATAGCTCATCCATATCACCGAGTTCACTATGACTCTGTTAACGGCCCTCGTATAGAAAATGGTTACGTCAAACTTCCTAATGGTGGTCCTGGGCTGGGCCTCATTATTAAAAAGGGAACTTTTGGGGATCCAGAGCAATGCTATGAGTAGTTTTAAGTTCTTTCCTGCTTTATTTTCTTCAAATTGCGCGCACGTTCACCTGAATCAAGAACTGTTTTCCTAAGTCGGACAATTGCGGGAGTTACTTCTACGCATTCATCTTCCGCTATGTATTCCAAAGCTTGTTCAAGAGAGAGTATTCGGGGAGGCGTTAATCGAATAGTGTCATCTGAGGCTGCTGCTCTAACATTAGTTAGTTTTTTTTCTTTGCAAATGTTAACGTCCATGTCTTCTGAACGCGGATTTTCTCCAACTATCATTCCACCATAAACCTCGTCATTAGGCGAAACAAAAAGTGTTGCACGCTCCTGAAGATTCGTGATTGCATGACCCGTTACCTTGCCTTTTCTGTCTGCAACGACACTTCCAGTTTGCCTAAGTCTTATTTCCCCCATCCATTGTTCCCAACCACTGAAAACGTGACTAAGAATCCCTGTTCCCCGCGTCTCTGTTAAGAACTCTGTTCTGAAACCGATCAACGCTCTAGAGGCGGCAACATAATCCAGTCGCACCCATCCTGTCCCGGAATTCTTCATTTCTTTCATCTGAGCGCGTCTCGCTCCTAGAAGTTGCGTTACAGCTCCTACGTGCTCTTCAGGTACTTCAATCGTTACCTCTTCAACAGGTTCGTGTAAATTGCCGTCTATTTCCCTCAGTAATACCGATGGTTTACCAACAGTCAATTCGAAACCTTCGCGTTTCATCGTTTCAACCAAAACCGCAAGTTGTAGCTCTCCCCGCCCCTGAACTTCCCAAGTGTCTGGTCGTTCGGTTGGAAGAACTCTAATAGCTACATTTCCGATGANTTCTTCCTCTAAACGCGCTTTAATTTGACGAGCAGTTATTTTGTCCCCATCGTTTCCGGCTACAGGTGAAGTATTAACACCAATAGACATTGAGAGAGTTGGCTCATCCACGGAAATAATAGGCAATGGGTGAGGGTCGTCTAAATCCGTGAATGTTTCTCCAATAGTGACATCAACTATGCCAGAAACGTAAGCAATTTCACCGGGTCCCGCTTCTTTCACTTCGACTTGNGAAAGAGCCTCTGTCAGAGTAATTGTGGCAATTTTCGCCTGTTCTATCGACCCATCTGTTCTGCACCAAGCTACAGGCGAGTTCTCCCTTAAAACTCCACTTATGACGCGACATACCGCTAAGCGTCCAAGATANGGNGATGCGTCCAAATTGGTAACGTGAACTTGAAGAGGAGCGTTTGGNTCACCTGTAGGAGGTGGAACACTTTTTAGTAATACTTCGAAAAAAGGGTCTAGATCATTTCCGGGAATTTTTGGGTCGACGGTAGCTGTTCCTGCTCGTGCGTCTGTGTAAATGATAGGAAAATCAATTTGCTCTTCAGAGGCCTCTAGATCCAAGAAAAGTTCGTAGATCTCGTCTATTACTTCGTTTATCCTCTGATCTGGTCTGTCNACTTTATTAATAACAACAACAATTGAGAGATTTGCNTCAAGCGCTTTTCGTAAAACAAATCTTGTCTGTGGCCTGGGACCTTCCGCTGCGTCGACTAACAGTAAAACTCCATCAACCATTGTTAACGCTCTCTCAACTTCCCCACCAAAATCTGCATGCCCTGGTGTGTCAACGATGTTGATTTTTACGTTTCCATATTTAATTGCTGTATTCTTGGCAAGAATAGTTATTCCCTTTTCTCGCTCAAGATCCATCGAATCCATCACGCGTTCAGCAACTGATTCGTTAGTTCTAAAAGCACCAGAATTTTTTAGAAGGGCGTCAATAAGAGTTGTTTTACCATGGTCTACGTGAGCTATTACAGCAATGTTTCGCAACTCTGGTCTATTAGGCACTTCTCAAAGATAGAGGCTATTTAATCTATAGTGAGTGATTGTGACACATTGCATCTACGACTGTTCGCTAGACGCCCGCTGCCAGTAAGGCTTTTGTGTCAACCCATTCCAGAGTCAATATGTGAGTGGCCTCCAAGTTTACTTNCGGAGCGAANCCCGCTTCGTATGCTTCCTGCCANCTAGATGCGCAAAGACACCAATGGTCACCTGGGTTAAGTCCAGAAAAACCATTCCTCGGGGTAGAAAGGTCATTTCCTGCAGATTTTGAAAAACTAAGAAACTCTTCAGTCATGACGGCGCAGACCGTGTGGACTCCATAATCGTCTGCNCCGGTATTGCAACATCCNTCTCTATAGAAACCCGTTACTGGATCATGACTGCAATCTGTAAGCTCTGTTCCAAGTACGTTAGTTGCCATTGTTTTTTCCTGTCGTCTATAAAGGTTGGAAAGTTTAAATGTACAACCGTTTACCGATAAATAACATTTACTAGAAAAGTATTAGACAAAGAAAACTAAAACAGATTTAATCGAAACGANGCCAGAACAGCGACTTGTTATCAGGCTACTGTTGGGCAAACTCCTGAGTTGGGCACACCCATTTGTATCAGTCTGTTTACGTAGTTACTTGTAGAAGTATTCCAAGACTCATCTTCTACTATCACGGTTGCACTGGCATCCGCTTCTGGAGCTGTAGTTACAGAATTTGATCCGGAAACCAGACCGGTTGCAACTAAAGCAAGTGTTACTGACATGAGTACTGCGGTGTATCTTTTCATGAATCTATTTTACTTCACTGACCTAGTACATAACTCTGAACGTGATCCACGTCATAGGTGATAAGTGTCACTCTGAGATACCGCTTTTAAGCTTCGAGATTTTTCCTCGTATGTATATGTTGTAAGAAGCTAACAGAAAGGCGATCAGCAGTGCAGTTGAAAAATTTTGAAGTTATTGGGATCTACAACGCTGATGGTGGCCTACGGGGAGAACTTAAATACTTAACACGCAAAGCCGTGAAAAATAAGACCTGTGATCTTTGCGATTTGACCCACGGTTGGAATCCATTTGGAAAAAGAAAATGGAAGAAAGCCTTAGCGAAATCAGGAATCGGTATTACATTCCTCCATCGAAATCAGGCTTCAAACAATCATAAAAAAGCATCCGGACTTTTACCGGCAATAATTTCTAACATTACTGGTGAATGGGAATGCCTTGTCAGCAATGCTGCTCTGAAACAATACAAAAATAATCCAGAAGAAATAATTAGAATAATCAACAACATTCAAGTTGATTAGTCGANNAGTTTCATCTTGCAAATGCAACTATTCGCNTTTGAATTNTCAACGTTGCCTAGTCATCAAAAGATAATCNGGGAAGNATTTGAAGAAAATCGTAACTTTCTGCNGTTGCGCCTAATGGATTTATTTTGAACGATTGATTTGTTGCCTCAGTAAGTTCTTCGAATACGTCGGCAACACAGTCTGTTAGCACCAAACAGTCATATCCTCTATCGTTAGCTTCCCTGAGAGTAGAACTGACACAACATCCTGCCGTAATTCCCATGATTACCAGTAGGTCTATACCGCGACTACGTAGTCTCAAATCTAGATCAGTAGCGTAAAAAGCTCCTTGGCCTGGTTTGTTCACTACCCAGTCATCAGAGTGCGGATACACATCTTCAACTATGTCCCAACCAGGTTCCCCCTGAATCAGAAGACGTCCATAACGACCCTCACGTCCCATGGGATGTCCACGTTCAATAGCTCTTAAAATCTTAGTTTCTGGGCAATCAGATAAATCAGGACGAAAGCCTTCTCGAGTATGAACTATTTGAATTCCCTTATTGCGAGAAACTTCCAATACCTGAGAAACTGGTTCTAAAACTGACCGCATATGAGCTGTATCAAGTCCGAGATCGGCGAAATAACCATCTGGAGCACAGTAATCAACTTGAAAATCAATACTTAAAAGCGCACAACGGGTAACGTCAAATTCGCCCACGATTGGCCACGGGTACTGCTCGGTCGATATTTTCACTGACATTACTGAATCTTACATTTGCGCAAAGATAAATCAAGTAAGCAGATAGACAGAATTAAGTCCGGTCAAGGACGACTCCAACACACATTAAACTTAATTGGTAAAGGTCATACTACTAAATCACTACTCTGGCGTCTGCGCGAAAAAGACCTCTACATCATCAATGTTTTTAGTCACCGGCATACCTGGCAAAGCATCTAGAAACTTGTGTCCATANTCNGAACGGGTCATTCTTGGATCCAGNACTGCAACGACTCCCGAGTCATNTTTTTTCCTGATTAATCGACCTGTTGCCTGAACAACTCTTAAAACGCCAATAGGTAGCTCAATATTTCTCCACCCGAAGCTGTGTGTAATTAAAGATGATTGCTCTGACCATGCTTTTATGAGGAACTCAGTTGGTCCTGGAAAAGGAATCCTGTTTACGATTACGAGACTTAATGCTGGACCTGGAATGTCTACGCCCTGAAAAAATGTTCTTGTGCCAAATAGGCACGAAGTTTCATCTGCAGCAAACTCTCGTAAAAGTTCTTTTGCNGATCTATCACCCTGCATGAATATGGGCAGATCGAATCGTGTACGTATTTCTTTAGTTACTCGCTGCAGTTCAGTACGACTTGTAAAAAGGCATAAGGTTCGACCGCCGGCTAGTGAGATAAGCTTTTCGGTTTCGCTTAACACCAACTCTTGCCACTTAGCCGTGTCTTTACTTGGATCTGGCATATCAGGGCAATAAATAAGGCCTTGCTTTGAGTAATTAAAAGGGCTTTCTATTCGTAGTGGNTTTCCATCATNAATTGGGACCCCTAAACGATCTATGAGATTTGTTTGAATCGTTGCACTTGTTAGTACAGCCTGTTTTTGTTCCCAGAGGTGCTCTTTTAGATTCATTGAGACGTCTAAAGGTGAAATATTCAGTTCAGGTTTACCTCGGTCGTTGAATTCAATCCATGCNACATGAGAAAGAGTTGGTCCGGAGTTTAGAAATAATATGACCGCNCGTATATCTTCAAGTAAAGAGTCTGCGGCATTCGCAACTCTTAACTTTGTACGTTCTTCGTTACTTGTGCTTCTAACTAGGTGATTTAGTCGTTCCACTCGACTCTCAGCTAATTCGAGTGTTNTNAAAATTTCGGCGGCGTTGGAAGTGCGAACCCAGTGTCCTTCGTGNTGGGTCATATTTTTAGTNAACAANTCTNCTANTTCAGTAATGNTTGTTANTGCATCAAGGTTTTCTTCTTTTAAGATTCTTTTTGATTGAGCGGCTAACCATTCGAAACGTCCAGAACTTAAAGTAATTGACCAAGCTCTTGTAAAAGAGGTTTCCATTTCATGCGCTTCATCTATTACTACNTGTTCGTGAGGTCCTACTAAATGACCACCTATTGCTAAATCAAGCGCATAAAGAGCATGGTTCGTAACTATCACATCTGCCTGAGATGATTTCTCTCTGGATTTAACGGCAAAGCAAGAATCATANAAAGGGCATTTTTCTTTACCGAAGCATTCTTTTCGTGTCACACTCATTGAGTCCCATGTCGAATTTTTAACGGAAAATGTGATGTCGTTTCGGTCGCCAGTTATTGTAGTTTTACTCCATTCAATTATTTTATCGATTTCATCAAAGTCGTTNTCAGCGAAAAAAGACTCTTGCCTTCCATTTGATTTTGANTTCTCTGCCGCGTCAACTCNCTCATTACACANATAATTTGACCAACCTTTTANAAGTAAAAAGTTGAANGCTCTATTCTGATCCGATTCAATATGTTTTTTGAGAAGCGGCAAGTCGCTTTTCAACATCTGATCTTGCAANGCCTTCGTGTAAGTAGCAACTACTACTCGCTTTTCTTTTAACGCNTAGGGAAATAGATAAGCGAGAGTTTTGCCAGTTCCAGTTCCTGCCTCAACAACTAAATGTTCATTATTCTCTATTGAAGAGTCAACTGCTAAAGCCATGCCAGTCTGACCTGGGCGTTCTTCACTGTTTTCAATATTGGATGCAAGCAACTGAAGAGAGGTAACAAGTTTTTCGTTATACACCTCAATAGGATGACACACTTTTTAAGTCATACAGTGGGGAGTTCAGNTAAAAACAGAGAATAAACCCTATAAACGGNGGTCTTTTTAAAGCAGANCAGGGAGAACCATCCCAGACAATTAACTATCTCCACANCCCCAATTTCTTATCAACGNCANACACTGTTGCCCTTACAGCCATATATGGAGAGCATCTTTTCCAATTACAAATGCACAATTCATGGAAGATCCGGTCCACTATGCAAATAAGATTCTGCAAATTCTCTTAAAAACTGAAAAGAGTATATTCCCGCATTGTGCCCGTCGTTCCAAGTAATGTTCACACCCCAAGATCCATGAAATTGTGCATCTTGTATAGAAAGTTTTTGAGAACCTTCAGATTGTGGCCAAGCTGCTTTCCCTCGCTCACGCAATGAGCGACACATAGCACAAGGGCAAATTAGTCTCAAAGTCATTAAATCAATTTCCGCGAAGTAGTTGTCGGCGAAAGTAACCTTGATACCCACAGTTCGTTCAACTGCGAGTTCAACTACGTCGTACTTGTCATCCATTGTTAATCATTACTTAAAGCTGGTGAATATACACTTTCAGAGAGCTTTTAATCGAATTACCCCGTTCGTAGATTCGAACCTAGGTTTTTGGTGTCGGAGGGGGGACTTGAACGCCCACAGTGTTGTTCCAATTCACAACTGAAAAATAGCTCTTCCTCTCCCTTGTTGCCAGTTTAAAATCAATATTCACGAACTACTTAATATGTGCATCTTAAAAACAGAATTTTGATTTGTACTCCACATGCTTCTACTCTGTGTTTGTAAGTCAAGAAAATATTTAAGGAGTTATATGCTAGGCGAAAATTTAGGCACAATTTCAGGGCCAACTTCAATGAAAGCCCTTCCAGCTATTAACGGTAGTCCTGTATTTGAAACAGTGGCGTCGGGGCTAACTGGAACTTTAGCCGGTGCTGAAGTCACATCATTTGCAACATATTCCGCGAGAATGAGGGCAGACGGGTCCTTTCAAGGAGAGTGTCCTAATTCTGGAGTCATAATGACATCAGATGGAGTAGCTACTTTTAGTGC
>PATJ01000017.1 GCA_002713545.1 Acidimicrobiaceae bacterium
TTCCTAGCTGCTGCTGAATCAATGTCTGACTTCGTTCTTCCTGGGCAACCTTATAACTCAATTTCACCCGGAAAATATGACGCAAGCGATTCTTTCAGACTTTCAGTCTTTGATTCGGCCTCGGGAGGCGATCAGGGTGCATTAGTTCCGTTGACTGGGATACTCGACGGAACTCCGTAACGTGACTTTGGGTGGGTGAGTGCTAGGCATTCATCCACCCAAAAACTCTTATGATCGAAAAATAGCTAACCATCGCATTATAAGTTTTAAAGATAATGTAGATTATCATTTAAAAGTATTGTTATGGATCGGTAACAAATGGGATACAGAAAACTACCCAAAGAGTCTGAAATGCCTCCTATATTCAACGCCTGGCTCGATTGGTTACCTCTCCTAGAAGATAAACCACCAAATACTATCAAGGCATACAACCAAGGGGTTCGTAGAGTACTTTCTTTCGCTGAAAAAAACCCAAACGATTTAAGTCCTGACTTTTTAAATCAAGCTGAATTAACTGACACAGTTCGCTCCATGCGTTCAAGCGGAGAAATGTCTAAAGCCACATTGAATCAGACACTCGCTGCTTTGAATTCCTTTTATGACTTTTGTATAGCTGATGGGCTAATTAAAGAAATTCCGGATATAAAACGAATACGTAAAGTTGCAAAACTAGATGTGCCCCAGGTCGACCCTGAATACTATCGGCCATCGGAAATACGGGACTTATACGAAACAGCCGCTTCAAATGATACTTCGCATGGTAAGCGTGTCTTGTGGCCCGAACGCGATCTTGCAATGTGTTCATTTCTTGCAGTTCTTGGTTTACGAGCTTCCGAGCTTATAGATGCTGACATTAATTGGATCTCACGTGAAAGATTGATTGACAGTGACGATCAGGCAACTTGGATGATGCAGGTGGTATGTAAAGGTAGACGTATTCGTAGACTCCCCTTGTCGCCGGAACTTGTTGAAGTTAACGAAATATGGCAGAAAGAAAGATCCGAAAGGTTTGGTGCGCCCAGACCAGATGATCCGTTATTTGTGACTAAAGCAGACTCTAAGGAACCAGGCGGAAAAAGATTTACTTATCAAAACCTGCGTTATTGGTTGAGGATCTTAAACAGAATCGCTGGCTTACGGGACCGCTCCCCTCATTCTCTTCGTCACACGGCGGGTGTTCAACTGGCAAGCGACGGGGTTCCGATAAATGCAATCCAGAGCCTNTTGGGTCACGCAAATATATCTACTACAAGTATTTATACAGAGCTGGCCGGNGGTGAATTAGTNGGAGTGGTAAAGAAGTCTGGCGCCAACACTCTTCTTGGAGACACCTTAAAAGGCGAATAATCATGGAATCATTTCGGGGCAAACTACTCCTAGCAACACCTGAGCTTCTTGATTCAAATTTTTTTAGAACAGTAATACTTGTTATAGAACACACNAACGAAGGCGCAATCGGAGTTGTATTAAATCGCCGAAGTGANCTTNACTCAGTNGACGTTTTACCAAAATGGAACCTAGATNAAGATTCATATTCACTGTTACATTGGGGNGGTCCTGTTCAAGAAGAATCATTACTTGCTTTAGGCCTATCCGAGGAACTTGTAGAAGAACACCCAAATGAAGGACTCGGTCGCATAAGAGTAGTTAATCTAAACCCTGAAACACTCGATATGACCTCAATGATTACCGCACGCCTCTATTCGGGATATGCAGGATGGTCTGCGGGTCAACTAAATNCTGAGATATNAGCTGGTGGCTGGATAGTTGCTGATCTAGCTGATACTGATCCTTTTTCCGAGACACCCGAGGAGTTGTGGACGACAGTTCTCTCCAGACAAAAAGGTCTTGTCAGTAAACTTGCCCAATATCCAGATGACCCGCGGATGAATTAAATCTCATCCAACTATTTGGACAGGAGTCCCTAGTGGTAAACGTGTCAAAAGTTTTAGAACCTCCGTGCTTACTCTTATACAACCTCTCGTATTAAGCCCATCACTCCCCTCGTTTGATTCTTTAACTAAAAAAGCTATGGCTGGATCTCCTTCAGCAGTTGAGTCAATACTTTTTGAAAAGGCAGTTATGCCAACTAATGCGTCTTCTAACATTTCGTCTCCACCTTGGTTTATTTCATTTATATAGAAGTCTCCCAATGGAGTTGGATGTTTATCACTGCCGCTAATGAAAGATTCCCTGAACAGCAATTCACCATCTTGCCATCCTTCTAAGAGGCCGGAATATTTGTCTACAATCACTTTCGCTTTATGTTCTGTTATCGAGACACTGTCTCGTGGAACCCAAGCAAGCGTTCCATGTGGCCTAATTGGCATTAATACTTGGACCCAATCTTCTTCTATCTTACGAATGAGCAAAACACGGTCCCCTTCAAAAGGTCCAGGATTTGAAAGGAGCCATTTTGGTTCAGAATCAGTTTGTTTTTTAAACACTTCGAGCATCTCACTANTTGCTCTCGCTGCGTAAAAAGGCTTNTCTGGCGTTTCAACAATCAACGTTGTGGTTGTTGTAGACGGTCTNGTTNTCTTCGGGGGTGGNNTNCTTTCGACAGNNGTTCGTNGTTGTGGTGANGGGTATTGAGAGTGTTGTCGAAGTTAAGTTTTCTNCTGTCGNTTGGGTTTGNACAGAGTCNCCTGATAGCGAGGTTTCTGCTTCTGNTGCTTCCCCTATGAGTCGCATCCCAACTTTACTATGGTCNTCACTTAGTGCTTCTTCAGTGTCTGCACANGAANTGAGAACTAGTAGCGGTCAGAGATATAACGATAAATACGGATANGAAGCNGTTCTTATAAATCATTTAGTTATCGGCCGAAGCTCAAAGAGTCCGGATGGCTCTGGTGTAAATAGAGACGGCTGAAATACAGGAGAATCAACTTGTATATCTGATAAGTCGAGAAGTTTGAGCAGAACAGAAGCGAGAGCGCGAGTGTCTGCTAGTGCCTCATGAGCGTTGGACAGTTCAACACCAAGAGCTTCACTTAGTTCGACGAGTTTTCCGGGATAGCCAAGCCCTTTCGCCAGGGGGAGGGTATCAAAGGCCTCTAACTGTAAATCGCCCAAACCGGCTCTATTCCACTCTTCACGAATGAAAGAACAATCGAATGGTGCATTATGTGCAACAGGAATCGACCCATCAAATTTTTCTGAGATATCTCCAGCAATTTGTTTAAAATGTGGTGCCGAATCTAACCAGTTGCTTTTTATACCGTGTATGTCTGGCCTGCCTATATCAATTGGTGTTGGACCAACTAAAGTCATCCATTCATCTAACAATTCGCCTTGATCGTTGACTTTTACTATGGCGATTTCTATCACTTGGCCCTTTTTGGCATTAAGACTTGTTGTCTCTACGTCGAAACAGGAAAATGTTGCCATTCAGTATCGAACCCCTACGAGTTGTTAAAGCCTTGGTAGTTGTTTAGTCCAAGTTCTTCTCTCTCTTCAATAGTGCTCGACATGGTTACCTCATCGAGAGGAATGCCTATCGCATCAGCTGAACGTACGAGTCCGTTGAAGATGGCCACGATTGAGGAAGCTTTTACAAATGCGTCCTCCCCCATGCTTGAAATGATCTCTTCAGTCAAGTTTTGAAGGTTTGGAGAGTGATTATTAGCAGATTCTGTAAATTTTAGTAAAAGTTCACCGTGCTCAATATCAGTTGCAATTGGTTCGCCAATCGCACATGACAAAGAAATGGTCTTTTCGGTTGCTTTGCTGCTCGCACGGAGAAGCATTACGTGAGAAGTAGCTCAATAGAAACACTCGTTAATTGACGAGGTTCTAGCTGCAATTATTTCAACCTGCGCCCGATCGAGTGGTTCATTTTCATCCCAAACCATAGAAATAAACTTGCCACCGCCTGCNTACATGNTTTCNACAAGTTTCATTCGTATCTCATTGTCTTTTGGGACAAAAGACAGGGCACGTGCTACATTTGGTCCAACAAAATTCTCAGTGAGCCATGGAACAAAAGCTCCCCCATCTGATAAACCATCCGGTATTGTCCCACCTGGTTTCCCACCTTTGGGAACNGGTAGAGAAACGACTGGTCTTCCTAGTAGTAAGCAGAAAATGTCAATTGGTACGATATTTACTACAAGAGAAACTAGTTCTGAGTACTTTCCNTCACCAATAAGAGAGATAGCTTCCTTTGCCCATTTATCATCTATTTCGGCAGCATTGCTAGTTACCATACGGACGATTTCACGTGTAAGCGGGGAAATGANAGGACTAGGTGTATTGCTCAAATCCGCTAGGGATGATCGGACCTTCGGATGATCTTCGTCACGGTCTTTTCTAACTTCCTCTAAAATAGCTATACGTTCCTTCCCACTCCACCACTCTCCAGGTTCGGCTATTCTCTCCCAACAAGCGTTGAATGCCTCCAGAAGGGCATCGGGAATGTCGTGATCGAAGGTTTCACCATTAAAAACTCTTCTGTCGACGTCCGCATATTCTTGAACCGCCTTGAATGCTGCTTCGTCTGACTTCACTTCATATGGTCTTGGGATTCTAAAACATCNTCCGCGAATTGCATTTTTGTGTGCTTGGAGGCCCTTTATCTTTTCATCTTCAGGCAGGGAAAGAACTCTTTCCTGCTCGTTCAGATCAGCCCAGGTTGTGCCATCTATCCACCCCAACGGCACCATCAGAGGGGTTTTTGGGCACATCTTGTTGAATGCTCTAGCTATCACTTTGGGTAGTAATCGCAATTCATTCGGAACCCATTCGGGATTTTCTGAGAGAAAAAGTTCATGTTCCTCTCGAAGGCGTTTATTTAAGTCNCGAGATTCGCTAGAGGGAAAATACAGCTCCTTGAAGGTGTTCATTCTCTTCCGTCTTCTAATTAAGCGTGTCTGGTTTTTCTATTTCCGGAACTTCCTCTAATTCTGGAAGAATGCAAGCTCGCAATTCAGCTATAGTCCTACCAGCAATATCTTCTCTATCCATAGTCGTGACCCGTAAACCAGCTAAGGATCCAACTGCTTGTGTGTATGTAGCCAACTGTGTTGCACACGTTTGATGTTTTTCCTCTATCCATATTTTTATTGAGAAGATTGCCAAAATCATCACCGACAATGCGGTAATGACGGCTGCTGCAGCTTTTAATTTCGCGTACTTGTACATAATTTGATTTTACACGTATTAAAAGATTTGTGAATTCGGGGATCAGATGTTTGCTAATTTTCCCGATTGCTTATCTGTCAAGTGACCCGCCTGATGCAGCCACAGTAAAGCATCCCTGAGGGATTCTTCTAGTGAAATGTTTTGAAAACCAAAATCAGTATTAGCTCGAGACTGATCAATTTTTCCTGGTCCATTCACGCGCGCATTTTGGGTAAACATTTTCATCGACTCTTTTGCAAAAGGCAGCCTAATGCGTGTCGCCAAAGTAAAAACTTCTCCAAAAGTTCCCATAGCATCCAGCAAAAACAACGGTGTTGAGTAGAAGCGGATATTTCTGTCAGTAATTTTTTTAACGAGATCTATTACCTGATCCATAGTTACCAGTTCGCCCCATGCATGGTAACGAGCATTTTTCGACTCTACATCTAACGCTCCCACACACACATTGGCAACGTCTCTCACGTCAACCATGGCTAATTTAGCTGAACTAGCTGTTAAACCTAGATTTCGTTTAAGGATCTCTGTAAGCATTCCCATCGAATCGCTTAAATTAGGATTCGGATCTTTAGGACCGAAAATTCCACCTGGATAAACGATATTCACGGGTGCGCCACCATGCTGAAAATCTCTGGCAATTTTTTCCGATTCAATTTTACTTTTCGTATAAGGCCCTAGTCCTGTCGAAGTTTCAGTATTTTCATTAATATCACCACCGCTAATGGGTGCAAAAACTCCCATGGTNGAAACGTAAACCGTTTNNTTAAGCNCATGCTTCANAGCAGAAGNTAAAAGAGTTTTTGTNCTTGAAGGGTTAATAGAAATCATCGATTTAGCATCTAATGGACTNAAGCTAAAGATCGCTGCAGTGTGTAAAAGNGTATCGACACCTTCTAATCCNCTNTCAAGAGANCTTTCATCTNCTAAATCTGCNTAGACAATCTCAACCAGATCTTTTTTTATTCCGTGCATTTCAAGAGCANNTGTCGTCTTTTCAGGGTCACGAACAAGAACTCGAACTAGNTGACCCTTCTCAACTGCTTTTGCTACGCAATGTGAACCTAAAAATCCACTCGCACCCGTGATAGCAACTTTCATATTCGCCCTGGTGGTGCGGCGTCTGGTCGGTGTTGCCACATCTTTGAACTGTCAAAGTCAAGTTTGTATTCAGGTGTCAATTTGAGTACTACACGGTTGGGCGTATCCAAATGTTCAAGAAAGGCTTTCGCTCCTTCTTCACTTTCCGGTCTTACGGCGGTAGCAAGTTCGGGAAGCATCCAATTCAATGTCTCTTCATCTTCATGTATGGTGCAGGGCCCACGATACGAAGCTGTTTTTCCTGTTCCTAAGTCAGTTCCTTTTGATGTGATAGTTATTGCTGCATAACCAGTTTTTTCTATTGCAGGCACACGTTTCCTTGCTTTAGCGCAGGTGAGCCAAAAACTTCCATCACGCCAGATGTAACTCATCGTTACGCCGAAAGGTTGCCCTGAGTTGTTAACCCACATAAAAATGCATTCATTTTGTGCTCGTAAAAGTTCTTCTCGCACTTCGTCGTCCAACCAGCATTCTTCTAGATTTTCTGAATCAGTCATACAACTCCTTTTNAAAACGTTATTAACNATGAGATAACGGTCACATGAGATAACGGTCACATTTTGCTATTTTTAAAGCCTTTTTTCNCTAGTGTTTCTTTGTGTCANTACTTCAACTTGGTAACGATTCAATTCAGATTAATGGAATACGTGTATCAACTATAATCGGNGTATTAGAGCAAGAGCGTGTATCAGAGCAGCCGATACAGATCGACNTNAAACTAGAGATTGATTTAAGCGAGTCTTCNTTAACTGATGAGCTTGATGATACCGCTAATTATGGTTCCGTCACAGAGCAGGTTTATAAGGTTGCTAAAGAAAGCAAAGACCTTCTTTTGGAACGCTTAGCTCAAAGAGTAGCTGATGAAGTTTTAAGTTTTCAAAAAGTTCTGGCAGTTGAAGTCACGATCACCAAACTGCGACCCCCCATCCCAGTTGATGTTTCTAGCACTTCTGTAANCATATGGCGAAAGCAATCTACGGATTCCAATTTANTTACTTCCTCCTCNGCTGTAATAGCGNTGGGTTCAAANATNGGTGACCGGATGAGTTACCTTCGTTTCGCCTGCGACAGTTTTGANAGNAAACTGAAAATCTCTTCAATTTATGAAACAGAACCTATCGGCGGACCTTCTGAGCAAGATGCTTACCTAAACCTAGTGTTGTCAATTGAAACCTCCTTAGACCCACACGCTCTATTAAGAAAATGTCAACGGATCGAAGCCGGGGCTGCACGTCAACGAACAATTCGCTGGGGACCGAGAACTTTAGATGTAGACATACTTTTCTATGAAGGTTGTCGGATCGAGTCAGAGTTGTTGACTATCCCCCACCCCAGAATCAATGAAAGAAGATTTGTATTAACCCCNCTTTGGGAAATTCATCCTGAATTATGCCCAGCGAACTGGAGTGAAACATTAGATCCAGAAGAAATTAAACTTTTTGGAAGTATCGATGAGTCTCATTGATCTAAATGTTTTTAAGTCGTTTCTCTACTTGCCTAACTTTTCCTGGGAAGTGTGCTCTAGCATATTCAGGCTCAGATTTTAGGACAATTTCAAGTAGCTCATCATGATCAGACGTTTCTTTCCAAGGAAGTGCTACGTAGAGGGGCAAGGAAAAGTCCCGCAACTTTCCCAAATTAGAATAAACGTACTTTTGGTATTTAAATCTTTCCGACCACTCCCAGTTAGACGGAGCGAAACCGGTGCCCGGATCCAAAATACAGTTCTTCTCCAAAGAGTATTGTTTAGCTTTCTCCAATCGTTGCGAAAAAAAATCTTTCATTGCTTTNATCGGATCAGTCTTAACTATCGACATTTCTCTAGGATTTTGACCCGACAAAAAAGGGACAACAATAGGTACGTCAAAATTAGACGCGACTTCCCACATTCTTTCCGNCTGCATCCCATCCGCAGCATTAATAACATTGGCTCCAGCTTGAAGTGCACGCTCAACGACTTCCGGACGCCACGAGTCAATGGAAACTTCCACTCCAAGTTTCGCCACAGAATTAATAACTGTGTCCACACGGAGCCATTCAGTTTCCCAATCGACTACCTCAGCATTATCAGTGGATCCTTGACCCCCAATGTCAATACCATCAGCNCCATNCGCTATCAGGCTTCTACTCCTATCAAGAGCGTCNGATTCGGATGCGACAATAGATTCAGATTCCAACGAATCCGGACTGGCGTTAACTACTCCGTAAATGAACATAGAGCTAAAACTAACAAGAAGAGTTCTTTTAGGTGCGCAAAGTGACAATTTCAACTTTTCAAGTCTCAGAAGAAACAATCGAATCTTCGTTTAAAAAATTTAAAGGTAATCAAAAAATTTCCGTTTGCGTACCGTGCAGAAACGAAGAATCCAGCATAGGCGGAATCATCTCTTCTTTGAAGAAAGAGCTTCTAGCGAATGAGTACATCGATGAAATTATTGTTATAGATGATTCGTCTACTGATTCAACTTCAACGATAGCTAGAAAAGCAGGTGCGAAAGTCATACCCATAGAGGAGATCAACTCCATTTACGGTCAAGGGCGCGGAAAAGGCAACGCATTATGGGCTTCTTTAATAGTCAGCGAAGGCGACATAGTAGTTTGGGTTGACGGCGATTTAAGAAATTTTCAACCAATCTGGGTTCAGCAACTTGCCTTTCCACTCCTTGAGAATGACTCGATTCACTTAGTTAAGGCTGATTACAAGCGTTCTGAAGAAAGCGGTGGTGGCGGTAGAAACACAGAATTAGTCGCAAAACCACTCCTTTCAATGCATTTTCCTGCATTGTCTAAAATCAAGCAACCTTTGGCAGGTGAATACGCCGTAAGACGAAGTGCCATAAGTGAAATAAACTTGATGCAAGGCTGGGGTGTTGAAATAGGAATGCTAATAGATTTCGAAAGACACTTCGGCGCCCAGTCCATCGCTCAGTCAGACTTAGGTAAGAGAGAGCATCGTCATAGGTCACTAAAAGATCTTTCTGTTCAGTCAGCTGAAATTCTGGCAACCGTACATAAGCGAATTGATGCCACGAGAAACATTAATGGTTTAAATTTAACTTTTACGAATAGCGAGAATGCTTCTATTGAATTGAATCTGGATGAAAGAATCAGTATTAATGACCTCAAGATTAGGTTGTCCACGGAACTTAAAACTGGAAGTAAATAAACGGAGCCACCCCATCCGGGCCTAGTAAGTCCATTCCTACTACGACCACGGCTATTGCCACTCCTTGAACGATCGCAGGTAAAGCAGCGAATTGATTCCAAAATCGATCAAACTTACCCGTCTTGCAAGTTTGCATCAGGACACCTATTAAAAGAACTGATGCAATTCCCCAATTCATTGAAGGAGCTGATGTCCAGCTGTTACCCAGCGCAGCAAAGACTTCAAATGCACGTTCTATGTCGACCGATCTGAAGAACACCCAGCCGGCGCACACTAGGTGAAAAGTAAAAAAACCTCTTAAGAATCTACGTAATTTTGTATCTTCTTTTTTTTCGGTTCTTTGAGCAACTGCCCGTTCCACCGCTAGTCCTCCTCCGTGAAGCAACCCCCATGCGACAAACGTCCAAGCGGCTCCATGCCATAAACCACCCAAAATCATAGTCGCAAGTAGATTTCTGTAAGTTTTTAATCTCCCGTTCCGATTTCCGCCAAGACCGATATATAGATAGTCACGCAACCATGAAGAAAGGCTTATGTGCCAACGCCTCCAAAAATCTTGAAGGCTTAAGGCGCGATAAGGCTGATTGAAATTATCAGAAAATTGGAAACCAAGAAGTAACGCAATTCCTATTGCGATATCGCTATATCCGCTGAAATCACCATAAATTTGCAAGGCATAACCGTAGATCCCGATGAGTGTTTCCAGACCAGTTGAACCTGCAGGATTTCTAAACACCCCGTCTACTATTTCAGTGGCTAATAAATCAGCAATGACAATTTTTTTGAAAAGTCCTCCAAGGATTAGTTTCGTCGCTCTTCCCATTTGTATTGGTTCGCGCTTATTACTGGAAAGTTGATGTAGAAAATCTTTCGCTCTCACTATTGGTCCAGCCACCAGTTGTGGGAAAAAACCTACAAATAGTGCAAAATCGAGCAGAGACTTAGTTGGTTTCAGATTATTTCTATAAATATCTATTGAATAAGACATTGTCTGAAAAGTATAAAAACTGATACCCACTGGAAGAATTATTCGAAGCGGTTCTACAGATAGATCAAAACCCATGCCGCTCATTACATCTACAAATGAATCGACAAAAAATCCTGCGTATTTAAAGTATGCGAGTATTCCTAAATTCGTTAAAACACTTACTAGAAGATATGAGCGTTTCTTTTTACTCGAATCAGCGTTTTCTATTTTTTTCCCCGCCCAGAAGTCAACTAAAGTCGATGTCCATATAAGAGTTAAAAATCGCCAATCCCACCATGAATAGAATATGTAGCTAGCTATAAGCATGCAGATTTTCCATAAGGTTGGCTTCTTAAGCAAAACAGTGTGGACGAATAAAACTATTGTCAAAAAGATTGCGAAAGTAATAGTGGGAAAAAGCATTTGGATAATTCTGTCACTTATTTGCTGTTCAACTCGACTTTGACCGAAAGCAACTACGATTCTTCTATGAGTTTAAACCGTTTGCCGGAGGGAAACCTAAGCTCCCTCATTGAGAAGTCTGCTATCAACAGCGTCTTAATTCTTCAATGGCGTGACCTTGAAGACTCAGAAGCAGGCGGTTCTGAAATTCATTCTCACAATATTGCCCAAATATGGGCCTCAGAAGGCCTAGAAATTACTTTTCGAACATCTGCAGTGAAGAACTCTAGCAAGTTAGTTTCACGTAACGGTTACACATCAGTACGCTCNGGTGGACGTTTCGGGGTCTTTCTGTCTTCCCCAACAGATNTCATTAGNCGCCGCTTAGGAGAGTTTGATGCTCTCGTTGAAGTTTGGAACGGAGTGCCCTTTATGACTCCCCTATTAACGAACGGCCCGAACATGACGTTCTTACACCANCAACATGGCCCACTTTGGAATGTTGCNCTTCCTNAACCTTTTGCCACCCTGGGACGTTTTTACGAAAGATCGATTGCACCAACTTTCTACCGCTCAACTCCAATTGTTACTTTGTCAAACTCTTCAGCCTTTGAGCTGTCATCAGTGCTTGGTTTAAACAAGGAAAATATTTTCGTCGTCGAGCCAGGAATATCATCCAGTTTTNANTCAGCTACCAAAAAATCTGAATACCCACTTGTTGTTGTTGCAGGACGGCTCTCTCCTTATAAGCGAATAGACAGTGTAATTAACGCAATTGAAAAAATTAGAGAAAAGATCCCAAATGTCANACTNGAAATAATTGGTGAAGGCCCCGAAGAATCCAACATTCGTTCTGTTCTAGCCTCTTTAAAAGACCCAAGTTGGATTGATCTAAAAGGACACGTTTCCGAAAGCGATCTGATTGATGCTTATCAAAGAGCATGGGTCGTTACTAGCGCTTCCATAAGNGAAGGATGGGGAATGACACTAACAGAAGCTGCGCGCTGTGGTACTGCCAGCGTTGCTTCAAATATCCCCGGACATTCTGATGCAGTTTCAGACGGTGTATCGGGTTTCTTATACGACANNGAAGAGGAATATCAAAATAAGNTACTCTCTCTTCTTTCATCGCGAANTAATGCAATAGAGATTGGTGNATCTGCGTATAACTGGTCATCACGTTTCACGTGGGAAAAAGCCGCAACAGAGTCCTTTCGCGTGCTCGCATCAACAAAGCCACACAATGTTTAAAAAAATTAAACTCCTATTGCGTGACCGTTACCAAGTAAGCGCGATNGTTCTCATTTCATATNTACCTTTACTTTTAAATGACCCAGGGCGTGTTGCCGCAGACACTAAAGCATATTTGTACTTGGATCCGTTTCGCCTTCTCGAACGAGCCGCTTACATGTGGCAACCAGAGTTGGCTTTTGGAACCGTTACTCATCAAAACATCGGTTACCTCTGGCCAATAGGACCTTTTTTCGCCATCGGAGATCTGCTATCNATCCCGGACTGGGTGGTTCAACGTTTATGGCTTGGCTCGATCATTCTTGCCGCAGGTCTGGGTATTCGCTGGTTTCTTAAAACCCTTAAATGGAAAGGCGGTGCGATACTCGTAGCTTCACTCTGCTACATGCTCAGTCCTTATCTNCTCAATTACATCGATCGCCATTCCGTCATACTTCTCCCNTGGGCAGGTCTCCCCTGGCTGATGGCTTTAACAGTTCGTTCATTGCGCACTCCCGGCTGGAGACACCCTGCCCTTTTCGGATTAGTCACGCTAACAATCGGTGGTGTTAACGCCAGTTCCCTACTCCTCGTAGGTCTCGGCCCATTCATATGGCTTCTTTGGTCTGCTCTAGACAAATCTGCACCCTGGAGAGAAGTNCGAAAAACAGCTTTAAAAATTGGAACTGCTTTTATAGCCACGGGCGTTTGGTGGATGATAGGGCTNTCAATTCAAGCTAAATACGGTCTTCCTACACTTCGCTTAACTGAAAACTACCGTGTNGTCTCAGACGCTGCTACAGCCCCAGAACTTTTTCGTGGTCTTGGATATTGGTATTTCTATGGGCANGGTCGGGTTGGCGCTTGGATAGAACCATCCACCCTCTACACCCGATGGGCGCTACCTTTNTCATTTGCACTGCCCTTGTTAGCTCTTNTAATTTCTGCTTTTGTAAAATTCAAATATCGCGGTCATTTACTCGCTTTAATGTTCATTTCTCTACTTATCGCAATCGGCTCTCACCCCTATGACTCGCCATCNCTTCTAGGTCAGATATTTCGCGAATGGACATTAAGCGATTCTGGGNTAGCTCTTAGAAGTACACCCAGAGTTTTACCTCTNTTCTTGTTTTCAATTGCACTTTTTCTTGGTGCTGGAATAGCAGCATTGAGTTCATACAAACCTCGATTAGAACATATTTCGACCATCCTCATTTCGCTTTTAATAATTGGGAATCTTTCACCGTTGTGGATGGGAAACATATTGGGAGAAACAGTTCAAAGGCCTGAAAAAATTCCAGGATACTGGAATCAAACTGCTGATTATTTAGACTCCAAAGGTTCTTCCACTCGTGTTTTGGAAATNCCTGGAGCTGATTTCTCAGCGTACAGATGGGGCAATTCCGGTGACCCGATCCTTCCAGGCTTAATGGATCGTCCGTACGCCTCACGAGAACTCATACCCCTTGGAACTGAACCATCAGCCGAACTGCTCGTAGCGTTTGATCGTGAAATACAAGAAGGCAGATTTGATGCAAATTCACTAGCTCCGATCGCTCAACTTATGAACGTCGGTGATGTCGTAGTTCGTTCAGATTTACAATTTGAACGATTTAGAACCCCGCGACCAAAAGAACTCTGGAACTCCCTGAGCGAGGCTCCAGGTTTCTCATCCACCGTCGAATTTGGTAAGCGTGTGGACAATATTGCGGGTCCAGAACGGCCAATGCTAGATGAACANACTCTTGCTACTCCCAACTCCTACGAAACACCTCCACCGTCAGCAGTGTTTGAATTAGAGANTCCCGTTGAAATAATTCATTTAGCTGACCCGTACCAGCCGATAATTATCTCCGGAGACGCTGAGGGGATTGTTCATTCCGCTTCAGGAGGATTACTGGAAGTGGGGCGTCCAGTAATCATGAGNGCTAGTTACGCCCAATCAACGAACGANTTAAGTTCAATGGTTTTTCCGCAAAGTCGTATCGTCATTACTGACACCAACCGTAAAGCTGGGCAACGTTGGGGAACAATTAGAGAGACTAAGGGATACACGGAACGTATTGATGAGAGACCTATTCGCATTGATTTATCTGATCATCGTTTAAATTCTCTAGAATCCCATCCTTCTAATTTGAGTTTTTCAAAACAGGAGGGAATTCAAGTGACTGCTTCTTCTTACGGAAACCCTGTTACTTTCACAGCTGGTGATAGACCATTTCATGCAATTGATTCCTTTCCTGAAACTGCATGGACAGTAGGTGCTTTCAATAAAGTCATCGGTGAAGAATTGTATTTGTTTTTTGACGAACCAATTGCTATCGAAAAGATCAGATTCGCTCAAGTCAGCGGAATAGGTCAGAATCGCTGGATAACTAAAGTCAAAGTTCATTTTGACGACGACAGCTTCGAAATTGATTTAGATCAAGTTTCGCGCAGCGAACCCGGTCAAATCGTCGAATTTGACTCACGCTTTTCCTCAGCGGTACGTATAGAGATCTTGGAAACCGACGTAGGAAAGCTTGACTATTACGCAGGTGTTACAGGTGTTGGTTTCTCCACAATTCAAGTTAATGACATTTTTCCTGAAGAGACGATTCAAATGCCTACCGACATCGTCGACATTCTTGGGGAGGATATCGGTTCTGAATTTGTTGTTTTAGCTTCCCGTGAAAGATCAGACCCGCTTGACCCTATTCGTTCGGACCCTGAAGAAATGCTTGCAAGATCTTTCAAGATTCCTTGGGAACGTGATTTTCATTTAAACGGAGATGTTCGCTTTTCCACCGACACAGATTCTTCTATTATCGATGAACTTTTGGGGATCGATAAAGTTTCTCTTACTGCTTCTACTTCATTATCTGGCCACCTTGCTTCTTCGCCAAGGTCAGCGTTCGATGCGAACTTTGATACAGCTTGGAGAACTGGAATTGGAAATCCGATAGGTAGTTTCATTGTGTACGAAAGTGAAGATGAGCAGACTTTTGAAAACATTTCTGTTACTTATGTAGCAGACGGGAATCACTCAGTTCCCCGACGGATTACTCTACGCGCCGACGACCTATCCCTCTTATCTGTCTCCACACCCGGCAAAATCTCAGGAGAGACAAGTAAAACTGAGACTGTTAGTTTCGAAAACGCTCCTTTTAAGGCTAAGAAGATTTCTTTTCATTTCGATGATGTCGCAAATAGAACGACCATGGACTGGTATTCGGGATTACCACAGGTGATGCCATTGGGTGTACTAGAAATATCCGGCATTCCATTCAGAACTGAAATACTTGATGACTTTGATTCTGGTTGCCGAACAGATCTATTGAATATAAATAATTCTCCTGTCAGTATCAGAGTAACCGGGAAAGTTTCTGAAGTTTTAAAGCTGGAGACTTGCGACGGCTCTCTTATAGAACTTGAAGCGGGAGATCAGACCTTGCTAACAACCGCGGGGTTTTTAACTGGTTTTGACATCGACAGAGTCTTATTGAGTTCAAATCCTCTTAATTTTGAAAAAAATGCTGTGAGAGTAGTGCCAGAAATTTTGAGTAGCACCAGTTCTCGCACAAAAGTTAATCTTTCTATTTCAGCTACCGAAGAGCCGTTTTGGCTTATTCTTGGTCAAAGTTTCAGTGATGGCTGGGTTTTAAGCGGAATCAAAAATGTGCCTGATGAATCACCTACTTTAATAAATGCTTTTGCAAACGGATGGCTAATTGAACCTTCAGAAGGTGAAGAGATGAATATCACTCTTTCTTGGAAACCCCAGAATACCGTATGGGCGGGGCTTGTTGCTTCGGCTATATCAGTGTTCATTTTCATAGTCTTGGCTTTCCGTTCACTGCCAGACCGCACGAACACTGCCTCTGAACCACGATTCAGAAATTCTCAAAGTCTTAGAAGAAAAAGAAATAAGTTATCTACAGCAACGATTTTCACTCTTGTCGTCTTCATTTTCTCTCTTCTTAACCTCCCCGAGTTTCTTTTACTTTCGGTTCTTATTCCTCTGCTGTTCTTCTTGACTTTGAGATCTCGCCTACCGGACTACATGCTTCTGCTTTCATCTTTTTTCTTCATGAGCNCGTCAGCAATTTTAATTCTTCTTGATCAAATNCGAGAGAGNTACCCTCGGGATTTCGTCTGGCCATTGTTTTTTGAACGTTTTCACATTCTGGGTGTAACCGCCATTCTCTTTATTGCCGCAGCTGCTTTTTACGAATTGTTGAGTACTCGACATNCANCTGATTCCCAGGAGTAGTGTTCTGATATGGATACTCCTTCTATAGTTTTTGTTCACGGTTTTGGAACATCTCATAACGCGACTTGGGTCACCAACGGTTGGACTGCACTTTTGGAAGATGCAGGTCGCGACGTGATAGGGATAGATATGCTCGGTCATGGCACAGCAGAAAAACCAACTGACCCNGATGCTTATGAAAACATAGAAGAAAACGTTCTTTCTCAATTCCCTGACACTCCTGTTGACGCCGTTGGCTTCTCGATGGGCGCGGTAGTTCTTTTACATTTAGCTGCTACCGCTCCCAGTAGATTCAACCGTTTAGTAGTTTCAGGAGTTGGTAAAAATTTATTCGAGCGTGATCNAAACTTTCGCGATTCAATAGCTGATGCCGTAGAAACTGGNTCCGCTGATTCACCTGAGCTTAGATATTTTGCGCAATTACCTGAAGCTCCTGACGCGAATCGTTTAGCTTTAGCCGCTTTCATTAGGCGAAAGAACCCGCCGAAATTTTCGGCTGAATCACTTTCTAATTTAAGCACTCCAACTTTAGTTGTAGTTGGCGAAAATGATTTCGTATTTCCACCTGATCAACTAGTAGACGCTTTACCAAATGTNAAACTAGTGACACTTCCAGGAGTTGACCATTTTGCCACGCCGAAAAACTTTGGATTCATGGATGCAGCATTGGATTTTTTAGACGCTCAGCCGTTCTAAATTAAAGGTGTTTCCTTTGCTGAAACAGATCTAGGTAGCTCGGTAGTGCCCATTAAAAATTCGTCTACTGAAGCCGCNCAGCTTCGCCCTTCAGCTATAGCCCAAACTATTAATGATTGCCCGCGACCCATATCTCCACAAGTAAAGACACTTTCAATCGATGTTTCATAGGTTTCAGACCTATCTACATTTCCTCGTTCGTCCAANGCAACTCCAAGCTGTTCAAGGATGGGCGAAGTTTCAGGCCCTGTGAATCCAAGAGCTAAAAGAACTAGGTCTGCTTCGATTTCTTCTTCAGAATTTTCAATTTCCTCGAAAAACATTTTTCCATTCTCAAAGACTTGTTCAACTTTGTGAGTTTTCAAGCTTTTAACGTTTCCATTATCACCTGAAAATTCTGAAGTATTAATAGCAAATATTCTTTTACCGCCTTCTTCATGTGCGGATGAGACTCTGTATACCAAAGGCCAAGTGGGCCATGGATTTGAATCTGAACGATCTTCTGGCGGTCGAGGCATTATTTCAAACTGATTTACGATTTCAGCTCCTTGACGAAGNGCTGTTCCAAGGCAATCGGCACCCGTATCTCCTCCACCTATAATCACTACCTTTTTACCTTCAGCAGAAATTATTTCAGCATTCCTGTCACCCTCTTGAATCCGATTTGATTGAGGAAGATACTCCATTGCTTGNTGTATNCCNTTAAGCTCGCGTCCCGGTATTGGTAGGTCTCGCCACTGAGTCGCCCCACCAGCTAAAACAACCGCATCAAAGCCCTCTTTTAATTCTTCAGCTGAGATATCNACACCAATTTCAGTATTTGCGCGAAACTCCGTTCCCTCAACTTCCATCTGAGCTAATCGGCGGTCAAGATGCCTTTTCTCAAGTTTAAACTCCGGTATCCCATATCGTAAAAGGCCGCCTATTCGATCTGCTTTTTCAAAAACTACAACTTCATGNCCTACACGAGTTAGCTGTTGAGCTGCTGCCAAACCGGCTGGTCCAGAGCCAACTACAGCAATNCTTTTTCCAGTCTGCACCTGCGGAATTACAGGTTTCACCCAACCCATTTCCCAGGCATGATCTATTATTGAAACTTCAACTTGCTTGATTGTTACGGGTGGTTCGTTAATTCCAAGAACACACGATCCCTCGCACGGCGCCGGACACAATCTTCCTGTAAATTCCGGAAAATTGTTNGTTGCGTGAAGCCGATGGCTTGCTTCCTCCCATTGGTCTCTATAAACAAGATCGTTCCATTCNGGGATTAGATTTCCAAGCGGNCANCCNCTATTACAAAATGGGATGCCGCAATCCATACAACGGCTCGCTTGCACCTGTAGGCGTTCTTTAGGAAAGTCTTCATACACNTCCTTCCAGTCCTTTATTCGAACCGAAACTGGACGTCTCTCTGGAACNTCACGGTCGTGCTCCAAAAATCCTCTAGCGTCTCCCATTTNGTTACTTCCTTGAAGCNGCCATGACCGCTTCCGTTTCATCTCTACCTGAAATTTTTGCAGCTTCTGCNGCTTCCATCACACGCTTNTAATCGACTGGGACCACCTTTACAAAATGTTTAACTGAATTTTCCCANTCTTCTAGAATTTTTTCGCCAAGAACAGACTTAGTTTCTTTTACATAATGAGTTATCAGCTCTTCTAGCCACTTTGAGTCCTCTTCATCNCTTTTTTCTAAGATCACCATTTCAGGGTTTACTTTAGGGTGGAATTGTTTTTTNCGGTCATACACAAATGCGATACCCCCTGACATTCCTGCNGCAAAATTTCTTCCGGTTTCACCTAGAACAACCACACGCCCACCAGTCATGTATTCACAACCATGATCCCCTATTCCTTCCGCTACGGCAATCGCTCCGGAATTCCTTACACAAAATCTTTCCCCGACCCGTCCACTAAAAAATGCTTCACCTGCCGTAGCGCCATATAAGAGAACATTTCCAGCAATCACGTGATCGCTTGCATTAAATGGCGCGTTTTCGTGAGGGCGTACGTATATTTTCCCACCTGAAAGACCCTTGCCGACATAATCGTTTGCATCTCCTTCTAATCGAAGAGTTATACCTGAAGGAATGAAAGCACCAAAACTATTGCCAGCCGACCCACTCATATTTACGGAGATACTTTCATCGGGTAAGCCTTCCCCACCATGACGTTTAGTTAATTCATACCCTAGAAGTGTTCCAACTGAGCGATCAGTATTGTTGACTGGTGAGTTGATAACTGTTAACTCGCCTCCCTCTAAAGAAGGCATCGACATTTCGATAAGTTTACGATCTAATACTTCTTCTAATCCGTGGTCTTGAAACGTGGTTTGACGTCTATCAGTGTTCGCAGGCAAAGGTGGGGAGTAAAGAATGGGCGACAGATCCAATCCGTCAGCTTTCCAGTGTGAAACTGCTTCTTCAGTATCAAGAAATTCGACCTGACCGATAGCTTCTTCAAGACTTCTGAAACCAAGTTCTGCTAAAAGCTCTCTAACTTCTTCAGCTATAAATTCAAAGAAATTTACAACAAATTCAGGTTTACCTGTGAACTTTTTTCGCAACTCGGGATTTTGTGTAGCAACACCAACAGGGCATGTATCCAAATGACAGGCTCTCATCATTATGCAACCCATGACAACTAGTGGAGCTGTTGCAAAACCGAATTCATCTGCTCCTAGTAGTGCCGCCACCACAACGTCTCGTCCAGTTTTAAGCTGACCATCAACTTGAACAACAATTCTGTCTCTTAATCCATTAAGTAAAAGAGTTTGTTGAGTTTCAGCTAACCCAAGTTCCCATGGGGCACCCGCGTGTTTTATTGATGTGAGAGGTGACGCACCTGTTCCACCATCATGTCCAGATATTAGAACAACATCAGCGTGCCCTTTTGAGACTCCCGCTGCAACCGTACCCACACCAACTTCTGCCACTAACTTGACATGAACACGGGCTTCCGGATTTGCGTTCTTGAGATCGTAAATNAGTTGAGCTAAATCTTCAATTGAGTAAATATCNTGATGAGGCGGNGGTGATATGAGTCCAACCCCCGGAGTTGAATGACGTGTTTTTGCTATCCATGGGTAAACCTTATGNCCCGGAAGTTGTCCACCTTCTCCCGGTTTAGCTCCCTGTGCCATCTTTATTTGAAGATCGTCACTATTCACGAGATACTCACTTGTAACTCCAAATCTTCCTGAAGCTACTTGCTTTATTGCCGAGCGGCGAAGATCTCCATTTTCATCTTCAGTGAAGCGGTCTGCGTCTTCCCCACCCTCACCGGTGTTGGATTTACCCCCAATTCTGTTCATAGCAATAGCCAAGGTCTCATGGGCTTCCCCAGAAATCGAACCATACGACATTGCTCCAGTAGCGAATCGTTTGACAATTTCAGAAACAGGCTCTACTTGATCAAGAGGAATTGGAGTTTTNTGCGAATCTTTNAATTTAAATAAGCCGCGTAAAGTAGCTAATTCTTCAGATTGGGAATCAACCATTTTCGTATACTCGCGGAAAATATCGTATCTACCTTCTTTTGTTGCATGTTGAAGCTTGAACACAGTNTCTGGGTTGAATAAATGTATTTCACCTTCACGTCTCCACTGATACTCACCTCCAGGTTTCAAAGTTCGATGGATGTTTGCTCCTGGGTTATTTGGGAAGGCCACTTGNTGGTTGCGCTTAACTTCTTCAGCTATAACTCCAAAGCCGACTCCNCCCAGTCGACTTACCGTTCCACTGAAGCATTCGCTTATTATTTCATGACCTAGACCAATCGCTTCGAAAATTTGCGCACCTGAATAGGACGCAACTGTTGAGATGCCCATTTTTGACATTATTTTCAAAATGCCTTTCTCAACTGCTTTTATGTAACGTCTTCTTGCCTCTTTAGAAGTCATTTCCGTGCTGAGGCCATGTTTCTCATTTTCAANGAGTGAATCAATTGTTTCGTAAACCGTGTAGGGACAAACTGCTGATGCCCCATAGCCAAGCAAGGCAGCAATATGGTGAACTTCGCGAGCGTCGCCACTTTCAACGATTATTCCAGTCAAGCTTCTAGTCTTCTCGTTTATAAGGTGATGGTGTACGGCCCCTACAGCCAGAAGAGATGGGACTGGAGCCATCGTTTTGGAAACCAGACGATCAGAAACAATTAAGATATTAGCTCCATTAGCAACTGCTTCAGAAGCAAGNTCTCTTACGTTATCAAGAGCGTTTTTTAGACCATTTTCATTTTTTTCCACTTCATAAATTGCGTCGATGCGAATTGCTTTAAGGTCGCTGAATTNTTCATTCTCTTTTGCCATCTCTATCNTCTGTAATTCCGCTTCNGTGAGGACGGGACTAGGCAAAAACATCTTTTTACATGACTCCTCCTCGGCCAGGAGTAAATTCTTGTCTGAACCTACATTTACACCCACGGCAGTAATGAGCTCTTCGCGAATACCGTCTAAAGGCGGATTAGTGACTTGGGCGAAAAGCTGTTGAAAATAGTCATACAGNTTTCTTGAACGCTTAGATAGTGCGGCTATTGGNGCATCATTACCCATTGAGCCGATTGCTTCCTTCTCATCTCGCACCATAGGAGCAAGAAGAAGTTTAATTTCTTCATGCGTGTATCCGAAAACTTGTTGCTTTTCTAAAAGAGATAAAGAGGTACTTTTCTGAAAAGGAACTTCTGGGAGGTCGCGAAGATGTACAAAATTATCTGATAGCCACGTCGAATAGGGTTTTCCGGACTCTAAATTTTCTTTTATCTCTCCNTCNCGAACAATCCGTCCTTTTTCTGTATCGATNAAGAACATCCGTCCAGGCTGCAGCCTTCCTTTTTCAATAATATTTTCAGGTGGTATTTCAAGCNCCCCAACTTCGCTCGCCATGACAACTAAATCATCACTAGTTACCCAGTATCTGCTAGGGCGTAATCCATTACGATCTAAAACAGCACCGATCAAAGTCCCATCTGTGAATGCAATTGAAGCGGGACCATCCCAGGGCTCCATTAAAGTCGAATAATATTGGTAGAAAGCACGTCTCTCTGGAGTCATATCCTCATGGTTTTCCCATGGCTCTGGGATCATCATTAAAACCGCCTCCGGCAAGGAGTAGCCGCCCATCACTAACAATTCAAGAACTTCGTCAAAGCTTGCCGTATCGCTCGCCCCAGGGGTGCAAATTGGAAATAATCGATCTAATTCACCTGGAATTAAATCTGTTTTAAGAAGAGATTCTCTAGATTTCATCCAATTTCGATTACCTTGAACGGTATTTATTTCTCCGTTATGAGCGACGAACCTATAAGGGTGAGCTAGTGGCCATGAAGGGAAAGTATTAGTGGAGAATCTTGAATGAACTAAAACCATTGCGCTTTCAGTTCGTTCATCATTCAGATCGATGAAAAAATTGCCTAACTGCGGAGTAGTTAACATGCCCTTATAAACGATTGTTCTTGAGGAGAGAGATGGAAAGTAAACTCCCGTTTGTTCACTAGTTGAAGAACCCATACCAGAAGACGCTTCGCCCCCATCAAGCTGCTCATATATTTCGCGTTCGGCACGTTTTCTGAAAGGAAATACTTTTCGATCTAGATCCAATCCCGATAAAGCAGAATCACTTTTTGCTTTGATGAATATTTGTTTCATAAATGGCATTGCCTCTTTTGCTGAGGTACCTATTTCCGAAGAGTCAACAGGAACTTCACGCCATCCGATAATTTCCAAATCTTCTTCTTCGGCAAGTTTTTCCAGCTGATGCACTGCAGCATTTGCCTTATCTGGGTGTTCCGAAAGAAACGCTATTCCCGTCGCATAGTGATTTTTGGGAGGCAAATCGAAGGAGAGGGTATCTCTGTACAGTTTGTCGGGAACCTGCATTAGTATTCCCGCTCCATCACCAGTGTTTTTTTCAGCTCCTATTGCGCCTCTGTGTTGAAGTGTGCACAAAGCACCGATACCCATCTGGACAATTTCATGACTTGCGTCCCCGCGTAAATTGCAGACAAAGTTAACGCCACAAGAATCATGCTCAAATCTGGGATCGTAAAGACCTTGAGGCAACGGTAATCCAACAGATTTTAANTTTTCCCTATACATATCGCTCATAACAGTCCATTTATAAATAAACGAATTCCCTGAGCGCCGTTGATCTGGGTAATTCAACTGATCTCAATTTTAGTGTTTAAAATCGCTTAAGNAGCTTTGCTNACTTATTTTTTNGATTTTATCGCTTTAGCAGTACTCCTATAAGGAACAACGAACATTAACAACATTGGGAATATTTCAAGCCNGCCTATCAACATAAATATTAGAAGCACCAANCTTCCAGGNGCTGAAAATCCATCAACAAAGGANGAGGTGGGGCCGACTTCTCCTAATCCCGGTCCCATGTTNCCCAAAGCGCTAAAAGTTCCACTCAAAGATGTAATCAAATCGCTACCAAGAGCCGTCAAAATGAAGGTTCCCATTACCACAAGCATTCCATAAACAACNACAAACCCTGCAATACGTTCCACTAATGAATCTTGAATAGTCGTATTCCCCATACGCGCCTGAATAAGCGCTCGAGGTCTTCTCATGGACCTCAAAATTCGGTATGCGTGGGCAAGACCAATCCGAAATCGCATTACTTTAACTCCACCAGAAGTTGATCCAGAACAACCCCCAAGCACNATAAAGAAAAGCAGGAGCATTTGTGTNGATCCNGGCCAAGAAGCGAAGTCGCCTACCTGGCCACTTCCCAAAGCATTTCCGTATCCACCACTTGTGGCTAAGGTAATGACATTAAATGAAGCATTTCGAAGTGCAGTCCCAAACGATANGCCTTCCTGATTTAAGAGCAGTGCGATTATTAAAACACCTACAGCAATCACTCCNANAAATGACTTGAACTCAGAGTCGGAAGCATAACCAAATTGCTTTTTTTCTATTAAACGGGCATGCAGCGTGAAGTTGCTTGCTGCTATTAAAAATCCAAACATTGCCACTATCTCTATTGTTAAGCTGTTCCAGTGCCCTAGCGAAGAATCCTTCGTCGAAAAGCCCCCCGTTGAAGCNGTAGTTAGNGANTGCGCTACTGCATCAAAAGCACTCATTCCAAAAGCGAAAAACGCTAGAGCAATCAANACAGTCAGAGAGGCGTATATATACCAAAACTTTTTTGCGGTCTCCGTAACCCTTGGCGCTATTCTCTCGACGCCCGCTCCTGGGGCTTCAGCATCAATGAGGCCTAATCCGCTAGCTCGCAGTGATGGTAAAACAGAAACGACAAGAACAACAATCCCCATGCCGCCCATCCACTGGGTTAGTTGCCGNTATAAAAGTATTCCGGACCCNTGGATTTCAATNGAATTNTGCACTCCAAAAACAGTCGAGCCGGTCGCTGTAAACCCAGATACCGATTCGAAAAGCGAATCGACGAGCACCTCTGGAANTCCAATTCCGTTTCGACTAAAAGTTCCTGCTAGCAGATAAGGAATGGTCCCTAACAGGGAAACTATCAACCATGTACTTCCAACTGCAGTAAAAATCGAAGCATGATCAGTCGCTCCCAATTTAGAAGATTTAAATAGCAGTAGACCTGCAGATGCCAAAATTATTGTCGACAAAAGAAGTGGAAAAAAATCTACACCATGATCNAAAATAGAAGCGACAGTGCTGAGACCCACCCCCACCGCAACAAAAATGACTGCAATTCCTGTCATATGAATACTCGTACTTGTAATTTTTTTACTTTCTACTTTCATTAGTTACTTCTTCTTACTGCATGCAATATTCTTCTACGGGGTCTAAGAAAATTTTTTGATTCTGAGAACAGATAACCAACACTTATTAAGACTGGCAGTAAATATAGTCGACCCGAAATCATCGCCGGCACTAAAGCGAGTCGCTCGATCAACGAAAATGAAGAGACTTCGACTATCACCCCGTCAGCATTTCGTATAGGTCCAGCAGTTGCAAGTGCATTTATTGACGACGAAAGTGCCTCATACACACTTACACCTGAAATCGTCAAAACAGTCGCAGTGAGAAAAATTATCGAAGTAAATATGAATTGAAATACAACGACTTCCCTGACTCGCTCTTCTTTTACGCTTTCATTACCCACCTTTATTTTAACTACTGCTCGAGGGTGCAATTGGCGAACCATTTCTCGAACCGACACAGCCAGAAGTATTTGCAGTCTTCGGATTTGAAAGCCGCCTCCATTAGACAACGACATTGGCCCTACGGTTACGAGTAGCAGTAAAAGAAAACCGGCCGATACTGTCCAATTTTCAAATGGAGGAATGTGAAATCCGGTCGTTGAAATTGAAGACACAGCTATTAGGAAGGCTTTACCCAGCGAAGAAACAGAGTCTTCGTCGGCCCAAAGGAA
>PATJ01000018.1 GCA_002713545.1 Acidimicrobiaceae bacterium
TAAAGTATCTGCCGATGCACCTTGGCGGCAGCTATCAATTCTTTGACAATAGTTTCATAGACCTCTTCAAAAGAGTTAGAAGATTCATACACATAATCGAATGAGATAACTCCAGTCCCAAGTAGGGAAACTGAAGGATGTCTACTTGTCCTCGCGTAACGGACTTCATGTTCATCTATGAGGTCAAGATTTTTTGAACTACAAAAAGATGGTTCTCCAGGACCTAAACCTATGACAGTCACCTTAGGAGAAGGTTTCAAATCAAGAACTTTCTGAAATTCTTACAGGTTCCATCTGTCCCGTCACAGAATTCCACGCACCATAACGAGCATCCACGTCAACTTCTCGCGTAAGAGATGAAAGATGCATCATTGAAGGAAAAAGTCTCTCCCCCAATTGTTCAAACGGAGTTGATTCGACAGTACTAATTTTATCAATGCGTATCACGTGGAACCCGAAGCCGCTGCCGACAGGTCCCACCAATTCTTTAGAAGCTTTAATGGCACCAAGTGCAGCCCTTTCGAAAGAAGGAACGAAAGCGCCTAAAGGCACGCACCCTAATGAACCTCCATTAGAACCTGAACCGGGATCAGTTGAGAACGTCAAAGCCAGATCCTCAAATTTTTGGCCAGATTCAAGAAGTTTTATAACTTCTAAAGCCTCCTGTCTTGTATTTGTAAGAACATGACTGGTGCAAAGTTCATAACCAAGAAGTTTTTTATTTGCTTCATAAGCAGACTCAACTTCGGAACCCCCCTCCGCTGCGAAATTACGGACAGCTTGCCATTCACTATAAAAATCGAGTCGGGGATCTGAATCTGATAATCCCGCTGCCACCAGTTGGTCTCTTGCTTTTTCAATATCTGCTTTTGTGAAAGTAGCCCCATACTCACTCAAAAAATCAGCTAATGCTTGATTCTGTATCCACTCATTGACCGTTTCGATAAGAAGCGACATGTCAGAGTCGCCGCCGGTACGCTCCCCATTCCATTCAATTAAAGCTTCTCTATCAATTTTTTTCCCGCCAACTTCAACATCAACTTGGGAACCCCCACAACTCAATGAAAGTGACATTAATAGAAAAACTATAAAACCTCTGAAGGTTATCGAAAAGAAATTTGTCATTATTAAACCCACCCCAAGATGCTACGCAGTTGGAGTAAGAACGGGAACTAAATCTTTTAAGTACTCAGCTAATGACCCTGTCGGATTTTCCTCGGGTATTGGAATTTGCAACTCTTCAGAACCCTCTTTCAAGAATGCCTCGGGATGCAACCTCTCTAGACGAGTTTGTTTACTTAACGGTAAGGAAACAGGTGAACAACGAGCTAAGAATCCTGAATTCAATTTTTTTCTTTTAGTTACTGTCACATCTTTTATTCCACGTTCAACACAGACGGTCCTTAAATGACCTATAGCCAGAAGTTTTTCTGCTTCTTCCGGTATGGGACCATACCTGTCTTCCCATTCTTGTCTGACCTCTTCAACTTTAGATGGGTCCGAANTTTCTCCTGCCGATGCAAGTTTCCTGTACGCCTCGAGTCTTAAATCACTCCGACTTATATAAGTTTCCGGNAGGTACGCATCTACAGGTATTTCCACTCTGATTTCGGTAGTGGGAATTTCTTCGTTTCCTGATGCTTCCGATACCGCCTCGTTGACCATTTGACAATAAAGATCGTAACCAACTGAAGCTACATGCCCGCTCTGCCCGGTTCCTAAAAGGTTCCCAGCGCCTCTAATCTCTAAATCTTTCATTGCTAAACGAAAACCAGAACCCAATTCCGTTGTTTCTCCAATTGTTCTCAATCGTTCAAAAGCTTCCTCACTGAGTGATTTATCAATGGGTGTAAATAAGTATGCATAAGCCCTATGGTCCGCTCTGCCAACCCTGCCACGCAGCTGATGCAATTGGCCAAGTCCTAAAAGGTCTGCCCTATCTACAACCAACGTATTTACGGTCGGCATATCAATTCCAGATTCAACTATTGTTGTGCACACCAGCACATCATATTTTCGGTCCCAAAAATCTATAATTACTTTCTCTAGAGAAGATTCGTCCATTTGCCCGTGAGCTACCGCTACGCGTGCGTCCGGGACTANCTCTTTCACAGTTGCTGCTGTTTCTTCAATGTCGTGGACTCTGTTATGCACGAAAAAAACTTGTCCCTCGCGTANCAACTCTCGTCGAATAGCTTCTGCTACTGCACTTTCGTTATATTCGCCAACAAATGTAAGTATGGGCTGCCGATCGGCAGGAGGGGTTTCGATTAGACTTAAGTCTCTAATTCCTGTTAGTGACATTTCTAAAGTTCTAGGGATGGGAGTAGCTGTCAGAGTCAAGATGTCTACTTGTGCTTTCATCGTTTTAATAGCTTCTTTATGACTGACACCNAATCTNTGTTCTTCATCGACTATTAATAAACCAAGATCTTTGAATGAAACATCTTGGGAGAGAAGCCTGTGGGTTCCAATTACTATGTCAATAGATCCATTCTCTAAATCTGAGAGAACTTTTCGGGCCTGAGCTTGTGTTAAAAATCTGCTGAGAACCTCTACCCTTATCGGATAAGAGACTAAACGCTCTTTAAAGGTTTCTCCATGTTGCTGGGCCAACAATGTTGTGGGCACGAGTACAGCTACTTGACAGCCGTCCTGTATTGCTTTGAATGCAGCTCTAAGCGCCACCTCTGTTTTACCAAATCCAACATCTCCACATATAACGCGATCCATCGGAAAGGGTCTTTCCATATCAGCCTTGACTTCTTCTATGGCTCTCAACTGATCGGGGGTCTCTTGAAAAGGAAATGCCTGTTCGAGTTCTGACTGCCATGGTGAGTCTTCTGCAAATGCACGACCGACGGAATTGATTCTTTTTTTGTATAGCTCTACTAGATCGGANGCTATTTCTGAAACAGCGGATTTAACCCTAGATTTGGTTCGTTCCCATTCAACTCCCCCCATTCTNGAAAGAGTCGGAACGTCACCGGAGCTATAGGGCCGGATAACTTCGATTTGATCTGTAGGCAAGTAAAGACGATCGCTGCCTTTGTACTCCAATAACAAATAATCTTTCTCAGCCCCACCTAGTTTTTGGCTTACTAAACCTGCAAAACGGGCTATTCCGTGATGTTCATGAACTACATAATCACCAATGGAAAAATCTTCAAAAATACGAAGTGTTTCTTTTCGNTTCTCTCTTACATTTTTATGNGTTCTGCGTCTGCCTGTTACTTCTTTTTCTGTTATCAAANCAAAGTTTGAGTCTTCTAATATGAAACCTCGCTCAATGGATCCGACCGTGATATGAACGCCTGAAAATTCCCNATCTAACTTTTCCGTATTTGTTGAAACAGGCAAACCCTCTTTTTTAAAAATTTCCTCTAACCGGCTTGCGCTTCCTTCTCCGTCTGCAGCTACAACAACTGAATAGTTTTTATCTAACAGTTCNGATATTCGATCCATTTTTCCAAAAACATCTATGCTAGGAGTGCTGCTATTTTTAGTTGACTGCCAAGTGGTTGCCTTTACCTCTACAGTGGTTGTGACGTTGCGAGTGGAATCGATAAACCAAATCGGTGCGTTGCAGAGTTCCATCGATCTATCAAAAGAAACATGAAGTTCTGGCAGCTCAGATCCTTCAAAGGACCATGTAGCAGCCAGCGATTCAGCTAACTTTTTTTCCCTCTCTAATAAATCTCTGATTCTCGAGTTAAGGCGTCCCTGGTCTACTAAAAGAAGCAAGCCATCTTTGGGAAGAATATCGGGTAATACAATTTCCTCTGTCAACAACCATGGCATAAACGATTCCATGCCATCGAATAATTCCCCACTTGCGAGTCTTTCCCATTCACTAGAACCCCAACTCTGCTTTTCAGTCATGGAGACCGCTTTCTCCAACATCTCAGTTTTTAAAATCAACTCTCTGCAGGGAAATACTTCTACTTCATCTACCGANTATTTTGTTCTCTGATTGGCTACACCAAATTCACATAGTCTTTCAATTTCATCACCCCAGAGGTCTACGCGTACAGGAGAGTCAGCTGTTGAAGGCCAAATATCGATTATTGAACCCCTTACAGCTATCTCTCCGCGGTGTTCAACTTGATATTCTCTTTTATACCCAAAGGCAACTAGCTTCTCTAAAAGCTCTCTCTGGTCTACTAAATCTCCTGTCCTCAGAAAAATAGGAAATGTTTCTTCTTGGATAGACAACTTCTGCACAAGAGCGCGTGCCGAAGTCACAATTACTTCCAAATTTTCTTCTGAACTAACTAGTCTGTGCAGAACCCTTAATCGTTTACCCATTGTCTCCACCGCTGGGCTAATCCTCTCGAAGGGAAGTGTCTCCCATGAAGGAAAAAAATCTACTTTTTCAAAACCGATGAAAATTTTCAGATCATCAAAAAGTTTTTCAGCTTCCGCATTTGTAGGAGCTACCACGACTAATGGTCTTCTTTGACTTAAACGTGCAATAACTGCCGAAACAATTGCATGAGCACACTCCGGCACGAAAATTTCAGCGCTTGAACGCCCTAATGATTCAACTATTGAAGGCTCTTCTCTTAAAAGTTCAGGCAGAGTCTGATAAATTCCATCGTTCATGTGCTTCTAAGTTTTTTTATTAAAGATCTGCATTGACTTNTCAAAACCTATTTCCAGAATGCTCTCGATTGAATCCGCCGCAGTTGCTACAGAAAATAAAAGATCTTGACTTTCTTTTTTGCTCGGTTTGGAAACGACATACTGGGCACCTTTTTGGTTGGGAAANGGTTTTCCTATACCAACTCTTATACGAGAAAAATCTTGATTTCTTATATGTTGCTTCACAGATCGCAGCCCGTTGTGCCCAGCTAAACCTCCACCTTCTTTAAGACGAATCGATCCAACCTCTAGATCTAATTCGTCATGGATGATCAGNAAATTTTTTACTTCACTGANTCTGTAGCGTCTCATTAATTTTGCTACNGCNATTCCTGAATCGTTCATAAAGGTCATCGGTATAGCGAAAACTATNAGGTTTCCCTCATGCCTGACTTCCGCNACGAGTGCTTCTTCCTTCCCCGCCTTTAAATTTGAATCATTCCGTTTAACTACCTCATCAATGACTTCTCTCCCGACGTTGTGACGGGTACCGACAAACTTTGAGCCTGGGTTTCCAAGTCCGACTACCAACAACTCAGCTGATTCACCTCGACGTGTTAATGATCGACGCTCGCCCCGTATCAATCGGGACATGCAAATCCCTACTACCCGTCTTCAGCGGTATCTTCAGCTTCATCGCTGGCACCGCTTTCCTCTGCAGCAGACCCGGCAACGTCTCCACCTTCAGCAACATCGCCCCCTTCAGTAGCTGCAAGCTCAGCTGCTTCATCTGCAGCAATTGACTCGAGTGTCGAACGAGTAATCATTCCAACTGCTATTGGATCTTCAGGATCGCCTTCACTGCTAACTCCCTCTGGCAAGTCAAGGTCCCCTATTCTTATTGCGTCTCCAACTGTCAGTGCAGAAATGTCAACTTCTATTTCAGTCGGTATTCGATCTGGAGGGGCACTGACGGTAAGTGAAAACATNTTCTGATCTACCATTCCATCGGCTGCTGAGACTTCGCGTGCTTCGCCAATCATTATTAATGGGATATCAACAGTGACGTTTTTGTTGGGATCAATTCTAAGAAAATCAACATGTAAAACGTTACGTTTGACTGGATGGCGCTGTATGTCCTTAACAATAGTCATTTGTTTTTTACCATCAATTTCTAATTGGATAATTGCATTTACCCCAGATTCTGTAGTTAATGCGCGTCTCAAATCTGGCCACGTTACAGACACGGACACAGATTCTTCATTCAGTCCGTATAAAACACCTGGGACTACTCCATCTTTTCGCACACGGCGACTTGAACTGCTACCAGTTTCTCTTGTTGTATTTGCGGTAAGAAGTATTTCTTCCATAAGATTTTTCCTCAAGTTCAAGTATTGTGACCCGACAAGCGATTCTAGCCACTGATTTTAAGACCCAAACGGCTTATGCGGATCATTTGTTTTTTTAAACTAAATTATTTCCACCAAATATCTCCGAGACCGAAGTATCTTCGAATACTGCTCTAATAGCCTCAGCGATTAAAGGAGCTACTGAAAGTACTTCGACTTTATCNGTTTGCATATTTGCTGGAAGCGGGAGCGTGTCGGTAACAATAATTTTTTCTATTGGGGAATCTGAAAGCCGCTCGGATGCGGGTCCTGAAAAAACTCCATGTGTGGCCGCTGCTACGATTTGCGAAGCTCCTTTTTCAGACAGCTGCTCTGCTGCTGAACAGATTGTCCCTGCTGTATCAATCATGTCATCTACAAGAATACACACACGACCATCGACGTCTCCAACGACTTCTCGCGCTTCGACGGTATTAAATGAACTATGACTTCTTCTTTTGTGTACTATCGCGAGTTCTGCGCCCAGAGTCATAGCGTAACGTTCAGCCACTTTCACTCTTCCGGCGTCCGGTGAAACAATAGTTAGATCCCCATTTAGGGAAGAAAGCCTTTCAACTAAAACCGGCATAGCGGTGAGATGATCTACTGGACCATCAAAAAATCCCTGCGTTTGACCGGAATGGAGATCGACACTAACCAGTCTACTAGCGCCAGCTTCCTTAAAAAGATTAGCTACAAGTTTGGCNGTAATTGGTTCACGCCCTGAAGCTTTTCGGTCTTGTCGCCCGTAGCCGTAGGCAGGGCAAACTACGGTAATCCTCTTCGCTGAAGCCCGTCTTGCAGCATCTACCATAATTAATTGTTCCATTAAAGAGTCATTAATTGAAGCGTCGTTGGAACCACTATGGGTTTGCACTATAAATACGTCGCAACCTCGTATCGATTCAGAGAATCTGCAGTGAACCTCNCCGTTGGCGAATTCTGCAAGGTTGGGTTCACCGAGATTGACGCCTAATTCTGAAGCAATCTTTTCTGCTAACGGTTCATAAGTCCTACCTGATACCAAGTAAAGCTTTTTGTTCGTCACCAATTCCATTCTGAACTCTTACCTTCCATTCTCTTTATATAACGATCATAGAACATTAGGACAAAGATTCTTTCTTAAAATAATTTTTAGCAAACATAAANTGGTTTGGGAGGAATTCTTACATCTATTTCNATTTNGACATCCGTTTCATCATTTTGAATAGTTGAAAAATCGTCAGTCTCTGNTTGAGTTTGATTNGGCATCGTNGTGCAGGGTGCAGGTGGATTAATAGTAGTCGTGGGAGGANNAACAGAAGTCGAAGTCGAAGTCGAAGTCGAAGTCGAAGTCGAAGTCGAAGTCGAAGTCGAAGTCGAAGTCGAANTNNNANTCGAAGCGCTTGTACTTCTGAAAAGCCTCCAGGGCCATTGGGGCCGATTCCGTAAACTCTAAATTTGTACATCTCGCCCAAAGTCAAATCAACGAATGTATAACTCGTCGTCACTCCCAATTCAATAAGACTTGTGGGCCCAATGAAAATAGATTGAGAGTCGTCAAAATTCCACTGTTCCAACCTGTAGCCCAATACGGGTGTTCCGTTCGCCAAAGGGGGTTCCCACTCCAATTTTACATTCTGGGCATCGACCTCGATGTTTAATTCTCGTGGGGATAGTAGAGCACTGTATGGAGTTGATTGAATTGAATCTGAAAAAGGTCCGAACCCCGCAGAATTTTTTGCTCTAACTCGAATTTCGTAAACTTGACCATTTATNAAACCTNCNATCCCAACTGATGTNNCAGAGCCAANAANAGNATAGGTTTCGCTTGTAGATGCACTATCTATTTTTANTTCCCAATCTGTGATTACCGACCCACCATTACTTGCAGGATGAGCCCAAGTAATACNTATTTCATTCTCACCAGCNGTGGGNCTTAAAAAGCCTGGTTTTCCTGGGGGCGNTATTTCTTGTGCNTTTACTGGNAAAACGGCNAAGATNATAAACAAAAAAATTNAAGAAGTTGTAAGAATTCTTCTGGCCGTTTTTTTGAAACTTGTTTCCTTCATGCTTGTTTACATAAAAGTTTGACGTTGAAAAACNTGTTAGTTGTTAATGACATTGTTNTCTGGACCATATGGGAAGCCGGTAAAGTTTTCATTTCCTTTTTCTGTAATGAGTAAAATATCGTGCTCTCTGTAACCGCCTGCTCCAGATTTACCCTCTGGNATTGTGATCATGGGCTCCATGGAAATTACCATNTTTGGCTCAAGGACTGTTTCAATATCTTCTCGGAGTTCCAAACCTGCTTCTCGTCCAAAATAATGAGACAAGACACCAAAAGAATGCCCATAACCAAAAGTCCTGTATTTTAATAAATCGTGTTCCAAGTATATTTCGTTTAGCTGTTTCGCTATGTCGCCGCATACAGCTCCTGGTTTTAACAGTTCTTTTCCTGCATCGTGAACTTGACAGTTGATTTCCCAAAGGCGAGNATTCTCGTCTGTTAATTCTTTGTAGAACAGTGTTCTTTCCAGAGCTGTGTAATAGCCAGAAATCATCGGGAAACAATTCAAACTTAATATGTCACCTTTTGTGATTTGACGAGAGGTAACAGGGTTGTGGGCTCCATCAGTGTTAATACCTGACTGGAACCATGTCCAAGTATCCATCAATTCGAGATGTGGAAAAGTAGCNGCTATCTCGTTTACCATTGCTTGAGTTGAGTGCAGCGCCACCTGGTATTCAGGCACCCCTTCGGAAACAGCTTCCACACACGCGGAACCCCCTACATCCGCTATCCGGGCTCCTTGTCGAATCAACGCAATTTCTTCATCCGATTTGACCATACGCAANTCCATACATTTCTGAGAAATATCTATTAATTCAGANTCTGTCAATTGGTCTTTCAGTTTTTGGAAAAGGCTCAAATTCATGTGATCAAACTCAGTACCTATTTTTTTGGAATCTCCAATTAGCTCAATTACAGCTTTTATGTAGTTATCTCGTCTCCAATCTGTGTAGACCAGATTTTCACCGTATGTTCTTCTGTACGGTTGCCCAGCATCTATATTGGCTGAAATGGTGGTCGCTCTGTCCTTTGTNACTACAAGGCCATACGGACGCCCGAAGGAACAATACAGAAAATCGCTGTAGTAGTTGATGTTATGAATAGATGTGAATAGAACAGAATCTATTCCAATGTCACTCATAACTGTTCTTAAGGAGTCAAGACGATTTTGCATCTCTGTCTCTGAAAAAGTCCCTTTAACTTTTTCNCCATTGGGAATCTCTTTTAAATCCGGTAGATCAAATTTTTCATTTTTCATGATCATGCCTTACTATATTTGGCTGGCCGGGGAGGGCTCGAACCTCCAACCTCCTGGTCCAAAACCAGGCATTCTGCCAATTGAACTACCGGCCAACACTTATACCGTAGCGTCGTCTTTTGCTGGCAGGTCGGTAAATGTTGATAAGGCGGTTAACGTATCGTCGACATGGGTTCATTAATTAAAAAGCGCCGAAAAAGAATGCGCAAGAAAAAACATAGAAAAATGCTCAAAAGAACTAGAGCTCAAAGGATGAGGGGACGCTAGTCGCCAAATTTCTGCCTTGGGATACTAGAGACTACGTGGAGCCCCCTTTNGGGAAAGGCTCCCTCTACATACCATGTGCTACCGCTACCAGCTAAACGGGGTTCCTGACCTGTGGTGTCACCAAGTAGATCTCTCCATTTGTTCAACTCTGGATACAAACTTGTTGCCGCCGGTTCAAGATCGTTGCCATGATCACCTTTTGGCCCCCCTAATTGGTCCCAGTGCTCATAAACAGCTTTAGTAGAGCAAGGAAAAGGCGGTATCAAAAGAGTGTATTCCTGTTTTTTGTAACTCATTTTTTCAACATTTTCACCTATTCCACTAACAAGCGCTCTTCCTCCATTAATACAAAAAGGCACATCAGCTCCTATTTCCGCCGCACATTTTAGATCCTCATACTTACCCCATCTAAGAACAGCCGCTGCATTNGATGAACCTCCCCCTAAGCCAGTGCCAGGTGGAATCTTTTTATTTATTCGTACTGATGCTTTACGCCCNATCAAACTCAAAGCATCAGCAACAAGATTGTTATCGTCTTCTGGAACTAACGTTTCTTTGGGAAATTCCCAAGGCTGATTTGGGTAGTTGGTTTGGACCTCTATNCCCTGACCCTCACTTATATTCAAAGTGTCAACTAGGTCAAGTGAAACCATTTCAGCTTTTATCAAATGATAACCATCGCTCCGCACCCCAATTATTTCCAAGGACAAAGTAAGTTTTGCCGGAGCCAGAATTAAAACCACTAGATTTTTTCTTGTTTTCTAATAAGTTGATTCGTCAATGCTCCCCATTCTTCCAAAGTTATGTCTTCTGCCCTCNGCGTGGGATCTATTCCGGNAGATTCGAAATCATTCAGATCAAAAGTTTCTNTTAAAGACCTTCTAAGCATTTTTCTCCTTTGACTGAATGAACGTTTTGCCAGTTCAAAAAGCACATCATAGTTTGCAGATGTCACGTATTTTTCTCGTCTTTCAATTTGAACTAAAGAAGAATCGACTTTGGGCTTGGGGAGGAAAACACTCGGAGGCACGTCNGCAATTTTTTTCACTTCAGCAAAGTATTGGATCTTCANAGAAGGCAATCCNAAAGCTTTTTCTCCAGTTTTTGCAACCAGACGTTCCGCTACTTCTTTTTGAACCATCACTGTCATCTTTGTGATCACCGGAACTCTTTCGAGGAAATCGCAGATCAGAGGCACAGAAATGTTATAGGGAAGATTTGCCACTAAGTTCCAACTCTCGTTTCTTGCAGNAAGCAACTCATTCACATCCAAGTTCATAACATCTGCATTTACAAGTCGAAATCTATTGTCTTCTGGACGCAACAAATCGGTAAGGACTCGAACCAAGGCATCATCAACTTCTATTGCGGTCACGTGTCCAGCNACNTCTAATAGAGAAGANGTCAAAGAACCAATNCCNGGTCCCACTTCAATNANAAAATCATCTGNCTNGATNGANGCAAGTTCAATTATTTGACGAATGGTGTTCGGTTCAACAACAAAATTTTGACCCAAGGATTTTCTTGGACTGATACCGTACTTTTGCAGCAGATCCTTAACTTGGGTTCGCGTGAGGGTCACTTTTTCCTATGGCAAGTAACGTCCGCAAACAGGCCACTGTCCTCTCCCGCGCAATAAATAAAGAGATTCCGCCATACGATCTTGATCTTGGGGCCTTGCAGCAGCTGGGTCCACACCTACTAAATTCTCGTAGTATAAACCAGCTATCCAATTCCAAGTTTCTACACTGAACTGGTACGCTCCTCTATAATTACCTGTGGGGCTTACTGCTTGATAGTTGCCAGTTGATTCACAGTATTTTAGAGCTTCCCATTGGTATTTTTTGGGGCCTTTGGGATCTGGTTCCGTTGCAACAATTGTTGTAGTTGGGCCTGGATTGTCGAGAACAGCTTGGCGTCTCATATCTTCTTCGTCAAATAGCCTTTTTCTTTCTTCTTCTTCGAAGATGATTTTGAGTCGTTTCTCCTGCTCGATAAATTCCTTTTCCGAAACTGAACGCGCTATATCTATAGCCTCTTCTTCGTGTTTAACCGCAACACCTCTTAAACGAGTGGCTGTCATCGAAGAAGCACGCGCTGTGTGCCAATCTTCGGATCTATTGAGCAGCGTGTAAATCTTGTCATTGTCGATTTGCGATTCAATCGAGTAAGAATCTGTTTGCGCAGGTGATGAAGCAGATGGCGCAACAGCACGAGTGTCAGCTCCCGCTACACCTGTCAAAGAAGCTGTTGAATTAGGGTTTTCAAATAGGAAAAGAGGCAATGCCGCTATTGTGGCCAAAGCCACAACTACAATTCTCCACCTCTCAATACCGGTATTTGTTTCCAGCACCCTTCCTCCTATTGGCTGCTCCTCAGAGTTCAAACATACGGTAGAAGCATCAATTNGAGAGCTACAAATCGGACATTCGAAGAAACAAATTTATCTTATTTTTTTCCTAATCCGTAAAAATCTAAAGCATTTTGTGTTGTAGCTAAGGCTATTTCTTCTAGGGGTTTGTCTTGCAAATTTGCAAGCTCGTTACCCACTAAAACCACATTGGCTGGCTCATTTTTTTTACCTCTAAAAGGAACCGGTGTTAAATATGGAGAGTCAGTTTCAATCATTGCCCGATCCAATGGGCATTCTGATGCCGCCTCCCTTAGAAGCTCAGATTTATTGAACGTTATTATCCCGCTAAATGATAAGTAAGCGCCACGCTTTAAACATTCTTTGGCTTCCTCTTTTCCTCCTGTGAAGCAATGGAAAACTGTGGATGCAGGAACTCCTTCTGAATCGAGGATTTTGAAAGTCTCTTCCCATGCCTCTCTAGTATGGATGACTAGAGGGAGCTTGGAAGTATTAGCCATTTCGATTTGTTCTGCGAAAACTCTATTTTGATCTTCTCGTGGAGAGTAGTCGTAGTGATAGTCAAGTCCTGCTTCTCCGACGGCAACTACATTCGGATCTTCCAATAGATCTTTAATACCGTCCACACCTTTTCGCGCTTCGTGGGGGTGCACTCCAGCAGTCGACCAAACATCTGGAAATCTCTTTGCTTTTTCCATAGCCATTTGACTGGTTTCAAGATCTGTACCTACATTTACGAAACCGGTAACCAATGCTTCGCGTGCTCGAAGAATTTCTTCTTCAGGGTTTTCAGAAAGATGACAGTGATTGTCAAACCATTCAATCATCTAAACCCAACAAATCGATATCTATTTTTTTGAAAAGTGGTTTCGGTTTTTCAATATTTTTTCCATGTTGAGGTTCTTCTCTTTGCCAAGAAGTAATAGGGCCAAATACATCATCTAGCACTTCAGTCGAAAATGGCAAATATGGTGCTAAACAAACACGCACACCAGCGATAGCCGATAAAGCTACACCTAGTACAGTTGCTGCTCTTTCAGGATCTGTCTTTGAAAGTTTCCATGGTTCCATCAAGTTCAAATAAGCATTCACTTCAGCTGCGCCTGACATTCCTTTTTGCAAAGCAGCTCTCAACTCGACTCTGTCAATTTCTTCCGCTACCTGCTCCACGAGTTGATCAATCCTCGCAAGTAGCGTTAAGTCCTCTTCATTTCTGAGTTCAGGAGACGGGATTTGTGCGTCGCAAGAGTTGTAAATCATTGATAAAACTCTGTTGACCAGATTTCCCCATGTAGCGACTAGCTCTTCGTTAATTCGTCGACAAATTTCTTTAACTGTAAGTTCTGTGTCGCTTTGCTCGGGAAAGGAAGCCGCTAATGCGTACCTGAGAGAGTCCGCTTCAAAAGCTTCGAGGCTCTCAGTAATTGTTAAACCTACTCCTCTACTGGCAGAAGCTTTCCCCCCTTTGAACGTTACGTACTGGTTCGCTGGAACATCACTGGGTAAATTTAAATCTCCGTAACCTATAAGCATCCCGGGCCAAATAATGGTATGAAAAGGAATGTTGTCTTTGCCGATGAAATAAACTGAACGACTGTCAGGATTAGTCCACCACTTTTTCCAGTCGTCTTCCGAACCGTTATTTTTTGACCATTCTTTGGAAGCTGAAAGGTATCCAATGACCGCTTCAAACCAGACATAAATTTTTTTTCCCTCACCTATTCCTTCGACTGGGACTTCAACTCCCCAATCCAGATCCCGTGTAATTGCTCGATCATGCAAACCTTCCTCGATCCAGCCTTTCGAGAAGTTTAAGACGTGATTGCGCCACCCTTCTCTCTCTGAAAGCCATTCGGAAAGTGGTTCTTGGAAGTCAGACAATCTTAAATAAAAATGCTCGGTTTCTTTTAGAGTGGGCTCGCTTCCACTTATTTTTGAAATAGGTTTAATGAGCTCTTCGGGGTCTAAAGTTCTCCCACAATTTTCACACTGGTCGCCTCTGGCTTCAGAATATTCGCAATGAGGACATACTCCCTCGATGTATCTGTCTGGCAAAAATCTTCCAGCATCTTCGTCATAGAACTGTTCCGATGAACGTTTGTCAATGTGTCCTTTTTCAAAAAGTTTCATAAAGACGTCGTGCGTGACCTCTGAATGGTTTTCAGTTCCTGTTGATGTGTACAAGTCCCAACTAATCGAAAGTTTTTCCCAATTATCTAAAAACTCTTTATGATATTTGTCAACGATTTTATCCGGTGTGGTTCCTTCAGAGTCTGCTCTAACAGTTATCGGCGTGCCATGGACATCAGAGCCACTGACCATCAATACTTCATTACCTGCAAGTCTTTGGAAGCGGGCAAAAACGTCAGCCGGTAGATAGGCACCTGCTAGATGACCTAAATGACGAGAACCTGAAGCGTAAGGCCAAGCAACCGCAACAAGAACTGGTATTGAATCATTTTTGTTTGTCATCAGAGCCGAGACTACCTCAATCTATGGTGAAGCCCTTGGCTAATCTAAATCTATGTACAACTTGTAGACCCTCCGTCTGGAAACGCCTAGTTGTACTGCAATTTGACTTGAAGCATCCTTTGCGGACAAACCTGAATTCTTGGCTTCACGTAGAACCTTTAGGATGTGTTCATCGGGAATAGTGCTTTCATAATTAGAGCCTTCGACTACTATGACCACCTCACCTTTCGTTGGTGAACCGTAATGTTCTACCGCTCTCTTTAATGAGCCTCGCCAAACCTCTTCGTGAATTTTTGTAATTTCTCTCACAACGGCAACTAGGCGGTCTTCTCCTAGGTGTTGACACAGATCTTTAAGTGTTTCTGGAAGACGTTTTGGAGACTCAAATAAAATAATTGTTCTTTCCTCAACTGCTAACTCTTTGAGAATTTCTTCTCTATCTTTTCCTTTCCGCGGAATGAAACCTTCCATTACCCACCGTTTCATTGAGATACCACTAACAACCAAGGCAGCTATTACTGANGACGCACCGGGAATTACTGAAACATTGCAATTATTTTCTATAACTGTTTTTACAAGTTCTTCACCCGGATCTGAAATACCGGGAGTTCCTGCGTCACTGACCAAAGCTACTGTGAGCCCATTTTTAATATTTTCAACAATCTGGGACTTACTCTTAAATTCTGTATGTTCATCTACTCGTATCAGTTTCTTGTTTTCCACCCCTATGAATTTTAAAAGTTGACCTGTTCTTCTTGTGTCTTCACAGGCGATCAAATCCGCAGCCTCAAGAGTCTCTACCGCACGTTTTGACAAATCTGAAAGATTACCTATAGGAGTGGAGACAAGAAAAAGAGATCCTTTTTTCGTTTCAGACATTAAAACGAAATTCCATTACGTCGCCGTCCTCAGGTTTGTATTCTTTGCCTTCACTTCTAACGAGTCCGGCTTCTCTAGCCTTTAGCCATGAGCCTTGTTCTAGCAGTGACTGCCATCCGATTGTCTCAGCTCGAATAAACCCTCTTTGGAAATCGGTATGGATTCTGCCTGCGCATTCAGGGGCACTTGAACCTTGCCTGAAAGTCCATGCTTTACTTTCCTTCTCTCCAGTTGTAAAGAATGTTCTCAAACCCAAGAGGTGATACGCAGAACGAACGAACCTCGACAAGGCACCTTCTCCCAAACCAAGCTCTTCTAACATTTCTGACTGCTCTTCGGGAGTTAATAAAGCGGCTTCTGACTCAAGTTGAACACACATTCCTATAACTTCTTGATCTGGTAGTTCCGCAATGACCGGTTCTAGTATTTGATTTGTTCGTTCCACTTGATCTTCACCCATATTCACAACAGCTAATACTGGCTTGTCTGTTAATAGGAAAAAATCAGACAACATCTCTCTTTCGCTCGATATTAAATCACTTTTGTAGATCGGAATTCCTTGATCAAGCTGTTCCGAAGCGTGTTTCAAAGAATCAAGAGTTTGACCAATAGATTTGTCAGATTTAGCTACTTTTTCGATTTTTGATAACTGTTTCTGGGTGGTTTCTAGATCTGCTAGCGCTAGCTCTACTTCTACAATTCTTAAATGCTCAACAGGATCTGTTGGCCCTGGTACATCGTCATCTGAAAATGCTCTAAGCACAAAAACGATAGCGTCAACTTCTCGTATACCTGCGAGGAAACGATTTCCTAAGCCTTCTCCCTTAGCTGCACCTTCTACTAATCCACCAATATCAGTGAATTGAATAGTGGCCGAGACTATTTTTTGCGAATTACTCATCTCTCCCAGAAGAGTTAGCCTGCTGTCTGGGACACGAGCTACCCCTTCATTAGGATCTGTGGTGGCAAAAGCATAGGGTGCCGCCAAAGCACCACCTCCGGCTAAAGCATTATAAAGTGAAGACTTACCGGCATTAGGCAACCCAACAAATCCAAATCTTTCCATTTGCAACCCTTAAATAATAAAAATCAGACAATTAGACTAAGACAAGGATAAGGTCTCTGCGCCCTAATGAGGTAGCCTGCCGTTATGTCGAAACGTACAAGTAAAAAGAAAACCAATGCCAGACGCAAAAAAGCTAATCACGGCCGCAAACCAAATATGGGCAGAAACAGCTAATTGGAAAATCTCAATCAATAAATTGTTTATCTGATGAATAACTTCCGCTTATTTCTTATGCCAATTCTGGCAGTAGCACTTGCCATTGCTACAGGCGCAATAATAATTGCCCTTTCAGGTTCATCACCGGTAGATGCATATAAAGCTTTAATAGAGGGNTCACTAAGTGATTCAAAAAGTATTGGAAGAACTTTAGAAAAGGCCACACCTCTNGTCATGGGGGGTCTCGCAGTGGCTTTCGCTTTTAAGGCCGGACTTTTCAATATCGGCGGTCAAGGACAGCTAGTATTTGGTGCTCTAATAGCGGGTGCTGTTGGATATGGAATTACTGGCCTTCCATGGATAATCCATACGCCACTAGCTCTATTGGCTGGTGCGATTGCCGGAGCTATGTGGGGAGCTATTCCAGGGATTCTTAAAGCAAGCAGGGGCGCTCATGAGGTGATCACGACAATCATGTTGAATTTCGTTGCACTNAACATGACTGACTGGCTTGCATCAAAAGTNTGGAGAGAAGAAGGTGTCATAGTTAGAACTCCTCACATCGAAAGCAGCGCTGAAATTCCCAGATGGGGAGAATTGCCTGCCGGTTTCTTTTTGGCTGTAGTCATCGCTTTCTTGTGTTGGTATTTGTTACGTAGCACGACTTTTGGCTTTGAAATAAAATCTGTAGGACTAAATCCGAATGCTGCCAGTTATGCAGGTATCTCCGTCAAAAAAATTATCATTATGACTATGGCCATTAGCGGTCTCCTAGCAGCTCTCGGTGGCGCAATTGAGACTCAGGGGGTTGTCGGAAGATATGAACCAGGATTTAATGCTGGACTTGGTTTCGAGGGCATAACTATCGCTCTCCTAGCCAGAACTCACCCATTGGCAGTTATACCGGCGGCAATTCTTATAGGAGCAATGGAAGCGGGAGGATCGATGATGCAATTTAAAGCTGACGTCTCCCCGGAAATTACTGACATTATTCAGGCTTTAATTCTAATATTCGTAGCCACACCGCTAATAGTTAGATGGTTCTTGAGTCAGAAAGAAGAGAATGAGCTTTCCGTTTCAACAACTTGGGGTTCTTCATGAGTGAAAACCAACCAAGAGATGTTAAAAAATTCTTTTTCAATAAGAGATGGTGGATTCTAACTACCGTACTTCTCGTGTTTTTTACACTCTGGACAGCAGAATTTCAGCAGGCAAATACCACCTCTGTTCTGGTTAGCACTCTAAGACACTCCACTCCGCTAGTGCTTGGGGCTATGTGCGGACTTTTATGTGAACGATCCGGTGTCATCAATATTGGAATTGAGGGACAAATGTTGATGTCCGCTTGGGGTGGTTTCATGGTTGCTTCCACTTCCGGCAGTCTGCTGCTAGGTGTATTTGCGGGAATAGGAATAGGAATGATGATGGGAGGCGTGCTAGCGGGTATTTCAGTAGGTTTGCGCGGTGATCAAATAATTGCTGGCACTGTGATAAATATTGCCGCAATCGGAATAACGAGTTTCTTTTTCTCCTTAGGACGAACACTTCCTTCCGGAAAAGCCCAGGTGATCAAACTCGGACCCTTAGCAGATATACCGATCGCTGGAAGAGTTTTATTTTCAAATAAACCGATTACGTATTTAACACTTTTGATGATTCCAACTCTTTGGTTTCTTCTTTTCAGGACTAAGTGGGGGCTACGCACTAGGGCTGTAGGCGAACACCCAAGTGCGGCAGAAACTGTTGGAATCTCTGTGATAGGAATGCGCTATTTTAATGTCGTAATGGGGGGTGGTGTCGCAGGTTTAGCAGGAGCGTACCTAAGTCTGGAAGCCGTTGGGTCCTTCGAACGTGGCATGACGAACGGGAAAGGTTTTGTTGCCTTAGCTGTCATGATTTTTGGCCGATGGAACCCTGTGGGCGCGTGGGGTGCTGCCCTTCTATTTGGTTATGCAAGTGCGATCCAAACACAGTTCCAATTTAGGGATTGGTTGACGAATGACCCTCAATTTATTGGGATAATTCCTTTTGTAGTAACAATAGTTGTTCTAGCTGGATTCGTAGGAAGAGCTAGACCCCCTGCCTCTATCGGTCAACCTTATTCAAGGGAATAACAGATGCCATCGGACACTCTCGCGCTTGAAGCAACTGATATTTCGAAGACATTCGGAAGTGTAAAAGCGAATGATCAAATAAACCTTGCGATAAAAAAAGGTAAAATTCACGCTCTTCTAGGTGAAAACGGTGCCGGTAAAAGCACCTTAGTTAATATTCTTTTCGGTCTTTATAAAGCTGATTCTGGAACAGTAAAAGTAAACGGTGATTCTGTGGATCTTGGACGCCCCAAAGATGCAATCGATCGCGGAATAGGGATGGTGCATCAACATTTCCAATTAGTGCCCGTTTTAACTGTTGCAGAAAATATTGTTTTAGGTAACGAACCAGCCAACAAGGCCAATGTGATAGATATCGAGAACGCCAAGGAAAAGGTCAGAGAGTTGGCAGAAGAATACCAGCTTGATGTAGACACCGAGGCGACTGTCGAAGACTTGCCTGTCGGCACACAACAGCGAGTTGAAATTCTTCGTTCTCTTTATAGAAAAGCAGATATTTTGATTCTGGACGAACCTACTGCCGTTTTGACACCTCAGGAAACTGATCACCTTCTGCAGGTCCTTAAGAGACTTGCCTCACAGGGTGTTGCGATAATTTTTATCACCCACAAGCTGAGAGAGGTTCTTGAGGTAGCAGACGAAGTTACAGTAATGCGAAACGGTCAAGTAGTCGGCTCTACAACTCCAGCAGAAACAGATGAGTCTGGTCTCGCCGAAATGATGGTTGGCCGCAGTGTCGTTCTACGCGTTTCAAAAGAAGCAGCATCACCCAATGAAACGGTGCTTAGTGTAAGAAACCTTTGCGTTCAAGATGACAGGAAACTTCTAGCGGTAAATAATTTATCTCTTGAAGTGAGATCAGGTGAAATTTTTGGCATAGCCGGAGTCGAAGGAAATGGGCAAAGAGAACTCGTTGAAACAATTACTGGATTGAGGAAGATAGATACGGGAGAAATTTTTATTGGAGATACTTCGATAAATGACCTTTCACCGAGACAAATCAGTGAATTGGGCGTTGCGCACATTCCTGAAGATAGAGAGAAACACGGACTGATTGGGGCGCATTCAGTAGCAGACAATTTAATTCTTAACAGGTATTACAAGTCTCCCTACTCCAATCGCGGCATCCGTCAACAAAAAGCGATTGCTAACTATGCCAAAGAAATGGTTGAAAAATTCGACATACGCACGCCTANCATTGAGACACCGTCGAGTTCTTTGTCNGGTGGAAACAAACAAAAAGCTATTGCTGCTAGAGAGTTCTCGCATAATGCAAAACTTTTAGTTGCCGCCCAACCCACGCGAGGCATAGATGTAGGAAGTATAGAGTTCGTGCATCAACAGTTGATTAAACAAAGAGACCAAGGATTGGCTGTACTTTTAGTTTCTGCTGAATTAGACGAAATTCTTAGCCTCTCGGACCGTATCGGTGTTATATATCGCGGCCAATTAATCGTTACCGCAAATGCTTCCGATCTTGACCGAAATAGAATCGGCAGAATTATGACAACAGGTTCAGATTCGGCTTAAAAATATGAGCATTGAGATTAACCTAAGTGGGAATGTCGCATTGGTAACTGGCGCAAATAGTCCAATAGGTTTAGCAATCGCTTCTGAACTGAAAAAAGCAGGAGCAGAACTGATCCTCGCCGTGAACAATAATGATGCCAATGCAAAATCCTTCACAAATTCTGTGCCTGCAACGATTCTGAGTGCAGATCTTAGAAATCCTCAGGAAGTTGAAAAACTTATTGCTGAAACTTTTGACATGAACCACCAGTTAGACATAATCGTCAATAATGCCGCTATTCAAAATGTTGAAAACCTAAGCGAAATAGACTCCGACAGTTGGGATGCTGTCTTAGAGACAAACCTCAGAAGTGTCCATCTTGTGATGCGTGCAGCATTACCTGCTTTAGAAAAAAGCAAAAACGCTTCAGTTGTAAACATAGTTTCGATTGAAGGACACCAGCCGGCAAGGGGTCATTCTCATTATTCGACAAGCAAAGCTGCTTTATTGATGTTGACCAAATCCGCTGCTCTTGAGTATGCGAATCTTGGTATTAGGGTAAATTCTGTTTCTCCTGGACTAATTGATGACGGAAACCTTAAAGAACGCTGGCCTGAAGGACTCGATAGATGGTTAAATTCTGCTCCGCTTGGAAGGGTTGGCGACCCTAAGGACATAGCCGATGCCGTAGTTTTCCTATCTTCTCCTATGGCAAGTTGGGTAACTGGATCAGATTTAGTGGTGGATGGCGGCATCTCGACTAATGCGACCTGGTGAATTATTGATAATAATCACTTCGAGTTAATTCATAAATTTTTTTCCTACTATCTGGCCAACCGTTGAGCAGTTCTTCTCTGTCTGCCAACTGAAACATTTCTTGTGAATAAGGAGGGGCCATCGTGGTTCCTAATAAAGTCCACTCTCCTGTTGTCTTCGAGCCTTGCCAAACTCCCGGTTCGACAATTACCTGTGGTCGCTGTCCGGAATCAAGATCCAAACCTAGAACCAGTTCTTCGGTCTTTCCAGCAGAATTCAGCAAAAGCATCTGTGCGGGCGCTCCTGCGTAGTAGTGATAAATTTCAGTTGCTTCCAACTTGTGCATTGCAGAAAAATTGTTCTTACTCAACAAATAATAGATGGCTGTAGAATTTTTGTCTTTGAGAGTTTGTGCCCACATGCCGCCTTCCAAGGCCAAAGGTTCAAGACCGAGAATGTCAGATATCTCTTCTGCGGTCTTTTCTTTATCTAGCACCTTCTAATCCTCTGCCAGTCTGAAAGCTCTTTCCTTGACCTCTCTCAAAGCCTTTTCCTCGTCAATTGTTACCAACTCTCCCTCAGAGAGAACTTTAGAGCCACCTACCCATACATCTGTCACTTCCCTACTAGCTCCAGACCAAACTAGATGAGCCAAGGTTTCATTCAAATCAGTCGATGGTGTGAAAGTGCTGTAATTGGTATCAATTCTTATCATGTCCGCTTCCCAACCTGCTTCTAGGCTTCCGACTTGATCTAGGCCAATCGCTTTTGCCGAATTTCGGGTAGCCATTCCCAAGGCTTCCGATGGTGTTATCAAGGTTGCATCGAGGTTATTAACTCTTGCTAAAAGCGCTGCAATTTTAACTTCCTCCCATAAATCGAGCGTGTCGTTAGAAGCAGGTCCATCTGTTCCTAAACCTATTGTTATACCTTTATTAATCATTTTTTCTATAGGTGCTATTCCGGAGCCGAGTTTCATATTGCTGACAGGGCAATGAGCGACAGATACATTCGAATCAGCTAAGAGCGAAATGTCGTTATCATTAACCCAAACACAATGGGCAGCTAAAACATTTCCTTCTAATATTCCGTTTTCACTGAGAATTTCAACAATGCTTTTACCATATTCAGATTCAAGTTGGGAGCTTTCTTCCCGAGTTTCTGCAAGGTGGATATGAAACAATAGGTCAAGCGATCTTGCGAACTCAGCTAACTCCATGCATGCTGGTATCCCCAAATCGTAAGCTGAGTGTGGGCCTAAACCTACGGTAATTTTTCCTTCTGGATCATGGTGGAGGTTATAAAAGTCTGTGAAATTTTGAAGTCTTGACTCTGAATATGAAGATTTAAAAACTCCTGGTGTAATAACCAGTCTTGCTTGTGAGATTTNTGCAGCTTGGACTAGAGCTTCCTCAAAAAGATACATTTCGCAACTTGTCGTAACACCAGCACGAAACATTTCGGCAGAGCCTAAAGTCATACCCCAAAAAGCATCTTCTTCATCCATTTTTCCTTCGCGCGGCCACATTGCCTCAGTCAGCCATCTTCCTAATGGAAGTCCATCTCCCGCTCCCCTAACTAAAGTCATCGGTGTATGACAATGGGCGTTAACTAGGCCCGGCATCAGAAGGCCGCCTAGTTGGAGGGTCTGTACATCTGTTGANATTTCTGCCGATGCGGGGCCCACANAAGCAATTTTCCCGTCTTCNATATCTATTACACCGGGAGAATAAACATTGTNATGAGNATCACAGGTCACAATCGTGTCGGCGATATAGCGCTGAAACTGCATAAAAAAAGGCTAGTTGAGAAAACAGATTTCCTTACAATTTCGCCAGCATTCGTCTTTTAATCATTTAAGCAGTAATCTTCAAAGACCTAATAAGTAAGGGAAAAATGTCAGCCCACAAAGAAAGTAGCAAAAAGAGTCTTAGCGACAAAGCAAAATGGTGGGACACATTCCCTTGGTGGGGAGTTGCTATAGTCGCCATTCTTTTCTGGATGGGGTACCAGATAGTAACTAAAAACAGCTACGAACTGGCTTGGGACAGAGTGATACCAGGTATAAGTATTACCATCACAGCAACCCTTCAAGCATTTGCTATTGCCCTAGCTTTGGGGTTATTAGCTGGGATGGGCCAGCTCTCTAAAAATGTAATCTTACGGAACTTAGCTAGAACCTACGTTGAATTTATTCGCGGCATCCCCATACTTCCTCTTATATTTACCGTTGCTCTTGTTTTGATTCCTCAACTTCAAAATGCGTTGGGTTTTAAACTTTCATTTCAGATGAGAGCGACTGTGACTCTCGCTTTTATTTACGGTGCATACATGGCAGAAATTTTCAGAGGAGGCATTCAGTCAATCGCCATCGGTCAGGTAGAGGCAGGAAGATCGCTTGGATTAAGCAGGCGTCAGACAATGAATTCAATCGTTCTACCTCAAGCAATGAGAGCAATCATTCCTCCTTTAGGAAACGATTTCATCGCAATACTGAAAGACACATCACTACTTTCTGTTCTAGGAGTTCTTGAAGTCACACAACGAGCAAGACAATTTTCGGCCAGCACCTTCAAATTCCGGGAAGGGTACTTTGTTTTAGCTTTCATTTATCTAATCCTCACACTTGGCCTTAGTCTGCTTCTGGGGGTTCTCGAAAGAAGAATGACACGTGATGACAGAGGTGTCCGAAGCAATAGAGGTATTGACTAATGATCTCGATTAGGAATCTTTCGAAAACCTTTAATAAAAACATTCATGCTGTTAAAAATGTTGACTTGGAAATAGCTGAAGGNGAAGTTGTAGTCATTGTTGGTCCCAGCGGTTCAGGCAAATCCACAGTTCTTAGATGTATTAACAGGCTTGAGATCCCGACTGAAGGATCAATAGCTATCGATGGCGTCGAGTTAACCGACCCAGAATGTGATATCGACACAATAAGAGCTGAAGTGGGCATGGTGTTTCAACAATTCAACTTGTTCCCTCATTTAACAGTGCTGGAAAATGTCTGTTTAGCTCAACGAAAAGTAAGGGGACGTAGCAAAAGTGAAGCTAATGAAATGACAATGAAGCAACTTACGAGAGTAGGAATTCCCGATAAGGCAGATTCATATCCGCGTCAACTGTCAGGTGGACAACAACAAAGGGTGGCTATTGCTAGGTCATTAGCGATGGAACCGAAAATTATGCTTTTTGACGAACCTACTTCAGCATTAGATCCTGAAATGGTAAAAGAAGTTCTAGATGTAATGCTTGAGCTTGCCTCAGAAGGAATGACTATGGCAGTNGTTACACATGAAATGGGTTTTGCGAAAGCAGCTGGTGACCGTTTAGTTTTTATGGACGAAGGAATGGTTGTTGAAATCGGTCCACCTAATCAGGTTTTCGACAGTCCTAATGAACAAAGAACTAAGGATTTCTTCGACAAGATCCTTTATTGACTTCTTTTTTGTTCCATCCAACTAGATAGACTTAGGCATGACTAGTGAAGGTTATGGCTTTGATGAATCTGTTTTTCCTGACCTTGTAGCCAAGGGGCCAAAAGTTCTCTTACATGACCATCTTGATGGCGGCCTTCGTCCTTCTACAGTTATTGATCTTGCTGATATTTCTGGGTACGAAGAACTACCGTCANACAATGTCGAAAAATTATCTGAATGGTTTCATGAAGGCGCTAACCGCAGAGATCTAAACCTATACCTTGAAACTTTTGCCCACACAGTGGGGGTAATGCAGGATGAATACTCTTGCCATCGCGTTGCTAAAGAATGTGCGGAAGATCTTGCTGAAGATGGTTGCGTATATGCAGAAATAAGATTTGCGCCGTCTCTTTTTACGATGCAGAAACTTTCCGTCCATGAAGTGATAGAAGCAGTTTTATCTGGTTTCTCTGAGGGATCATCAGGNACCAACCTAACTTTAAGAACAATTATTACTGCTATGAGAACCAGCAACGACTCTAAAACAATCGCCGAAGCTGCCGTTGACTTTCGCGATAAGGGAGTCGTTGGTTTTGATATTGCTGGCCGTGAAGTCGGTTACCCTCCAACAGATCATTTAGAGGCGTTTCAATTGCTTCAACGGGAAAATTTNCATTTTACAATCCATGCTGGCGAAGCATTTGGTTTACCTTCCATTTGGGAAGCTGTCCAGTACTGCGGGGCGGAGCGTTTAGGCCATGGAGTGAGAATTATTGATGATATTGAACTAGATGCATCAGGCAACTACATACTTGGAAGTCTGGCTTCGTTCATCAGAGATAGAAGAATACCTCTGGAATTATGCCCAACATCCAACATTCATACCGGTGCAGTCCAATCATTAGAAGAACATCCCATTGGGGTGCTGAAGGACTTGGGTTTTAGAGTTACCGTTAATACTGATAACAGGCTGATGAGCAACGTTTCAATGACTTCTGAGTTGCTTTCGTTNAATAAAACTTTTGGCTGGAACCTGGATGACTTTTCTTGGCTTACAGTTAACGCTATGAAAAGTGCCTTCATTCCNTTTGATGAAAGAATTCACTTAATTGAGAAAGTTATTAAACCGGGCTGGAAAAACCTTTCCTGAAACCATCTTATAGTTACGGGAACTGAGATTCATTATGACAACTGCTTCAGAATCAGAATCACGCCAGATAGTCGAAAGTGTAGGAATTCCTGTTTCAAAGTGGAAGATCGCTAATGATATTGATGAAGCCCTAAATGCAGCGAGAGAAATTGGCTTCCCTAATGCAGTGAAATTAAATGGTTCTTCTATTGCTCACAAAACCGAGCAAGGATTTGTGCGACTTAATCTAAAAACGGAGTCTGAGTTTTTAAGCGCTGCTAATGAACTTCTAGAAAATAAAGTCGACAATAGTAATCTGCTTATTACAGAAATGCTCTCGGGGTCACGTGAAGTTATTGCGGGTGTAGTCAGGGATCCTCAATTTGGTCCTTGTGTGATGTTTGGATTTGGTGGAGTCCTAGCTGAAGCTATAGCTGATGTTGAATTCAGGATCGCCCCGATTACTCCTTATGATGCTAGGGATTTAATTTCTTCGCTGAAAACAACCGATCTACTGAAAGAATTTCGTGGAGAAGAAGCTCTTGATATTGACGCAACAATTGATTTACTTGTGAAACTGGGTGATCTAGCCGAAAATGACAAAATCTTATCGATTGATTTAAACCCATTAATTCTTGTCAATGGCATTCCTATAGCAGTTGATGCTCTCGTTGAAATAAAAGAGGAATCGGTATGACTTCGGATCTTAAGTACCTTTTTGAGCCGAGAGGAGTGATAGTTACAGGGGTTTCGAGTCATCCCGGGAAATTCGGTTTCGTAGCTCTGCACAATATTCTTTCATGCGGGTATGAGGGTAAAGTTTTCGCTATTGGGCGTGAAGAAGCTACGGTTCTGGAACAAAAAGTAAGTACTTCTCTTGACTCTGTACCTGCTAATGAAGCTGATCTGATGATTTTGTGCACTCCTGTTGAGGTGAACGAAGAGTTGCTTCGTAAAGCATCCGAAAAAGGTGTAAAAGCAGTTTTTTGTGCTGCTGGTGGATACTCAGAAACTGGCGAAGAGGGTTTAAAAGCCGAAAAAAGACTAGTTGCTTTAGCATCGGAATTGGATCTTGTTCTTGCCGGCCCAAATGGCCAAGGAGTAGTTTCTCCACCCGCTGGTCTTTGTGCACAAATTGTTGCACCTTACGCCCCAAAGGGACGCATAGCTGTGGTATCTCAGTCAGGTAATTTTGTTTCAAGTTTTCTTAACTATGCGAATCAGACTGGTATTGGGATAAGTAGATCTGTTTCAGCTGGGAATGCTGCTGCTACAGGAATAATTGACTTCCTTGAATGGTTTTCTGCTGATCCAGCTACCGATGTAGCTCTCTGCTATATAGAGGGTTTGGAAAAAGGTCGAGATTTTTTCGAAAGAATTAAAGCAATAACTAAGAAATTGCCAATTGTGCTCGTAAAGGGTGGGACGACTATGGGGGGCCAAAGAGCAGCTGCTTCTCATACTGGCTCACTCGCAAGCGATTCCAAAATTTTTGAAGGCATGGCGAGACAAGCTGGTATAACGCGTGCTCCCACTATCGAAGCAGCTTTTGAAATTGCTGCTACATTTGCCACACAACCTCTACCTAGCGGTCCACGCGTACTAGTTCTAACAACAGCGGGTGGGTGGGGTGTAGTGACTGCAGATGCAATTAGTCAGAGTTCTGAACTGGTTCTAGCACCCCTTCCAGGTGACTTAAAGGAGGCAATCAACAAATTACTGCCTCCACGTTGGAGTAAAAATAATCCGATCGATTTGGCAGGAGGAGAAACCAGGGACACAATTCCAGAACTTCTCTCAATGGCTTCCAAACATCCAGAGATTGATTCGATAATTCAACTTGGGCTAGGAATACAAGGAAATACCGCAAATCTTGTGCGGACTGGAAAGTTCTACCCTGAACACGGTCTTGAAAGAATCGTTAACTTTCATGAACGTCAGGAAAAAAGGTACGCGGAGGCCGCAATCGAAGCTTCTTTGTCATCAGGTAAACCAATCTTGCTTGCTTCAGAACTTGCCACCACTCAGCCGAATAATCCAATGGTCAGAACTATCCGCAACTCGGGTCAGCTATGTTACGCATCAGCGAACAGAGCAGTATCTGCTCTCAACCATCTTGTCAGATACTCNGGGTGGAGAAATCAAGGCAACTGACTTTTCCAAGAGAAATGTGTTAGCTAAATTGTCTTACAATGATTGACCACGTATTTTCCGATGCAATAGGTGCTTTGAGGGACTCNCTAGAGAGTGCGCGTCTCGAGAGGCAAGATATGGAAGAAAGTTTTTACAACGATCTTTTAATAGGNAATACGTTTTGGAGGGTCAATTATGGATTACCAGGTGAAGGAAAGCCACCACGCATACATTGTGATCTCACACTCGANTGGCCAACATGGTCGCAGACTTCTTACAGGCAATGGTGTCAAGATGGAGAATTAGGAGAACCGTTAGAAATACTTGTCGGCTTAGTTCTGAGACTTCAACGACTAGCTAGCAAGCCAGACCCACAATTATTCGTTGATAATCTGCCCTCGAGTAATCCAAANTTGGAGAACAGCACGTTTGANAAATCTGGAACTACTTTAGAAACAATCTACGAAATTGATGATAAAAATAAAATCGATAAACCGGAGTGGGCAATCGAAGTGTCTTACGAGGGAAGTTATGAGTTAAGTTCAGAAGTTCTTGAAGACATTTCTCAGTTAGATCTTCACTTCAGCCAACTCGGAACTTGGGTTTCTAGTTCTTTGGTGACCTTAGGGGACCTAAGTTTCGAATTTTTAAGCGATTAATTATTTTTAAAGTTTTCTTTTCAGATCCCCTCATCCAAGCCCCTGTTAAGTGGCAACAAATCATCAAACTCGGAGGGTCGACTTTCTGCTTTTGCTTGAAAAGCTTCTTTCATATCGGCTGGCTGGAACATACCTGACTGCCAAGTAGCTATGTAATTCAAAGAGTCTGATGTTGAATGGTCTCGTGAATATGTAATCATCTCTTTTGAGCCCCAAATGGCTAATGGTGATTTTGAAGCAATTTCTTCTGCGATCTCCATGACGCCATCCAAAAGAGACGCTTGGTCAGAGAAAACTTCATTTACTAGACCAACTGATTTTGCTTCGTCTGAATGCATTCTCCTTCCCGTGTAAGCAAGTTCCCGGCAGACCCCCTCAGGGATGAGCTTTGGCAGTCTTTGAAGTGTTCCCACATCAGCTGTCATGCCTATATTTATTTCCTGTATGCAAAAGAAGGCATCCTCAGATGCGTATCTCATGTCACATGCTGTAACCATGTCAACTGCGCCCCCTATACACCCACCCTGTATGGCGGCTAATACAGGAATTCGCGCTTTCTCTAAACAGCTAAAAGAATCCTGTAAATGAAGAGCGTTTTCACGGAGGTTGGCTCTAACCCGCCCGACCTCTGCCTGTGCATCACCAGAACCCATTGAAAAAACCGCAAGATCCATGCCAGCTGAAAAATGTTTTCCCGTTGAAGCTAAAATGATTACCCTAGCTTCCCCACTGGAATTGATTTCACCGATAGCTTTTGGCAACTCTGACCAAAAAGCTGGGATCATGGTATTTAGTTTTTCGCCTCTGTTCAAAGTAACAGTTGCGATACCTTTTTCTATTGAGACATCGAAACACTTGTATTCATTCATGAGACCAAGCTAGCTGAGAGTTACGATCATCACGACGATTGAGCGACTATAAGAGGTGTTCCACTATTTTTTTTGGATCTTTTTGAATTCGTGGACCAAAACTAGTGATCACTTCTGAAGCCATCAGTGAACCCATCTCTGCACACTTTTTGAATGGCAACTTTCGGCCCATTCCAAAAATTACGCCACTAGCAAATATGTCGCCTGCACCTGTGCTATCAACAACACCTTCAACTGGCACTGCTTCAACTTGTATTTTTTTAGAGTGTTCTACGACTACTGACCCTCTGGAGCCAAGAGTTATGAATGCTGCATCTACGTTTTTTGAAATTTTTTCGATTGCTTCATCTAGATCATTGGTCATGTAAAGAGCGCAGATTTCGCTTTCGTTGCAAAAAATATAGTCGACAAATTCTTTTAAAAGTTCAAGCCAATCTTCCCTATGTCTCTCTACACAAAAAGTGTCTGATAATGCAAGAGCAACTTTGCGATTTGAAGATTTGGAGATCTTCATCGCTTTGCGTATCGCTTCTTTGGACTCATCGGTGTCCCATAGATATCCCTCGCAATAAAGAAGTTCAGAAGAGGCAACTAATTCTTGGTCTATATCTTCTGCTGATAGATACGCAGATATGCCTAGGAAGGTATTCATTGTTCGCTGGGCATCAGGAGTTACTTGGATCAAACAACGTGCTGTGGGTAAATCTTCATCAATTCCGCAAGAAAAATTAACTCCAGCTTTCAACATTCCTTCTCTGAATACCTGACCAAGGTAATCTTTTGAAACCTTGCCGATGTAGGCCGCTGATCCACCTAATTGTGCGACACCNACCATTGTGTTTGCCGCCGAACCTCCTGGCATTTCTTTACCTGCTGGCATTGCTTGATGCATTTCAGCGGAACGTTCTGCACTGATCAGACTCATCGAACCTTTGATCAAATTTTGTTCCTCAATGAAAGACTCTTCGACTTCAGTTATTACATCAACTATTGCATTACCCACGCCCACAACATCAATAAGTTGTTCGTTTTCTNTATTTTGNNTCATTTCAACTTTCTAGAAAGGCAGATGATCAGTGTAGAAGTCATAAAGTTTAAAGATCGGTTTTGTTTAGCTTATTATTTCAAACGAACCATGCAGGTCAATAATTTTGGCTTGCAAATGGTGAGNCCTNCCGTTCGGNTCAATTATTTCACAATCGAAAAGTTCCCCTGGGTGANCTACTCTAATTTCTGGCGTGCATTTGATTTCATTTTCTATGCCTAAATCATCATCNAGTCTCTTCTTTACTTTTTGAGCTAGTTGGNTACCTTCTATAATTTTTATTCTNGGATTNATATTAAATGAATTTGNAACGTCAGGCCCTGTAGCCGAAACTGAGATCTCTTTTCCGGCAACTTTGAGTGTGCAGGAAACNGTACTCAAGTCTTTATTGACGTATTCAGGGCAACTAACTTCAGTTACCAAATGAGGGTAAGCCGGAAGTANAACTTCTGGAATGGCTTGCTCGACTATTTTAAATTGCAGATCGTTAGAACTCGAACTGCAATTTGATAAAAGTGCGAGGGTCACAATAATTTTTAATGACCGAATCACAGATTCGCTATCCGATTCCCTTGGCGAAATCCAAAGCTTCTTTCCATGAGGCTTTATTTTCCATCAAAGACTTAAATTGCATCACATGTCTTGGACGGTTGATTCCTAGCACTGCTTTTAGCTTTCCTTCNTTTCCGTATATTGCCGTATACCGCCCCTCTTCGGGAGAGTCGACTATCACCTCGAAGTCATCTTCTGGGTCACTGATACCAGCAAGTTGAATTTTCCTATCGAACTGGTCACTCCAGAACCATGGAATTGGAGCGTATGGAAGTGCTTCGGCTTCGGTCTGTAAAAGTCTTAGTGCAGCATATTTTCCNTGTTCAGCTGCATTATCCCAATGCTCTAGTCTTATGCTCTTNCCGTAACCTTGGTGGTCCCAACGCGCTACGTCGCCTGCTGCCGCAATATTTGGTGCTGCTATGCATGTTCGGTCACAACAAACACCATTTTCAATTGTCAAACCAGAGTTTTCCAACCATTCCGTGTTTGGAAGAGCTCCGATNCCAACAATTACGAGATCTGCTTCTAATAGAGTTCCGTCTTTGAGAAGCACTCCCTCGACTTGGGAATCACCCCTTATTTCTTGCACTTCAACACCGCATTTCATCCGAATACCGTTTTTTACATGTAATTCTGAAATAACTTTTCCCGCTTCCTCTCCTAAAACATGAGAAAGTGGTACATCCTGGGATTCGACGATCGTAACTTCAATACCCAAATTCGAAGCTGTGGCCGCGACTTCACAGCCAATGAAACCACCCCCAACAACCACAACTTTTGGATTCCCTGATTTAAATGACTTGCGTATTTTTATACTGTCGTCGAGACTTCTTAAGGTATGAACACCTTTGATTTTCTCGGTGTTAGGCAATTTTCTTGCTCTTGCTCCCGTCGCAATTATCAGAGCATCAAATTTTTCTACTTCTCCATTTACCTCTAAAGTTCGTGATCCGATGTCGAGATTTGATGCCTTACTATCCGTTCTAACTTCAAGTTCCAATTCATTAATTTTGTCTGGTGTTAATAAGGATAGTTTTTCAGAGGTCATCTCTCCTTCTAAGAAACTCTTTGACAAAGGAGGCCTGTCATAGGGAATATTTGCTTCGTCGCCTAAAAGTTTGATATTCCCCTTGAAACCCTCTGACCTTAGAGCTTCAGCCGCTCTGACCCCAGCTAACGAGGCTCCTACAATTGTTATAGAACTGTGCATCGTCAACTTTCTTTTGTGGTTAGGTCACTCTTCGATCGAAATTGCTTGCTTAGGACACCGCTGGACACTTTCTTCAAGGCTCGATCTACGATCTTCACTGGGTGTTTCTTCCAAGACATAGAGGAAATCATCATCTCTGACTTCAAATATGTCCGGGGCTATTTGCATACATATGGCGTTGCTTTCGCAAAGGTCAAAATCGACTACTACTCTCATTTGAACTCCTTAATTTGGCCAACCGGTAAACCGGCTGCGCCTTCTCTGGGTGACTCCATATTAGGCAATTTTTCGCTCTAAGTCTTGCCGTTAAGGTTTTTCAGCGCCAACTATCCACATAGCGAAGTATTGTGCTCCTCCACCATAGGCATGGCCAAAAGATTTTTTGGCTCCATCAACCTGATGGGCTCCAGCCATGCCTCGAACTTGTAAAGCTGCTTCAGCGAAGCGAATCATGCCGGAAGCTCCAATGGGATTTGAGGAAAGAACTCCTCCTGAGCAATTGACCGGTAATTTACCTCCAGACAGATTTGTTGTACCGTCCTCAACCATTCTCCATCCATGATCAATTTCCGCAAAGCCCAAACTTTCCAACCACATCGGCTCATACCATGAAAAGGGCACATAAATCTCAACAGCATCAATCTCTTTTAGTGGATTCGTTATTCCCGCTTGTCTAAAAACATCCGCTGCGCATTGTCTGCTAGCGAGAGGATTCACTTCNTCTCTTCCTGGGAAATTATTGGACTCTGAACGCATGGCCGTGCCGTGTATCCATGCAACCGGGTTTTCTGCTCTATCTCCTGATGTTTCATTGCCTAAGACCATCGCACATGCCCCGTCCGATGAGGGGCATGTTTCTGAATAGCGAATTGGATCCCACAACATCGGAGACTCAACAACTTCTTCAAATGTCAAATCATTTTGATGCAAGTGTGCATAAGGGTTTTTCAACGCATGTTGCCGATCTTTAAAAGCAACCATGCAGCCAATTAATTCTGGCGCTCCGGAGCGACTCATGTACTGCCGGATAATCGGGGAGAAATAACCTCCGGCTCCAGCATTAATTGAAACCGAAAATGGCTGAGGTAAAGAAAGTGCCCAAGTTGCATTAGACTCAGACTGTTTTTCAAATCCGATTGTTAGAACTTTTTCATGTACACGAGATTGTATTAAAGAAGCTGCCACCAAGGCAGTGGAACCACCTACTGAACCAGCTGTGTGGACTCTAAGAATTGGTTTTCCAACCGCTCCGAGAGCCTCTGCCAAATACAACTCTGGCATCATTACTCCTTCAAAAAAATCTGGAGCTGTACCAATAACCACCGCATCTATTTCTTTCCANTCCAGGTGAGCATCTTCCAAGGCTCTGTATGCTGCTTCGCGGCAAAGTCCTGCGATTGATACATCTCCTCGTGTGGCAGAATATTTTGTTTGACCCACACCTAAAACAGCTGTCAACTCTGCTGACATTATTCACCCTCCAGAATGCATACAAGGTTTTGCTGAAGACAGGGCCCTGAAGTCGCATGTGCTAATCCCCGGTCTGCTTGATCTGAAATAATTCTTCTAGCTACTTCAGAGATACGTATTAATCCTGAAGCCATCATTGTGTCAGAAGCAAGGCAACCACCTGAAGGGTTGATCAGAGTTTCCTCAGTCAAGCCAAACTCTTTTTCGAGGATCAACTCTTGAGTGGAAGTCATTCCGTGAATTTCAGCTANNTCAAGCCGNTCANNANTNCCTCCTGCNTTTTCGGCCGCTAGAAAAGCCGAAGGGGACCTNGTTAAATCTCTTACACCTAATGTGTGTGAATCCACCCTGTGGTCAATTCCCTTTATCCAAGCGGGTCTATCGCAAAGTGATTTTGCTTTATCCCCTGCAGCTAAAATTACCGCGCATCCCCCGTCGGTAATTTCGGCAACATCACTTGCTCTGAGAGGATCCGCTATAGNAGGTTCGTTCATAAGGTTTTCGATTGACACATCTTTCGAGCTTCTAACCGCATTCGGATTATCAAATCCATTCTTTTGGCTTCTCATAGATATTTCGGCCATTTTTTCTAAGGTTATTAAGCCTCTATCAAGTAAAAGCCGTGCCTGAAGAGCTGCTAATGAGAAACAATCAGGCCAGAGCGGAGAAACATAATAGGGATCTAGCTGTGTGGCTAAAACATCAATTANNGATCCAGCNGAAGGTTTTCCATAACTGTAAACAAGNGCNGTATCNACNTCACCNATTTGGAGCTTTACCCATGCTTCGTATAGAGCNAATGCTCCATCCATTTCAACNTGNCTNTCGGAAATCGGAGGNAAAGCNCCAACNGAGTCGAGAGTATGAACAAATGAAAATGCTTGTCCNGCTAAAAAATCACTGCTCCCTGAACATGTAAAACCAATCTCTTCCTGTGTTACNCCAGCTGAATTTCTGCACTTGCTAATAAGGTCAGCCATTAGCTGAACCTCATTNACTTCACTTAAAGTTTTAGTCTGATGACTGGCGACGGAAACAACNGCTACATCTCGAAAATTATGACTTTCATTCATTTGTTTGATCCCATGCACGATTGCCGGCTTTTTCTACAGGCACTGAAGGTTCTCCAGTTGGTTTCCAATAAAGAATATTCTCAGCGGTATTGCCTAACTCTTCTTCTTTTTTCCATACCGCTTGGACGCGCATTCCTATGTGAACTTCATCATTTTCACAACCAGCTACCAATCCTAAAAACCCCACGTTTGCGCCATCTAGATGTATCCATGCACTGACATAAGGTATATCTAAATCATCTCTACCAGGAATGGGTAGATGTGTTACGCAAAAATTTCCCACATGACCTCTATCTGAAAGTTCCACACTCTCTTCGATTAAGACACCATGCCGAGGGTCAACTCCCCGAGGAGGCACAAAGACAGCTCCGTCAACAGGTGAGCGGTGACCTAAAATTTTCTTTTTTGAGTAAGAACGCAAATATTCTTGCACTGGTGGACTTGGNACAAAATCATAAACAAGCTTTATAGGGCTTCGTACTGAACGAACTGNTTCTAACCCACTTATTGATTCAGGAATCTTTACGTCTTCAGATAACGATGCAGGTGGTGAATTTGGATCGGTCATATCAAGAATCAACTTCTTTAGTTTCGGGTGTAAATCCCGCCAGATCTGTTATGTGACCGACACGCTCTTCCCTCCACTTAGCAGTCACACGCATCCCAGTTCTCATCTCTGAAGGCGAATCAGCAAGTACAGCATGCAACATTGAGGTGTCTGACCCATCGAGTCTTATCAATGTCAGTGCATGTGGGGTATCCCATGGAGATTGCGGACGGGGAGGATCTATCCAAGTCCAAGTTTCAACTACTCCGCTTTGTGACACTTCTACCATTTCTGTGAGCGGCTCACTTGTGGTCGGGTCATATTCCAAAGGGGGAACTAGAACACTNCCATCCGATCTCTTAATCCCGAATAATCGCTTTTCTCTCAACCCTGTCATGAAGGCACCGATTACTTTCCCAGTGGTTCGCGTAAATGGGTACTCGACAGTCAGTTCAGCCTTTAACGGCTTTTCTGATTCACTCATTCTGAAGTTACAACTCCTCTAGAAATTTAAAAGTCAATTACCTGCCTGATAACATCGGCATCACCCAAACTGCCTAGTGCGTCGTTAACTTCGTCTATTTTTATGCGTCGGGAGATCATCCCATCTAGATCCAACTTGCCTGATTTATAAAGACTTAAGAAACGATTGAAGTCTGTTCTAACATCTGCACTTCCGTACATAGAACCAATAAGTACTTTCTCTGAAAAGAACATTTCGAAAGCTGAAAGCTCAAACATCTCATCTGGTCTGCCGACTCCCACTATGCAGCAAGTTCCNCCACGACGGGTCAANTCAAATGACTGTCTCATCGTTGACGCTAGGCCAATGCATTCCAATGTGAAATCAAATCCTTCGCCGGAAGTTACTTCAGCCATAGCTGCTGGAATTTCTTCAGGTGTTACTCCNTGTGTCGCTCCAAAAGNTTTTGCTCTTTCTAACTTTCCTTCGTGGAGATCAACGGCAACAATTGCNGATGCCCCAGCTATTCTCGCTCCTTGTATAGCCGCAATCCCAACTCCTCCAGCTCCNACTACCAAGACTGATGANCCTGGTGTGANTTTNGCNGTATTTAGNGCNGCCCCNACNCCAGTAGTTACACCACAACCTATNANTGCGGCTATATCNANAGGAATGTCNTTATCTATTTTCACAGTAGCTATTNCNGGNACNATNGTTTCTTCAGCNAAAGTTCCACATCCNCAAAAAGATCCGATGACNCTNTCNCCTTGCCTGAANTGTTGNTTNACACCCATNGCCATTAACCCATTCATGCATAAATTTGGCTGATGNCTNCCTGTGCANTANGNACATGCACCNCANGGNGGAGAAAATGCGATTATNNCATGATCNCCTGCTGNCACATGNGAAACACCTTCACCAACTTCGAGTACGACNCCAGCNCCTTCNTGACCTAGCACTGTGCCAGGTTCTGTCGGAATNGTNCCNTTCATNCCTGAAAGGTCTGAATGNCATACTCCACTATGNGCNACTTTTAGTCTNACATCTCCGGGACCNACTTCTCTTAANGTCAAATCATCAGCTATAACNAGCTGATCGGTTGGCACAGTTTCCATGACCGCTGCNAACATCATTTCTCCTAGCAATTNGTTNGTTATTCAATGACCCTAACTNACGAAAGCTANATATATGAAGCCGATCGCAAAAATTAATCTTTAAGNGGGTATGTTTTNCCCATCACTGATTTNTNGAAAAGAGNAGCATGTTTTTAGANATCGGAATAACTACTGATTTGTCTTTGGTNCCAAATNGGGTNACTGAATTNGCANNNGCNGGNTTTGACGGNGTATTNACNGCNGANTCNAATCGNGACGTATTTGCGCCCCTNGTCTTAGCTGCTGAGCACAGTGATCTTTACTGTTATACGAACATTGCATTGGCATTCCCTAGAAGCCCAATGCTTCTTGCTTGCACGGGCTGGGATTTGCAAAACTATTCACGAGGAAAAATGGCTCTTGGATTAGGAAGTCAGATCAAACCTCACATTCAAAAAAGATACTCAGCCACATGGGAGCGCCCCGTAAAACAAATGCGTGAAGTGATCGAATCTATCAAAGCTATCTTTAAATGTTGGTCAGAGGGATCTGAGCTTAATTACCAGGGAGAGTTCTATAAATTCAGCCTGATGACCCCAATTTTCGTGCCAGATTCAATGCCATGGGAACCTCCTCCTGTATGGCTAGCTGCGCTTGGCCCCATGATGACAAAATTAGCTGGAGAACTTTCTGACGGTGTTCTGATACATCCATTTAGCAGTCGCAAATTCCTTGACGAAGTAACCATCCCAGCTCTTACAGATGGCGCTGACAAGGCTGGTCGTATAAATAAACCTAAACTCATTACAAATTCAATCGTGTGTTCTTACCGATCTGATGAGGAATATGAAAAAGCAATAAAAGGTGCAAAATTCAACTTGGCATTTTANGGCTCAACTCCTGCTTATAAGGTCACACTTGACGTACATGGCTGGGGAGATATGCAGCCTGTTCTCAATCGCCTTACCAAAGAGGGCCGNTGGGAGGAAATTTCTTCAGTTATAACTGATGAAGTTCTTCATACTCTGGCAGTTGTTGGCGAACCTTCAGAAGTTGGTTCTCAACTAGTGGAACGATTCGGAGACATAGCCGACAGAGTAGGCCTGTCTGTTCCTTATGATGCACCTGTAGATCTGCTCGCAGATGTTGTTAGCCATGTGAAACTTAATTCTNCCAAAAAACAAAAANATTAAATAAGTTTTTTCTACTTAATAAAATCAGCTATCCGGTCCTTAGGCCGACCGATAATCGCTTTCAGGGGAGCATTCCCATCAATTTTTCCCTTAACTATTACAGGTCGCTGCAATAATGCTTTTTGGTCAGAAAGTATCTCAACAACCGCTTTTGAATTTCCCACATAGTCNTCNGGNATNAGTTCCAATTTTTTAAATTTTGAATCTTTCCTAACTAAATCCTCAACTGGGTCTTCAAGNCCGTTAACGATTCTAGTTAGCAGCTTTTCATCTGGNGGTTCTTTCATATAAAGAACTATTTCTACTTGNACACCCGCTTCCTCAGCGACCGCTAAGGCATTCGTGGAAGAGTTTCAATGTGGATTGTGGAAAATTGTTATGTCTGTCATTGTTAGACCTTAGCTCACTCTATGTGTGCGCGTATCAACGTCCCATTATTTTCAGTCCACCCATTTGAAGTTGCATANTCAATCATCTTTGTAAAACCCTTTTCCCAATTCTCTTTATTAGCATTAGGAGCTAATTCTCTTACAAGCTCACTACATAACCAAAGATGCTTTTCATCAATTACCTTGTTCCCTTGCTGCACTAATTCTAATATTTCGCAAATCTCAATTGCGGACCTAGTGTCGGAACACTGGATACAAAACTCTTTAAAGTCATTTGGATTTAGGAGTTTCACATTTGCAAAATCGTCAATTTCAAAAATCACTGCTTTGTTTAATACCCTTTCCATTCTGGAGTTCTCTTTTCTTGGAATGAAAGAACTCCTTCTTTGGAATCTTGTGTGGAGGCGTTGACTTCAACTGCCCATGCCTCGTACTCTGCTAGGGTCATTCTGTCGACATCTAAAGACTTGTTAAGCATCCATTTTGTGAACATATAACTACGGGATGGTCCTGCAGCTAAACGTTCAGCCCATTCTCGCGATTTTGTTTTAAGCTCTGACACTGGGACAGTGCGATTGCAAAGGCCCAATCGAAGTGCTTCTTCAGCTGAAACGTCATCTGCAAAAAACATCAATTCTTTAGTTTTCTGAATTCCAATAAGTCGCGGCAAGATCCAAGCTCCNAATCCATCCGGAACAAGTCCTCGTCGAGCAAAAATTTCAATAAAGCGCGCAGTTTCCGCTGTGATAACTAAATCACTGCAAAACGCTAGATGAGCACCTATACCGGCGGCCGTTCCGTTCACAGCTGATATAACCGGGATTTCACAATCTATAACGGAATTCATTAGCTTAATACTTCCATCTAACATCATTCGCCGAATCTCACCGACAATGGGTTCGGTTNCCTTGTCAGAGTTGTCATTATTTTGGCNTGAAGCGCTCAGGTCTGCACCCGTACAAAAAAACTTCTCACCNGCGCCTGTTATTATTGCTGATCTGATTTCAGATTGACCGTTAAAACTTTCAAACAGATCTATCAAGTGATTTCTCATTTCAGGNGTTAAGCCATTGCCTTTTGCCTGATTGTCTATAGTTATCCAAGCGACGTTGTTTTCGACTTGGAATTGAATGGACTTTTCGGTNTTCAATTCTGTTTTTTCATCCATAAGTAAAAGGTATCCGAGTAAACCGATNGCTAAACAGAATATGTTTGACTAAACAGCGTCGCTGTTTCGTTCACCAGTTCTAATTCTTACTAGAGATTCAACTCCAGTAACCCAAACTTTTCCATCACCAATTTTTTCAGTTCTTGCTGCTGCAACTATTGCATCTACAACATTCTCAACTTGATCATCATCAACAACAGTTTCAACCCGTGTTTTTGGAGTAAATAAAACCTTATATTCGGTTCCTCTATAGGTTTCGCTGTGTCCGCCTTGACGTCCAAATCCTTGAACTTCACTGACGGTCATACCCTGTATATCTAAGCTCGCAAGAGCATCTTTGACGTCGTCGAGTTTGAACGGTTTTATCACTGCGGTTACTAGTTTCATGTGTTCTCCAAATTGTTGACTAATACAAATATGCTATGTACNAATTTATTTGTCTATTAATAGGCGTNTATTTTTAATTTTTTGTANTTTGTATTAATACAATAAACATTATGTCAAGTCCATCATTTATTCCCTTCATTGATGAAAAAGGGATTCACAGAAAAATGACTCTTCGATTAGACAACAAAATCGTAATTCCCCTCTTCGAGCAGATAAGAGCACAGATATCAGTCATGATTGCNGTCGGGTATCTTTTGCCGNATTGTCGACTACCGACCGTAAGAGAACTAGCAGGATGTTTAGAAATAGCTCCAGGTACCATTGCTCGTTCCTATACCGAGCTAGAACGCGACGGGCTAACAATTGGAAGGGGCCGAAAAGGTACCTTTGTAGCAGATAAGCCCCCGCATTCAGAACCACTTATGCAAAGGCAACTTAGATTATCTGAAGCCTCTATTAGATTTGTCCAAGAATTGCGCCAGCTAGGCATAAGTCTTGACGAAGGTCGCCTTGCCTTGGAAGAAAACTTTAAATTAGAAGAGAAAAACGATTCGTTATCTTCATTACATGAAAATATGAATGAACAGAAACTAACGTGAGCCGTAAACACTCTCTGGTGGCGGAACTTTTTCCAATAAACGNTCCACCACCACNCCNATTTCGCTAACTTCGAACTTTCTNCCCTCTACCTCTTCCGAAGGACCGTGCCTCCAGCCATCACATAGATTAATTTTCCCACCTGAAATTTCGAATATTCTTCCCGTCACGTTGCAATCTCTACTCGACAACCAAACAACAAGGGGCGAAACATTTTCGGGATTCTTTTCATCCCAACCTTCTGGGATTTCTGCATCATAAAAAATTCCTTCGGTCATGCGTGTTCTCGCATCTGGTGCTATGCCATTTACTTTGANACCNTATTGACCCCACTCCGCTGATGCTTGAACAACCAGTAATGCTATTCCTGCTTTAGCCGCTGCGTAGTTACCTTGACCAACGCTTCCCATAAGGCCTGCTCCCGAAGATGTCATAACTATTCGACCTTTAATCTCTTTTCCTTCTTTTGCTAAATTTCTCCAGTAGCTTGCCGCATGACGGGCGGGTGCCAAATGGCCTTTGAGNTGAACTCGTATCACTGAATCCCATTCGTCTTCACTCATACCCACTAGCATTCGATCCCTGAGGAAACCAGCGTTACAAATTAATGCGTCTAATCTCCCCCACTTTTCAATAGCATGTGAAACCATTCTTTCAGCTTGCTCCCAATCAGCTACATCAGCAGAATTTGCTTCAGCTTTTCCTCCCATTTCTAAGATTTCATTCACTACTTGATCCGCTGGAGAANATCCCGTACCTTCTCCATCNAGTGAAACCCCTANNTCGTTAACNAATACAGAAGCTCCTTCTGANGCGAGAGCTAAAGCATGAGCCCTGCCAAGNCCCCTGCCGGCTCCCGTTACGATCACCACCTGACCATCACAGTTACCGGACATTTTTACTCTTTTCTTCAGCGTGTAACTGCAACCACAGCACCGCTAGTAGCTTTTACAAGTTCTTTTGGTTGTATAGGGAAAACAGAATCAGGTGTGCCTGCTGCAGCCCAAATTTCTTCAAATTCCATTAAGTGTGGATCTACTACTGTCTTAAGTGGAACAGTGTGACCCAACGGAGGGGTCCCTCCAATTGCATAACCTGTAGCGGCACGAACCTCACTAGCGCCTGCAATTCTTATTTCTGTTCCTATGTATTCAGCTAGTTTTTCTTCATCAACCCTACGCGCTCCAGAGCAAAGGATGAGGATCGGCCGCACATCAGCCATAAATACCAAGGACTTGACTATCTGATCTATCTTGCAACCAACAGCTGCAGCTGCGTCAGCAGCTGTTCGTGTGCCATCCGGATAACGCTGCACTTCGATATCCAACCCAGAAGCTTCAGCTTCAATAATGAATCTGTCAATTGCACTCGTCCGCGCCATTTACTGTTTTCCTCCTGAAAATTATCGAAGGCTCAGTTGGACTACCTTCTCAAAGTGCAATGCTACGGGGCAAGTTATACATGCNCCTCNCGTACATTAAAAATTTTCANAAAAATCACTACCCCTGAGGAAAAATGTCTAATTAAATCACCCACTTCAAGAAAGAGATAGCATTTCTCTTAATGCTTCCAGAAATAGTAAGAGCTGCTGCTTCAAATTTTAATGATAAAACTGCAATCGAATGTGAAAATAATATCTCACTTTCATACAAAGATTTGGACAGGATCTCTGACGAAGTGTCAGGCGCCCTTCTGAAAAGAGGTTTAATAGAAGGTTCAATCGTTTTATTGTCTCTCCCTACAAGTATCGAATACCTAATTATCTATATAGCGGCGTCAAAAATTGGTGTTGTTACTGCTGGTGTTAATCCACGTCTTAAAGCTTTAGAGCGGAGAGCAATTTGTGAAATTACGGAACCAGATCTTGTTATTACCACTCTTGACCTGTCGGATGGAATCCCAACAGATATTTCTGTTGAAATTATAGAAATTACTGAAAATAGGGAGAGATTACTAATAGATCTTCGTTCCGATTCGTTCCAACCAAGAAAACTTGAAGAGAATCCCGATCGAGCAGTCTGTGTTTGCTTCACATCAGGATCAACTGGCATACCTAAGGGTGCTCTATTCACAAATAAAGAGCTCTTTGCAATACAAAAAATGGACACTGAGGGTGTTTGGGGGACTGGCGGTCACCTCGTTCCAAGTACGGCATTTGCTCACGTGGGAAGTATGACGAAACTACCGTGGCAACTATCAAAAGGTCTGACGCTTCATGTTCTTGATAGGTGGAAAGCTGAAAAGGTGCTGGAACTTGTCGAGAAGCACCGCATATCTGCGATTGCAGGTGTGTCGGCTCAAATTGCACTACTCCTAAAAGTAGATAATTTGGAAAATTACGATTTAAATTGTGTTAAAGCAGTTGTTGCTGGTGGAGGCCCTTCTCCGCCTGCATTAGTAGTAAGAGCGAAAAACAGTTTCAATGCCCCGTATTCAATTCGCTATTCTTCAACGGAGTCAGGTGGAATCGGGTTAGCTACTTCGCTCGAAGCTTCATTGGAAGAGTCCCTTTACACAATAGGTAAACCAAGACTAGGAGTGCAAGCGAAAATACTCGGTGAAGATGGGGATCTTGTTAACACTGGGGAGATTGGAGAACTATTTCTTAAAACTCCAAGTTCTATGAACTCATATTGGCGTGATCCAGAAAATACAAAAAAATTTCTAGTTGATGGATGGTTAAAAACAGAGGACTTGGCAAGAGTAGGAGAGGATGGGCTTTTCAGACTTGCTGGGAGAACTAACGAAATGTTTATAAGGGGTGGTTATAACGTCTACCCGCAAGAAGTTGAATCGGTTTTAAGCACTCACCCTAAAATTGAGCAAATGGTATTGATTCCAAAAACTCACCCTGTCTTAGGTCAAGTGGGAGTCGCTTTTGTCGTGCCTTCACAATCTGGAGAAAATCTGACTCTGGAGGATCTGGTTGAATTTGGAAAAGACAAACTAGCTAATTACAAACTGCCAGAAGAAGTAAGCATTGTCGATGAATTGCCATTAAAGAATGGTTTTAAAATTGATCGTTCTTTTTTGAAGAACCTTACCCAACAAGAAAATAACTAGCACTAGCAAATGTCATCTGTTTTTACGTTTTGAGGTTTTCGTCTGTTGATCTGAAAGTTCCTTCAAAAGAGCCCGATACCTAGTCAGTCTCCTCTCGTCCACTAGTCCCTTTAAAACATCTCCAATTACTGCACAGTCTGGTTCGCTATCGTGCATACAGTTACTGAAACGACAATCCTTGGAACGTTTTTCCAAATCAGCAAAAACTTTTTCTAAAGATTCTTTAGCATCCCATATACCAACAGAGCGCAAGCCTGGTGTGTCGACTAGCAAACCTCCATCAGGACAAAGAAGCATCTCACGGGTAACTGTTGTATGCCTGCCTCTTTTGTCACCTGGTCTAACTTCGCCTGTTTCTAAAATTTCGCCACCAAGCAACGCATTCGCAAGTGATGACTTGCCAGCACCAGACTCCCCTATTAATGCGGCTGTATGACCTCGTTTTAGCATTTGTTTTATTTC